>CAZGGF010000413.1:0-22947 GCA_964524715.1 uncultured Verrucomicrobiota bacterium | reverse complement strand
GATGAGAAAACGCGGGGCGCAAAGTCGCGCGCCGGGTTGAACCACGCTATCGTCAGCGGTCCCAACAACGAGCTCAACCGAGTGACCGTCAGACCGATGGTCGCGGCTGTGAGAATTTGAGGACGGGTCTTGTTGCGTTCGTCCGTGGCACAGAAGATGACCAGCAGCAGCACCGCCGTGCCGATGACCTCGGCTCCAAATGCCGCCTCGGTGCTCATGCGCGCGCGGGCTTGGTCAGTCAACGGCTTGCCGCCGGGACTCGGATAAAACTCGCCGAATACCATTGCACTGGCTTCGCTGCCGGGTGTACCCCGCGCGATGTGGTTGGACTTCTCGTAGGCATTCAACGCGTCACCGAAGACGGCGTAGAGAACCGCCGACGCCGCGAACGCGCCGATCAGTTGGGTGACGATGTAGGGCAATATCCGCGACTTGGGAAAGTCCGACCAGACGGCCATGCTGATGGTGACGGCGGGATTCAGGTGCGCACCGCTCAACGCGCTGGTGAGGTAGATGGCCGTGGCGATACCGAGACCCCACACGATGGCGACTTGGAACACGCCCACCTGTGCGCCGGTGGTCACCGCGGCGCATACGCTGCCGCAACCGAAGAACACGAGCAGGAACGTGCCGAAGAACTCACCGGTCAGCCATTTCGGCAGCTTGTTCATGACTTGGCTCACTTGTCACGATGCGTCGGGCTTGGGCGGCCGGGGCGGAAGTGTTCGAGGTGATCCAGCTTGGCCTGCAAAGTCGGGAACTTCCCGGCAATCACCGGCAGGGATTCCTTGACGGTCGCGGCGAGCACATCGGGTGAAGCCTCGGCACGCAGGTTGAGAATGAGTTCACCGCCCTTGACCGGCTCGCCCAGCTTCAGCGACATCTCCGGCACGAAATCGTTGCGCACCAGGTTTGCCACCGCCACATGGGCATGGCCGCCTGCGGGGCTGAAGGTCATCTTGAGATGGGCGATCTCGGCCTGTTGAGCTTGGAGCCGTTTTTGAACTTCAGCCGTGAACTGCTGCAGCAGATTGTCGGCGTCGAACAACTGCGTAGCGTTGATCTGCACGGTACAGTTGAGCCATCCCATCAATGCCTCGCCGTCGGCGTAAATGTCGTAGTCCACTTCCATCACGTTGCGCGCGACCTGCTCTTCGCTGGCGAGCCGGGCGAACCATGCGTCGAGGTTGGCGCCGTTGCGCGCCGAGACCGCCATGATTTCGGGGCGCGGGAACTTCCTGGACAGCGCCTTGCGCAACGCCTCCAACCGCGCGGCGTCCAGCAGGTCGCTCTTATTGATGACGATCAGGTCGGCTTCCTCGAGCTGCTTGGCGTAGATGTAGGCCACCTTCTCGGAGAAACCGCCGCCTCTTTCCACGCCGAGCACGCGTAGCGCGCGAACCGGGTCCACCAGAACGCTCACTGGCGCCACGGTGAAGTCGTTGCCATAGAGCCGCCGCAGGGGGTAGGTGACCGTGGCGACAAGGTCGGTGCAACTACCCACCGGTTCGGCGATGAACACGTCGGGCCTGGCCTTGGCGGAGAGGCGCTCCGATGCCTGGACGAGCGAGTTGAACCGGCAGCAAAAGCAGCCACCGAGGATTTCCGCCGTCTCGAAACCCTGCGCGCGCAAGGTCAGGGTGTCCACCAGCTCGCGGCCCTGGTCGTTGGTGATGAGGCCGACGCGCAGGCCGCGGTCGGTGAGCTGGCGTGCCAGCCTCCCCACGGCGGTGGTTTTGCCGGCGCCGAGGAAACCGCCGATCATGATGTAGCGGGCCTTGCGCCGGTCTTTGGGTGAAGTGGAAGCGGATCTCATGGGATGGTTATCATTGATAACGTATGCGCATATTTGCATACGTAAGTGACGGAGTGCAAGTGGAAAATGGTTGCCGGGGAGATCATCGGGGCAGCTTGTTGAATCGGAACGTGCAGCAGTCCAGCTGGAGCACATTCTTGTTCGCCGCGATGCGGTCGGCCAGCGCGGTTGCGAGCCCGTAGAGGCGGAGCTTGCCCTGCTTCTCGGTTTGCAGCAGGCCGGCCTCGCGCAGGATGCGAAGGTGTTTGGAGGTGTTGTACTGCGAGACGCCGAGGCGCTCGGAGATGTCGTTGACGCCGAGAGGATGTTTCAGCAAAAGCCGGACGATGCGCATCCGCGTGGGTTCGCTCAGCGCCTTCAAAACAGCCAGACAGTTGATGCCACTCATCGGCGCGATGATAGCGGCGTCTTCTCTCGCTGGCAAGCCGGCGGCGTCAGGGGTAATCCGCGAGCAGATTCACTGCGCGCGGGATAATGACGGCGTTCACCAGAATAATGCTGACGTGTTTGACTTTTTTGTTGGGGAGGGGAACCTGGAACATAACTCCCAGCCAGGGGATTCTGCTTATGAACGGAATGGAGAAGGGTGCGCGGGGGTGGGAAGTGGTGATTTCAAACGATGAGATGTCGAAGAGATCGAAAATCCCGATGTGGGCATCGGTGGCCATTTCATGGCTTTCCACCGTGGGGGCGGGCGGCATTTTCTCCGCGTTCGATTTCGTCGTGTCGGGCTCGGTTTTGACTCCGAAACGCGCGTAGATCTGAAGACGGGCTTCGGCTGCGCTGGTCAGAATCGTGGGACGCACATGGAGTTCGATGCCCGGCGCCACCTTGGTGTAAACAGGTTCCGGTTGTTCCAGCAGCTTCAATGCCGGCGCGAGTACCGTTGGATCCAGCCCGTTGGTTGCGAGGCTCTTGATCACGGCCGTCATGATGGTTGACATTTCTTCAGCGCTGAAAGGTTTTGCTCGCGTGGTTTCGGCCCAAGAGGCCATCGTGGGAACCAAGCCGGACTCCAGGCTGCTGGTGACGACGATCCGGCATTGTCCAGCCAGGCTCACCCCTTCCATATCGTGCAACGAGGGCATTACCATTGCGATGAGGTTGGTTCGGACCATTGTGGTGTATTGGTCCATGACTTTCCGGAGCAGTTTATCCACGACATCGCTGGATTGCTGCAGTGATTCGCAGGCGTTTGTCGCTGTCAGCGTTGTTTCGTCATTTTTAAACGTTCTCCAGTCATCTGCGAATTTCTCGACCGCTATTCTGGCGTGTGTGACGTCGTTAGTGGTGACCTCGTCGAGTTCTTTCCATTCACGGCCTGCAAAGTGCTTGTCGACGGATCCTAGATCTTTGTTCAATTGTTGTCTTAACACTGACATGATGTTGGTCTCAGAGAGACAGAGAAAAGTCAGTGCTTCCGTCAGAGTCAGCTCTCGATGGGGGGTAGAGATGAACCCGCATTTGGTTTGTAGCGTCTGAAATACGCTGTCCGTTTTGTAAAGGTGTGGCGGCACATTCCAGATCCTGACGGTTTCGCCGATAGCCTTTTCCGCTTTTCGCATGGCGAGCTTGGCTTTGTTGATGTGATCGCGAATCGCCTGTGTTCCTTCTGCAACCTGATCGGGACAACCGCTGGCCTGAAATGCGAACACATCAAGTTGCACTTGCGGCCACGCCGCGTCCAACAACGTCAAGAGGCGCTTGATCTTAAGCACGGTTTTGGGTTTGGCCGTGATGAGGAGGTTGTTGCGCACTCGCCGGACGTACTGCACGGTGTCGGCTTGTTTACTGGTTTGATTCTCTTGCTTGGACTCTGTGTTCGTCTCTTTGGAGGCTGGAATACTCACCGTCAGAATAATGACGTTAGTGCCTTGATGGAACGTTGCGGTAACGGACTGTGTCTGTGTTCCGGTGGTAGTGTTTGCGCTGGCTGACGGCATCGCTGCTTGAGTGCTGGTGTTCGTCGACACGGTACCAGCTGCGGAGGCTGCTTTCTCTTCGGCAGCAGCGATCGCGTTGAGCGTATCAACGAGCTGGTCAATGGTATCCTTGGTCACTGTCGATGAACCCTGGCTGCTTGTAAGGGACACCTGTCCCGGGATCGCTTTCACGCGGCCAGTGGAATAGGTCAATGGCCAGATGGCCACTATCGGTTTTTCGCCCGATGCAGACGGCGAGGTGTCTCCGCCAGAAGCGCTGAAGGCGCAGAAGCACACGCAGATGAGCGCCGAACGTGCAAGGCTGGTTTTTATGGACGCGTTTCCCATTGCGCGCCGTTTGAGGCGAGGCTGCGGCGAGATTACCGAAGCAGATTCAGAAGAGTGAACAGACTTCGACTGTGGAATGCGATGACTGCCTTTCATTGGACTGCCCTCCTATGTACAGACTTTACGGCTTCAGTGCGGAACTTCGTTGGAGTTTCAGTTGGCCACGGCAGAATGAGTGGTGGAGATCGAAACCCCGATGATGTGTTGATGGCACGGGGAAGAGACGTTCCATCCGTCGCCCCAGTGCACCCGCCCCAGAGATATTTCCACGCCGCGTCCGACTATTCCCGCCGCGCCCATATCATCCGTGCGTAGACTGTCACCCTGCGCAGTGCTGTTCAAGCGCAAACTGTCCCTGTTTATTCGCGCCGGGGTTGTTCCATCTCTTCTGCGGTTCCAAATGAATGCTCCAGCGGAGAGCAACATCGTAACTGATTGTTGACCATGAGTCATAACGCTGATGCTGATGAAGTCGTGTTGAGTAATTTGCGGGGGGTACGGCTGATGGGAACTTACTCGGCATAGTACTCGCGGATTAGCGCGACTGGATCGTGAACAACATCAAACTTGTCGCAAGCACGGCGCTGCCCTATATAATCGAGCCCGCAACGTGAGGAGAAAAGAATGAACCGAGTCAGACTTTTTGCCTTTGCAGCAGTGCTGTTACTCAGCAGTCCCGCCGTCCTCTTCGCCGCGGAGAAAACCATGACCACCTCCACGGGCATGGAACTGGTCTGGATTCCGCCCGGGGAGTTCATGATGGGCAGCACTGAGCACGAACGGAAATGGGCCACGGGAGATGAGGGGAGGATTAAAGTCTCAAACTTGTTCGAGCGTGGGGATCCGCAGCGGACGGTGATTTCGAATGGTTTCTGGATGGGACGTACTGAAGTGACGGTGGGGCAGTGGAAGAAGTTTGCAGACAGTGGCTATCTCACTGATGGAGAAAAGCAAGGCGGTGTGGTCGCGCCCGATCCAGCGACTGGAAGGTGGGGATTGGTCAAAGGGGCCTGTTGGCGCGATCCCAATTTCGGCTATGTGATGTCCAACAACCATCCCGCATGCTGCATCTCTTGGAACGACGCGGTGGCGTTTTGCCGGTGGCTGACTGAGACGGAAAGGAAGGCATGCAAGTTGCCCGCGGGGATGGAATACCGGCTGCCGTCGGAAGTCGAGTGGGAGTATGCATGCCGGGCAGGCACGAAGACCAAGTTCTGGTGGGGAGAGAAACTCGGAATGGCGAAGGACAGGATTAATAGCGGAGACAAGAGCAGTGGGTTTGAATACGTATCACCCGCGGACAATTTTAAAGCGAAGGGACGCAACGGTTTTGGTCTGGCGGACATGCTCGGTAATGTGTGGGAGTGGTGTTCGGATGTCTTCGATCCCAAGCAAGATAACCCCGACGCATTTTCGATGCGGAATTCCTATACGTTGCGCGGCGGTTCTTTCCACGAGGCCAGAGGCTACCTTCGTTGCGCCGCCCGCTATAGGAAGGGGCAGACGGATTGTTTCCCTTTTCTGGGCATGCGCGCGTGCTGTGGCGTGCCAGACGTTGGCGGACAACCCGGCCAGAACAGCGCGCCTTCAGTCGCGACTGCTCCGACGCCACCGGAGGCCGGCGCAGAGAGAAAAGCCAACACGATGATGGAACCTCGCACGGCTGATCCGGCTTTGCAGAAGGAGGCCAGGAAGTTCGCGCGCATGATGGGTTCGATCAAGGCGCTGTATGTCCGCACGCTCGACAATGGCCAGCGAGTGGGGTGTGCTCAGGACATTCTGGCTGCCGCGGAACGGGTTGATTCCGACCTGGAAACCATCTGCGAGTTCACGGTTGATGTCGCCAAGGAAACGGAGATCTCTATGGAGGAGGCGGAACGATTGCTCAAGGTCCGGCACCCGGTCTGGCAGGCGGGTTACAAGGTGCGATTCAGCTACGGTGACAAATACAACGCGCAGGGCGGTGGTTCGTCGGGGGGCGCATTCTCGGTGCTGTTGCTGTCGTTGCTGGAGGGAATGCAGATCGATCCCGCCTTCGCCATGACGGGCGACGTGACTGTGGACGGCAAGATTCGCGAAGTTGGTGCGGTGGTCGAGAAACTACACGGAGCGTTGCTGGACAAGTGCCGAATCGCCGCCATTCCGGAGGAGAACAAGGAAACCCTCAACGATCTGGCCGTTCTCTATTCGCCTGCGATGCTCTGGAGCCTGCAAGTCTTTTCCATTGCGACGATGGATGATGCCGCGGCGGTGGCGCGCATGGATCGCGCGCCAAATCTGGCCAAGGCGATGGAGTTGTTCGGATAGGTGCAACGGTCACTCGGCCCGAACTCGACAGCGTACGCGCTGCGCAGCCCGGCGATCTATCAGACATTGCGGCAGGTGATACAACTTGCGCCGAACCATTTGTCGGCGGAGTTCATGTTGCGGGCTGCCAGCAACCGACTGCCGGCGACCCTGAGTCTCTCAGCATCGTTGGGGGAAATCTGGTCGGCCTCTGCGCCGGTGCACAAGCATTTGTTCGAAGAGGAGTCGGCCGAAGCGAAAAAGAACGCGTTCTATCCTGCCCCGAAGTTGCCGCCGGGAGTCGTCAAGGTGGCACTGGAGCGTATAAACTGGCTGAACACGCGGTTGCATCCGAAGGCGAAAGACCTGAAGGTCGCGATGGCGGACTATCTCGGGCACATGGATATGCTGCGTCAGCAGGCGGGAGTGAGTGATTCGACTCACTCGCTCAATCTGGCCAAGCGGGATCGGGTGCTGAGTGAGTTGGTGAAACTGGGCACGGATCGGAATACGCTCGAAGAATTGATGCACTGAGGAGGAAGCGGGGAACGCGGAGTGGGAAACGTGAATCATCATTCGTGACTTGTGACTCGTGACTCGAAATTCGGGACTCGCGTGCCCCGCGAATTACGAACCTCGATTCACGGCGGCGATCATGGCCCGTTGAGGTGGATCGCGACCTCCGGGCGCGATTTCCTTCGATTACGGAAACGCGCCCGGAGGTCGCGTTTCACCTCGATGGTTCGCGCTCACCGCTGCCGCCGGAAATCCTGAAGGGATTTCATCACTCAGCCCGGGGTTGCGCGGAACGCGCTACCCCGGGTCATGCATCCAATAGAGATTCTACCCCGAAGGCGGTTGAACCATCTGATCCGACGACGATGCATGTCCGCATGAGGCGGGGGCTTTGGAATTGACGCTCAGATACATCAGCGTAGTCTGTGCGCCAGTGGGTCTATGGAGCAGGTCTATACAACAACCGGGACGTTGAAGCCTCTCTGGCGCTGGACTGCGATGGTTGCGCGCTCGCCCCTGCGGATGATGAGACTGGCCTTCCTTGTTCTTGTCATGGACTTCGGCTTGGCGGCCGGGTCCGACATTCCCGCGGCGTTCCTGGATGAAAAGAACGCGTGCTCATTTAGCATCAAGTTTACAGCGCACCTTCCGCACGCAGCGCGGGAATTGCCCAAGACCCTGTTTGCGGTTCAGGCTTCGAAACAAGGAGCGGACGGGATGAAGACCGGAGGAAGCCCGCGGTGAGACACCGGAGGTTGGCGCCGGAGAAGATGGAGATCACCATGAAGCTGCGGAACTCAATGAGAATCGTTCTGCTATTTCTGCTGTCGCAGTTGTTATGGACTGGCGCGTGTTACAACAGGAGTTCCAGCGAACAAGAAAACAACAATAGCATTGGCTCGGCTGAAATGGCCGCGGATGGAACGATCGCGCTGCAACTTCGCGCCGAGGGGAAATCCGGCGGTGAACCGGTGGTGGGTGACGCGATCTTTGTGTATAAGAAAGACGATCCCAAGTATAAAGACATCCTCGAACATTTGGGAGGAATGAAGCCGGGGGAAAGCAAGCCCGTTAAGCCGTGGCCGGAACCCGCGGCGGCGGGCAGGACGAATGGGTTGGTCAGTGTGCCGCGAAGATAAGGTGGAGGCGACGGCCCTATGGGCCAAGTGCCGGGGAAGAAACCTATGAAAAAACATGAAATGCTGGCGCTGGCCACAAGCGCTCTGCTGCTCGGTGTTGCGACGTTCTTTTTGTTCGCTGCAGTCAGCGGTATTTCAGGCGTCGCGGATCAGTGGGCCAATGGACGGCCGCTCGCCGTGATTACCGAGTGGGCTTTTAACTTCCGTCCGAAAGATGTAATGGCCATTTTCTCCGCCGTTCTTGTCGTGGTTTCGACCTATTTCCTCGCGGGCTATAGTTTAATAGTGACCGGGCGGGCAGCTTCGAGTCCCGTCTTCTGCTTCAGCGTTCTGTCCTCTTTCTGGTTGCTGGGTGCCGCCTACTTCATGTTCTATCTTTCGGCCGCCGCCTCGTCCCAAATCGTAGTGCTTCAGAAGTTGTATTCAGAGAAGGACCCGCTACCGCCAACGCAGATAACCCCGCCGACGGTGGACGGTTGGATCTGGCTGGCGCTGGCGGTTGTTTACGCGCTCGCGCTGCTCGTGATTGCGGTCAGAACCCGCCGCAAACACGAGGATGTCCACGGTTCGGCGAAGTGAACGGCGTCCGCGGGAGTTGCTGGCCATGTCTACGATGTGGCGAGGGGGCGTGGCCTGTGCCACTTGCCATCCTTGGCTTTACAGAATGTGACTGGATGTGGACAATGATCCCGAGGCTGGACGCGCAAGAAAAGAGGAAAGCATGAAGACGATCATCCGAGACTTGTTGTGGCTGGCGATGGTGGGGGCGGTGGCGTCCTGCGCGCAACAGTCACAACGCTGGGTGCGTGAGTTGCCATCAACTCACCCGAACTCGCGGCAGGTTCACGAACGCCTTCAAGAGATCGTTATCCCTCGCATTGATTTTGTGAATGCATTGCTGCGTGACGTTGTCACTTCTCTTTGCAATCAAGCACGGGACAAGAACTGGGGAGTGAATCTCGTATTCAGCGTCGGAGGGGATGGACCTCCGCCTCCTCCTGGCAGTTCTGGCGCGGAATTCGCAGCCTCGGAACCCAAGATTACTATTCATGGCTCCTCGATGAGATACTTGGACGTGGTCGATAACATTTGTGCTCAGACCGGTTCATTTTGGTGGATAGACTCGCGAGCTTTAGTCATCGCGAGCAAGGAAGCATATGAGCGCTCCGTAGCGGCAGCCGCTCTTAAACGAGGAAAGGAATGAAGACGATCATCCGAGACTGGTTGTGGCTAGCGATGGTGATGGTGGGGACGATGGCGGGCGTAACGGCGTGGGCGGGCGAGACGCCAGCCGCGCCGGGTGCGGCGGATTCGGAGGCCGCGATACAGGCGGAGATGGATCAGGCCATGGAGCAGGTCCGCCGAATCGTCAACCAACCGGTGACCCGGCTAATGGGCAAAAATACGCAGGCCGCCGTCTTTGATGATGGTTGGTTTCACGAAGGAATGCACAAGCCCGACTTCAACAACGTCGACGTGCGCACCACCCAGCAACTGATCTACGACAAGTATCCCTATGTCACATCGAAACTGAACTCGGGCGTGGTGTTTATGGGCCCGCAGTTGGAGTTCAATCCGAGTACCAAGTACTTCTATGAGGATATGTCCCTCCCGAAGAAGAAGCTCACGGAAGCCGAGATGGTGGAGATCAACAGGTTGTATCGGATCATTGGCCGGTGTGAACAGAAGCTGGGCAAAACGGGAGTTCTGGCTGAGACCTTCACTTCGTTGCATCTGAACCCTCTGGTCGCCGGGGTGATGGTCGTGGTGTTTGTTGCCTTGTGCTTCAAGTTAACACGACCGAGTTAGCCGACGAGGCGGGCAGGAGGGGGAATTCGGCGCGCAAGAACGACGGACGCCTCGTGTTTTTATTTCCCACCCTTAACTTTGAACTCTTGACTCGTTTGCGCATTCGGTGCGGGTTTTGACGTTGACACTCAGGGCCTTCGGCGTAGTCTTCGCGCCGGTGGGTGTATGACGTTGTACGTTGTAGTAACAGGGAGCGTGATGCCTTTCTGGTGCCGGGGTGCCAGGGTGCGGCTGATGCAAGTTTGCAGGTCTCATTCACTCGTCGGAATCCACCTTTCCACTTCACAAGTTGAATTGCCGCTGCCGGCTTTCGCCATCTGATTCCATAGCTGTATTGTTGTTAAACCGGAGGAGATTATGAGCGAGTCCGAGGAGGTCAAAAATGGGGGGCCTGTCGATCACACTTTCACAGGTCTTATCAACGCGGAGTACAGAGTGCTGGATAGAGAGGTGGCGAAACCGCAGAAAGTGCAGCCACAGCCTGCTGACGTGCGACCCGAGCTCTCCGACGCAAAGAAAGCGACAGGAAAGGCGACGAACTACGTAGTCTCGACCGCAGGGCGTGCGGGCGAGCCTTGGCTGGCTTTCACGAGTGAGGACCGGGTGGGCCTGGCGTTGTCGGGCGGCGGCATTCGCAGCGCCACCTTCAATCTGGGGGTGTTGCAGGCGTTGCGTGACAAGGGCGTTCTGAGACAGGTGGACTATTTCTCGACGGTGTCGGGCGGGGGCTACATCGGAGGGTTTTGGACACGCTGGTGGCATGCCATCTCAGAGAACCTGCCCAAAGGAGTTGTTTACAGGAAGAGGTTTCCCCATCCCTCGAGGGTGGCTGCCCCCGCGCCGGCAAGCGGGCCTGCGGAAACCCGGGAGCCTGCAGCGATTCGGCACTTGCGTGAGTTCAGCAGGTTCCTGATTCCCCGGCAGGGGCTGAACATGGAGTTTTGGAGCGCGGCGATCACTGTTCTGAGCGGCACGGCAACGTCGTTGGTGGCAGCGGCGGCATTGGCGCTCTTTGTGATGGCGCTATGGGCATTGCTGGCCACGTGGATGGTTCGTGCTGACTCGCACATCTACTGCGAGATCTTCGCCGCTCTCATGTTTGTCGTTCTAGGGGGAGACTTTGTTTTACTACTTGCAAGCAAGTCCGAGGTGGAACAGGGCATTCGGAAGACGTTCAATGGAGTGTATCTCATGTGGACAGTGATTGCGCTGATGTTGGCGCTAATTTCACTGTGGTCCATCGAATGCATGTTCGCCAGTGAATGGACAGTTGTGTGGAAGAACTTGTTGCCCGAGGGGGGCGCAATTCTCTTTGTGCCATGTGCGGCTCTGGCTGTGTCGCTGGCGGCGTTGACAGTCACACGATTGTGGTGTGAACGTTTCCGATCAGGACGAAACGTTGCAGAACGAGGTGAGAATATTGCACGTGCTGCGGCTGCGGATCGGGTGATGGGGCGTTTGCTGGCCATTCAGGTGGCGTGGTTGGTCATGGCGGGCATTTGGGCGCTGGCGCTGTGGCTGAAAGGGGAGGCTGGCGCCAAGGGCTTTATTACTACGGAAGGAGGTGCTGGGGCGTTGACGGCTGTGCTGACGATGTTGTTTGTCTGGACGCGGAAATGGATGACTGACAACAAGGAATCTCGCTACAAGAAGTATTGGGACAAGTTGAGGCCTTGGGTACCGAAGTTGTCGGCCAATGCTATCGTAGTGTTGCTGCTCGTGTTGGCAGCGGTGTTCGTTCGTGGTTGGAACTTGGAGAGCAGCATGTGCCCTGTGTATTGGATTTTGGGCGTGTGCGCGGGCGTGTTGCTTGCTGTCGCGTGGCTATTTGACCCGGCCAGGGTGGGGATGCATGAGTTCTATCGCGCACGGTTGACGAGGTGCTACCTGGGTGGGGGAAATATCAATGAGTCGAATGGCCAAGTGTCAATCGAGTGCCCGGGTGACGATATGAAGTTGGCGGATGACAAAGACAAGCCCATCCACCTGATCTGTTGTGCGGCCAACCAACTGTGGGGGGATCCGCTGGGCACGCTACATCGCGGTGCCCGCAGCGCGGTCCTGTCGCGCCACGGCATCGCGATAGGCGATAGCTGGAAAGAGGACAAAGACCTGTGGCTATCCTCTGCGATGACGGCGTCGGCGGCGGCTTTCAATTCACTCATGGGCGAACGGAACATGGAGTTGGGACGGGCTGTGGCATTTGTCATGACGGCGTTGAATTTGCGACTGGGGCTGTGGGTGAAGAATCCGGCCAACTGCAAACGCCACGACTGGCCGGCGGCGACGGCACGATGGTTGCAGGAGAAGTGTCCTGGACTGCTCTTCTTCAAGGAGATGCTGGGCATTGCCCAGTGCCGCACCGATGAGCGTGCTGCGGCCTATATGCACCTCTCGGACGGCGGCCACTTCGAGAACCTCGCGCTCTACGAGTTGATCCGCCGCCACTGCCGGTACATCATCGTTTCGGATGCCGGCCAGGACCCGGAGTTTGACTTTACGGACTTCGGGCGGGCCACTCGCCGGGTGCGCGAGGATTTCGGTGTGGAGATTGAGATCAATCTGGCGCCGTTGAAGCCTGATGCGGATGGAATCTCCAAGCAGCATCTGGCCGTGGGGACCATTCATTACGATGGTCTGGAGGGCACCGACAAGGGCACCATCGTTTATTTCAAACCCTCCATGGTGGGTGACGAACCGCCGGACGTGCTGCAATATCGGCGGCGCGCGCCGGCCTTTCCTCACGAGACCACGGGGGACCAGTTCTTCGACGAAGCCCAATGGGAGTCCTACCGCCGCTTGGGCGAGCACGTTTGCCACGCCGGCTTGAGGATGATCAAAGCGACCTTGTCGCGGCTGGGTCCGTCGGAGTCGTTTCGCGCGTTGCGCTTGAACTGGTATCGCGTGCCGTGGATGCAAGGCGATAGCGGCATCCGACTCTGTGAGCACGCGAATGCCCTGGAAAGCGCGTTACTCGGGCACGGCAATCCGGCGCTGCGGCAGGAGTTCTTTGGGGGAGTGCTGGGTGCCGGGGCGGGCGGCACGGCGCCAGCCGTCCAGCGAGACGACAGCGACGTGCTGTTGATCATTCGCGCCTTGAAGTTCATCGAAGAGGCGTGGGTGGTTTGCGTGTTGGACGACTATTGGTCGCATCCTCTGGCCAACAACTGGATGGCTCGCCTGAATCGCTGGGCCGCCATGCCGACGCTGCGTTATTGGTGGCCGCTGTTGGCGCCGCTGTTCGGAGCGGATTTCCAGCGCTTCGCCATACGGATATTGAAGCTGCCGGCGCTTGATCCTGTCGGCGTCGCGGCGAATATCAGGTTGAACCCGGTTGTCGTGAATCTGACTCCTGAGACCTCTTTTGCCTGGCGGCGCTTTCATGAATGCCAGCCTGACTCGGGGAAGACCCCGCGCTTCACTCTGGATCTAACGCTGCCGTCCATAGGTGCTGCCGCAACCTTCACCATCCAAATCGGCCTGGCGTTCGTGCAGTGTACCGGCTCCGTGGCAGAATGGGACATCAATGATTTGTTCATTCCACCGGAACTCTATGGCGGTGGTTTTACCACCAAGCTGCTGGATCTGCTGATCGAGCATTTCAGACAACAGAAGAACGCTGTGGCAAATCCTGTGACGCGTCTCGAAGTTACCGTCAAAACGAAAGTGGGCCGCAGTCAGGGCGAGCGACAAAAACAGATCGAGTTGATTGACTTCTATCGAAGCCGGGGCTTCGAGTTCGACAACGTGCGTAGCGACCGCATGGTCCTCTGGCTCAAGTGAGAGAGTCCAAAGAAGCTCAGAGTCAGGATGCAGGTTTCAGAGGGTGGAGGTCAGACGTCTTGATCGATCACGAATGATGTCAGATCGGGGAGGGCCAGGCGTCTCGCCGAGCCGCACGGGCGTCTTGCGAGAAAGGCCCCCGGCACTCCGCGCCTCTCGTCAGTGTGTTGCCTGTCATTTGCAGAAACGGCCGAGGGTGATAAATTACCCCGATCGATTAATGTGCGAGGCCCGCTGACTGTGCGGCCACAATCAAGGAGTACTGTCATGTCACTCATGGATATTCTGCGGAAGCTGAATATTGTCAGGTACGGCACGAAGGCTGCCACCTATCGCAACGCCAAAGACCGCCCGCTTGAGTTCATGGTGGATAATGTCTATAACGCCGGGAGAGAGGTCATCAACCTCAACGCATCCGCTCAACCATCTCCCACGCCGCCGACAGCGACACCTCCGGTGCTGTCCACTACGGCGGCGGCCCCGTCGTGCCCGAAGTGTGGTGCGGGGCTGCCGCCGGGCGCAAAGTTTTGCAGCGCTTGTGGCGCGGCGACGGCTGTGGTTCCGCCCACCGCTCCCCAAAAATCTTCCTCCAAGCTGGTGGGGTGTCTCATTACGGGCGTGGTCGGGTTTGTGTTGCTCGCGGTGCTGCTGGTCGGACTGGCAATCATCGGCAGCAAGGCGATTGAGTCGAAAGAGACGGTCGATTCCAAACCTGTGTCCGCAACAGTGCAGCCCGTTGCGACAATCGCCCGGGAGACTCCGGCTCCCGCTGCGGCACCGGCTGCGCCAGTGAGCGACAGCATCAAGCCCGCCGCACCTGCCGCGCCGTCGGCGGCCACCGCCGCATCTGCCGGCAATGCTCCGGGGGCTGTTGCGACCAGCCAGCCTTCGTCCACGGGCGCGGTGCGGTATGACATTTACACCAACCCGAAGTTCGGTTTTGTCACGGAACTGCCGGCGCACTGGGAGTCGGAGGTCAAGGGCAACAGCCATGTCTTTTCCGGGCCGAAAGGCGCCGAAGACTATCGCGCGACAATCAATTTCCAGTTCATCGCGATGACATCCGCCAATTCCCTGCCGCAACAGAGGCGGATGGTCATTGACCAGTGGAGACGCATGCAGGACTACCGTTTGGTGGAGGACGAAACCCACAACTTTCAGAACCAGTACCTGACCGTCTATCTCCGCGCGGTTTACAGGCTTCCCGGAAGTGAAATACTTTGGGAACAGGCCCAGGTGATCGTCGAGCGGCCGCCCTACTATTACTGCATCGCTTACACCGCGCCCCAGCCGATCTTCGAGAAGTATCATCCGCACATGAAACATCTCTTTCTGTCGCTGCGGTTCACGCCCATCGCGCAGTGAAGATCGCTCCTCGTGGGGTGGAACGCGACCTCCGGGCGCGTTTTCGTGATCAAAGGAAATCGCGCCCGGAGGACGCGATCCACCTCGGAGATTCTCATCGTCGCCAGACGCGGCCAGCCCGCGCGGCACGCCAAGCGTCCTGATTTTGGCTGCGATTGCGACTGATTTTGGGGATAATTGTTCTCTCAAAAAAATCCGCGCGCAGGTGTTGACCTGTCTATCGCTTCACACTTTAGCGTTTCTTCTGTCGTGACCGTGTGGTCGTGATGAAACCAAAATGTGAACGTTGAACGCGAAGGAACCTATGAACAAGAACGTGACTGTGAATGAATGGATCGCCATGTACCGGGAGATCGGCCTGGACGAGGCGAAGATGAAGCAATGGCACAAGGTGTTCGAGACCCGGCACCCGGATGGGCATCAGGGTTTCCTGGAGTGGCTGGGCCTGCCACCAAAAGAGATTGATCGAATCCGGGCCGCAAGCAAATGATTGGCGCGGGGGTGGCGGCGCCCGGTGCGCCGCCACCCACCGATTCTTTGCGACGATGAAAACTTGTTCGATCTCAAAAATTGCCCGGGCCTTCGGCTTGTCGCGCAGCACGTTGTTGTATTACGACCGGCTGGGGCTGCTGCCGCCTTCGGGGCGAACGGGAGCGGGCTATCGCTGCTACACGGACAAGGATCGCCGGCGGCTCGAGCGAATTTGTCGTTTCCGCGAGGCGGGGCTGACGCTGAAGGAGATCCAGGCCGTGTTGTCGGCGGGCGGCAAGCCGGGCGCAAGGTTGGTGGAGCGGCGGATGCGCGAAACAGCGGCGAGCATACTCGACTTGAGACGCCAACAGCGGCTCCTGGCCGGAATGTTGAGTCGCATCGCTTCGAAGAAACCTCCGGCTCCCGTCGATGTGAAGTTGTGGGTCGAGATGTTGCAGGCGGCGGGCATGGACGAGAACGCGCGAAGGCAATGGCACGTGGAGTTCGAGCGCCGCGCGCCGCAGGGACATGAAGAGTTCCTGGTCTCACTGGGAATCCCGCTGGAGGATGTGACAAAGATACGACGCTGGAGCCAGGGGCAGGGCGGGACTGTCTCGCCGACTCGGGAGGAAGTCCGGCGGAAGAAGTAAGATGACGGTAACGTCCGGGCTGCTCGCAGCCGTCTGCGGTTCCTGGGATTCGATCTGCTGACTCATGCCCAACGCCATTGACTGCCTATCCTCCGCGGCCTACTATCGCGGCCAGGCGGATAGAGTTGTGCAGGTTGCCTTTGATCAGGAGCTTTGTTTCACTGGGAACGTTGGCCGAAGGGAATAACATGAGAACCGTTATCTTGTTGCTGGCAGCAGTCATCCTCGTGGGGGTCGCCGCCATATTGTTCTATGCGAACAAGTCTTCCCTCGATGAATACAACTCGGTGGCGAGCGCGAACTTTTCGGCGGCCTGCATCAATGTCGTCCGCGACACCGGCGAAAAGCGGCTTCATATTTTTGCCACTGTGCCCGTCGCGTCGACTGTCACGAACGTGGGCGGCTGGTCCGTCGACGTCGTCAGTAGCGCGCAGATTATCGCGAAGCACAGGAAACTGGCCGGCGCCTACCACAACCATCACAACGGTCTCGTGCTGAACTTCGCTGCCGTCCAGACGCTTGAAGGCGACCGTGATCTGGGGCTCTGTCTCATTCGCACTCTGGCCAGTGTGAACCCGGACTTTGAATGGTCGGGCTCCGGTTCCAGAAACCGCACGATCCAGCAAATCTTGCAGGGCATTGAGGCGAATGATGGGAGCATGAAGGACTTCCTTCAGACTGAGAAGGTCCAGTGGGAATGGCGCACGAAGGAATACGGAATGCCCAAGAACGCGCCGGAGGCTGCTGCCGTGCCGGCCGGCAAGACCGCTCCAGAAGGCAAACGTTAGGCCGCTGGCGCGAGCAGTCTGGAAACCGTCCTGCTTTACCGCCGCGTCGTCCCGCGGATGCGGCGGGTGGCCGCTGATCTTCTTCACTTCTTGGCTCATCGTTTCAGCTCGTTCTTGAACACGACTCCGGCTCATGGCAGGGTACGCCGCTATGGAACAGACATATGTGTGGCATCGCGGGGCCTGCGCCGAAATGATCGAGGCGTTACGCCAGACGGAGTTTTCCAGTCGCGAGGCAGTCGACGAACTGCGCAGCGACCTGCGCGAGATGGGTCTCGGCGGTTGGATTCTCTGGACCGAGGACTACGCGGACGAGGTGGGCGACTTTGCCACCTCCGACGAACGCCGCCGTGCCAGCCACCCGACCTGGACTGATCGCCAGCATCGTCTGCGCCTTGCGCTCGCCGCCATTTACAAGCTCCAGCAAGCGGCTGTCGTATACGGGCTTCTCGAACACTACACCCAGCCCAGCCGTGGTCCTGCCAGCGAGACGCTCTACACTGCCGGTATGTACACGTCCATCGTTCACGATTACCACATCCGTGAATGGTGGCCCCTGGACGGCGACTCTCCCTTTGTCGAGTCCTGACCGTCTTTGTTTTAACAAAGCAGGACAGGCATCCTGCCTGTCCATTGGTGGATGATTGGACAGGCGGGACGCCTGTCCTACTTTCATGTTGGCTCTCGCCTCCTGCGATTGAGCCAACAGTGTTTCATACAGCGAGGACGAAACAAGAACTGTAGCGGCGGTCTATGACCGCCGAATGATTCAGAAACAACAACCGGCGATCATAGATCGCCGCTACAGTTGTGAGGTTTCGCGCGTGCATCCGCCACCGCGCTTCAACTCTCCATTCACAACTCCGAACTCCTGACTCGCCGCGCCTCGGTCACGCGCCGCACCGGACAACTCATAGCTCTCACTCTTGACGCGTCGCCAGCCTTGTGACAATCTCCGTTCCACAAGGAAAGCGGCTGGCATCTGCATTGTCCGCCGGGTTGAGGTTAATCATACTGTCAGGGAGGCAGAGCATAATCATGTATCTCTGGAACACGAAGGCACTCGCCAAAGAACTCCGGGACGGCACGCTCACCGAGCGGGAGCGTATGAAGTATTATTTGCTGTTCGTGGCGGTGGATGCCGTGGGGGCGGAGCTGGTTACATACAGTTCAGAGATAGTTTCACTCGCGTCGGTTGCGAAATCCGTTCTCATTATCATAGGCATAGTGGCGGGCACCTACATCGCCTATCGCGCCAATTGTGCCGGCGATGACAAGGACTTTATTGGCCGCAGCATCTGTCTCAGTGTGCCCATCAACATTCGCCTTCTCGTGGCTGTGGCGGGTTTATATCTCGCATGTGCCGTTGTCGATTCGATTATCGGCGGAAAGGCCTTTGACAGTGGCTCGGTGCTTACGCGCTGGTTTGAAGTTGTTGTCTATTGCATTGCGATGGTTGTGTTCTATTGGCGTCTCTGGCACCACATCGCTTGGGTATCGAGCTCCCTGGTGTCACCGAAACCCGAGCCGGTCGTCGAGCCGCGCAAGGCCGTTCCGCCGCTCGTCAGAAACCGCGGTATCTTTATCATATTGGGATTGGTGTTTGGCTTGTTTGGATTCCACAACTTCTACGCTGGCCATTACAAACGCGGGGCGTTCAAAATTGGCTGCCTCTTGTTCGCGGCGGTGACAAAGGATTTGGATCTGATTCTGTTACAGATGATCCCTCTGATTATGCTGGTCGGTGCGATCATTGAGGCCTGCGTGACCACCACCGCGGCGGACGGCACGCCGATGGCGTGACATCAAGCTCGCGTCCGTGTGTTTTGACTTCGAACCCACGCCGCGGATCGAGTCCCTGATCCTGGTGACGATCATCGGTCTGACCTTCGCGCACTCCCAGCTTCAACCTTTCATGTTGATTCTCGCCTCCTGCGATTGAGCCAACAGTGTTCCATGCAGCGAGGACGAAACAAAAACTGTCGCGGCGGTCTCTGACCGCCGAATGATTCAGAAATAACAACCGGCGATCATAGATCGCCGCTACAGTGTTGAGGCTTCGCGCTAGCGTTTGCCGCTGCGCTTCAACTCTTCATTCACAACTCCGAACTCCTGACTCGCCGCGCCTACGTCCTCGGTCTCCCGTCCTCTGTCCTCCGTCTTCCGCCCCGGAATAGACCACTGATGTCACTGCCCTGGAGCTGCCCTAGGGCAGTCCATTGAAAACGCGTTATATCGCATTTTGGAAATGCGCGTTTTTGGCTGGTTTTCAATTGCCCCAGGGCAGCGCTTTTCATAGCGGGGAGTCTTTGTTTTGTGGCACCTGTGCGCACGTGAAACGGGCGAAGTGGGCCCGCGTGAAGTTCACAACAAAACAGAAAGGATGGTGCGCGATGAATGGAGTCGTAGCCGTGATTCAGTTCCTTCGTGGGAAGAAGACGTACATCATTGCCGCGGGGGCCATTCTGACCTCCCTCGGTGCGTGGCTCGGTGATCAGATCGGTACCAACGAATTCGTCATCTCGGTTTTTGCCGCGCTCGGTCTCGGCACGCTGCGCGCCGGCGTTGCCAAATCCGGCGCTGTGTCGCTGCTGCTGGCGTCGTGCCTGCTCGCGCCGTCGATTGCGGTTGCGCAGACCAACACCGCGGCCTCTGCGACCGTGACCATCAATAAGCAGACGGCGGTGGAGTTCATCAGCTTCCTGGGTGCTTGGAAGGAAATCACGACCTTGGACAGTTTTGGCAAGGCGTTCTCGACGAACATCACGCTGCAGGCCGTGTACACCTTCTCGACGGAAGGCGGGCTCTCGAGCGGCGGCGCTGCGATTGCCGCGCCGCTGGTGGACATGACGTTCAGCATCGACGACAGCGTGAACTGGGGGCTGCACTTCGGCCCCGCCTTCGTCGCCGGCAGCGATGACACGGGCGTGTTCACGGCGATCGAGGCCGCGATGTGGACGGACAAGTTCGGCCCGCTGCTCGATCTCGGCCGCAAGGCATGGAAGCCGCTGGAGTGGGTCCCGAAACAGGCGGATGCGCTCTATCTGTATGTGGGCGCGGGCGTGGAGACCTGTGGCAACCTCGATGCAGGCCACGTGGTCTGCCTCTCGTTCGGTTGCGGCTACAAGTTTTGAGGGGGGCGTGAATCGGGAATCGTAATTCGCAATTCGTAACTCGTGAACCGTGAACCGTGAAATGACCATGCGTGCCATAGCAACAACAACGTCGTGCGAATCCACGAATCTCGAATCACGGATTACAGATTACGGATTACGGATTACGAATTTCGAATCTCGAATTCCGAATTCCCACTAGCAACTCCCACTCTGCCAACACGTTACTCATGACCACCATATCCAAAGACGCAGCCAAACGGCTCGCGAATCCGAAATGTCGGAAATGCAAGGGCCGGGGTTACAGCCGGGTCGAGAAAGGACTCGCCGTCGCGTGTAGATGTTTGCGCGAACGGGAACTCCAAAATAGCCGCACCGTCGTTCAAGACGAAAGGGGCCGGCGTGATTAGTCTCCTCGCACAAGTCAATGACCCGAACTTCGTTCACGGCGCGGCGTGGATCGTCGGCGCCTGCTCGGTGATGATGACCCTCGGCGGCGCGGCGTTGATCGCCCAGAAGCTCGTGATCAACAGCCGGGTTATCCGGCGCGAGGACGTGCCGCAGCAGGTGCAAATCCAGAACGAATCGCAGAAGCGCACCATCGAGATGCTGCCGACGCTCGTCACCAAGCAGAGTTGCGACGAGCGCCACAACGCGCTCGCGCTCAGTCTGGAGAATCTCATCAAGCTCCGCTCGATGGAACAGATCGCCGCCTACGAAACAAGCGCCAAGGCCTCGCGCGAAGTCCTGCACAATCAGATCAGCGAGATTTCCAATCAACTCTCCGCAGTCGGCGCGCGTCTAGACAGTCTCGAACAATGGATGAGAACCACGGGTGAAAAAGTGGACGAAATTTCCAACGGGCTTTCCAACCTGGCCGGGTCGCAAGGGAAAGGCTGAATCGATGAGAAAAAAACGAGTTCACCGCAGAGACGCAGAGAGCGCGGAGCAAATTCGCGATTCGCATTCCGCGTCTCCTGATTCTCCCTCTCGCGCCCTCGGCGCCTCCGCGGTGAGTCCTGTCCGCCTGTCTCCCGAAAAGGCCGGCGTCCTGCGCATCATCAACGCCTCGGAGGAATTTGGTGTCGCGATTCCAGAACTGGCGGCGCGCGTGGCCGGCGCGGGCGTGCATCTCCGCGAGGCGGCCATCCAGGTGGCGGCTGCCGCCCTTTGCGACTTGGGCGAGGTCGTGTTGGCCGGCGAGCCACCGCGGTATTTCGGGAAGAAGTTCCGGCCACAAATCTAGCGGATTCACCATGCCAACAGCGCCCCCCATCTCAACAGAGTCGTCCGGCAACGCCCCGGAACAATCCCAGGCGTTGGTGGACCCTGTGGTTCTGGCCGCCGCCCGCATGCAGCGCACGTCCAGCGGTCGCAAGGTGCGCAGCACCGCTCGCGACCAGCTGTTGACGCCGGCGCAGCAATATCGACTGGCGGTGATCTGTGCCACGCCGGGGCCGGAGGATCGAATCAACAAGTTCCTCACCGAGTGCGGCTTGCAGCCCGTCAGCGTCAACACCCAGCACAAGATCTGGCATCGCTACAACAAGGCCGCCGAAGAGATGGGGATGGACATCCAGAAGCTGCGCATGTTGAGGGAGATGGCCCGCGAGGAGGGTGTGCCACTGGCCAAACTGCTCGGCGATCACGGCCTCGTGGCCGTGCAAGAGATCATGGCCGCCGCCCGTGCCGGCAACGCCGAAGACGGCGCGAAATTGATCATGCAGGGCGTGAGCCGCCTGACCGCCGCCGAGCGCACGGAATTGTCGCGCGACAAACTCGACATCGAAAACGGAAAGCTTCAACTCCAGCGCGACAAGTTCGAATTCAATGCCTCCAAGTTGGCGCTCGCCTGCCTGCCGGAACTACGCGCCATCGCCAACGATCCGTCGCTTGACAATGACGCCAAGCTCCTCGCCGTCCGCAAACGTTTGTTTGGGAGCACGCCGAACTGATGATCATTCGAACTCCCAAATCATCGGTTGGCGGGGCAAAGCGTCCCGCTGGGCCGTCCGAGAAAACGCGGAACGAGAATCTCGAATCGCGGATCTCTGATTCCGAGTCTCGAATTACGAATCCCGAGTCTCGAATCCCGTCGCCCAAAACCCTCATCCAGTTCCGGCCATACCAGCGGGAGATTTTTGCCGACCGCGCCACGGGGATCGTTGTGTTGCACTGGTCGCGGCAAATCGGCAAGAGCTTCACTCTCGCCGCGTGGGCCGTGGACCGGCTGCTGACCCGCCCGGGCCGACTCGTGACCGTGCTGAGCAACTCGCGCGACAACGGCGCGGAATTCGTCCAGAAAGTCCACGAGGTGCTCGTCCTGCTTGGCCAGGCCTACGAGGCGGAGAACAACCAGACCGAACTCGATGGACGCGCCGACCTCAGCGAGGACGCAAAGTACGAAGCGATGCGCTTCGAGGTCCGCGTGACGTTCGGCGGCAAGACCGGCCGCATCAAGGTCCTGGCCGCCAATCCCCGCACTGCGCGCGGATTCTCCGGCGACCTGATCCTGGATGAGTTTGGGTTTCACGAGGACAGCACTGCGATCTGGGAGGCGGCCGAGCCGATCCTCTCCAGCAATCCCGATTTCCTCTGCCGGATCTCGTCCACGGGCAACGGCAAGCAGAACATGTTCTACCGGATGGCGACGAACGGGCAGTTCAAAGTCTCGCGCGTGCCGCGTTCGCTTGCCGTGACGATGGGCGTCACGATCTACGACCCGAACACCCGCCAGCCCGTCACGCCGGAGCAGGCGCGCGCGCAGTCACTGGACAAACGCGCCTACGACCAGAACTACGAGTGCTCATTCAACGACGAGAACGGCGCGCTGCTCACGCACGAGCTGGTCAGCGCGGCCGAGCGCGACGACGTCGGCGTCATTTGCCATCAGGATTGGTCCGCGGAAGCGATGGCGCTCCTGAAAGAGGCGAGGGGGGAT
>CAZGGF010000412.1:0-2376 GCA_964524715.1 uncultured Verrucomicrobiota bacterium | reverse complement strand
CATATTGCGAGATGCGATACTTGCCGACAACCTGGCCCGCGCGATCCCACAGGTATGCCCAACTCGCGCGGCTCCCTTTCTTGTAAGGCATCTGCGGGTCGCGCAGACCGCCGATGATGATGTAGCTCCGGTATTTCCGCGCCTTCTCCGCCACCATCGCAAACGTCTTCTCTGCAGCCGGCGTGTCGGTCGCAAATCCAAACTCACTCATCACGATCACGTCGGAGCCGCGCGCGCCCGCTGTGTCGAGGATTTTGGCAAACTCCGAGTCGGGTTTCGGATTGGGTCCGTGGCTCATAAACACCTGCGCAATGCTGACGTTGATCCGCCGCTTCTGCGGCTTCGCCACCAGCGGCTTGATGTCACTTTCAACCAGTCGGCGAAACAAGCTGCGGTCCTCGTGAAACGTCAGTTGATAAAGGTCCGTGGGCCGTTTCAAATCCACCGCCGCCACGGCCACGCCCGCGCGGATGCCGGTATCGGCCACGACGATGCCCGAACGGTCAATGACGCAACCGCGCCCCAACGGCGCGCCCGCATAGGCCGGGTGGTTGCTGCACAGATACGGCAGTTCACCAGCGTAGTTGGCGCAGGCGAATGTGACGTGATCGTCGAACGCGCGTGTTCGCATCAACACATCCGTCGACGCAGACTGTGGCACTGGCTCCGGCGCGCTCGAACAAAGCACCAGTTCCGCGCCCTTCAACGCCAGCACCAGCGGAATCTCCGGCCAATACAGATCCGTGCCGATCATCAACCCAACCTTGCCGAAAGGCGTGTCGAACACCGGCAACTCATCGCCGAGCACAATCGGCTCGTCGGGCAGACGATGCGACTTGCGATATTTGCCCGCCACCGCCCCATCGGGACCAATCAGGTAGGACGTGAGAAACGTCTTCCCCTCGGCTTGCTCCTTGAGATTGGCAACGACGTAGAACTTCGCCTTTGCCGCCGCCTGTCGAATCGCTTCCAGCGCAGCGGTTGCCGCCGCTCCGCCGTCGGTCGGCACGCACTCCTGCGGCAGACAAACGATCTGCGCGCGCTGCTCCGCCGCCCGACCGAGCATCTCCAGCGCGTGCGCCAGTGTCCGGTCCTTGTCGGCCCATGAAAGCGTCACTGCGCCAATACGCACCGGCTCAGCGGCAGGAAGCCGAAGACCGCCTGCGACGAACAACAGCACGGTCAGAAGAACACCCCAGACTGGCCTTTTCAATTTCGTGATTTGCACAGGTCACTCCTTCTTCATCTGCACATCCTCACACGACATCCGCCAGGACATACGGTTTGCGATAGGTTGGGCGGAGGTATTTGTTGGCTTCGTCGCAGTTGGTGAAGCGTTCGGTTCCGGCGTCGAAGAGCAACTTCTTGTTACCAACGCGATACGCGATGTTCCCGAGGTGCTCCAGACAGGCGCTGAAATGACCCTGCTCGATCTCGCCGTTGGGCTGGTGCCGCGTGCGAATACAGTCAATGAAGTTCGGCAGGTGCCATTTGTCGGGATGGTAGCCCTTGTCCTGCGCGACGAGCTTGTTGCCGCCCTCGAACACCTGCCAGCCCGCGCCGTGCCGGCCCAGATACATCATTCGCTTGCTGCCGTAGATTTCAATGCGGTCGCCATTCTGCGGCCAGTAGGGCCACTTGTCGCCGATACGCACTTCGGGGGGCGACTTGCTGTTGTAGGGCGAGGAGCCGGTGTTGTGGAAAGTCATCACCATCTTGTCGAACGCGAACGTCACGATCTGCACGTCAGGCATCTCGCCGCCATCGTCAAACTGGAATCGTCCGCCGTCGCATGACACCGATTTGGGATGCGGTGGGTCGCCCAAGACCAGCCGCGCAAGGTCCAGTTGGTGGACCGCGTCGGAAGCGTTGCCGCCGGAGAAATCCCAGCAGCCATACCAGCCGCGATGGACGTTGCGGTTGTAAGGGCGGATGGACGCAGGGCCGATCCAGCGGTCCCAATTCATGCCCGCCGGCGGCTCGCTGTCCGGCGCGGGACGCAGCGGATAACCACCGACCACGCCAGCCAGCATCTCAAACACCTTCACGTACTGCACCTTGCCCAACTCGCCTTTCTTGATGTAGTCGCGCGCGGAGAAGCCGTAGGGTGCGCTGCGATTCTGGAAGCCTGCTTGGACGATGCGGCCATATTTCTTCGCAGCCTCCATCATCTTGCGGCCCCCCCACATGTGGAGGGAGATATTCTTCTCCACATACACGTCCTTCCCCGGCTGGCTGGCCCAGACGGTGGAGCGTTCGGAAAGGTGCAGCACGTGAAGGTGTTGGCGATGCTGGCTGGCGTGGTCGGGTGTTTTGCTCTGCGGGCCGCGCCGGCCCCCGCGCCGCCGGCGGGCAGGGCTTGGGCCCGCCGGCGTG
>CAZGGF010000411.1:0-9105 GCA_964524715.1 uncultured Verrucomicrobiota bacterium | reverse complement strand
CCGCGCTCGCGGCCGAGCGTGGGCACTGGCGGCCCACGCCTCTGCGCTGCCAAACTCCGCCGCGGAATTGCGAGGATACGGCGGGTAACCGAGCGCCTCGCGCCAGTGGGCGCGGTAATTGCCGTGGTCGGTGCCGACATCGAAGAACGGTTTACCCTCCGGGTCCACGATCCACCAGCGTCCATCCTTCTCGGCAGTGCGGAAGAAATCGGAGGCTTTCGTGATCGGCCTGCCTTTGCGGGAAACCCACGCGGGAAATTTCCGCGGCTCGGCTTTCGGCTCCGGCGCGGTTTGCTGGACGGTGACGATGGCGTTGTCGAAGCGGACGCGAAGCCCGCTGGCGCGCAGCGTGGGCCGTCCGGCGCGGACGGCGGGCGTCGAGGAAGAAAGCGTAAAGCCAAAACGCGCGAGTTCGTTTGCACCTTGCGTGATGCGCGCGGTGATGTTGCTGGCCGTGAGACTGATCTCGAAGCGGTAGGTTTGATTGAGTTGCCAATCGAACCCGCCCCGGCCGGGCAGCGGCTGGAGCCGCGTGTTGTCGCTGCTGGCAGCCAGCCAATGGCCCTCATGCGGTTCGTTCAACTCCGCCATATGCCGGCGCTGCTTCGCTTCAGGCGCGGCGACGAGATTGACGGCCCAGTAGTTCTTCTCGTCGGTCTGCAGACCGATACCCGCGACAAGCCAATCGCCCTTGAGTTGTTCCAACACGGTGACGTCGCACGCGAACGTGACGGCCGACGCAAATGGCGCGGCACGCCAGATACTCACACCGCTGTCGCCAATGCAACCGCCCTCGCAGATTTCCCAGCCAACGCTCTGCGTATCCCATGCGGGCGCGCCGTCGGAACCGGCCGCGTAGCCGGAAAAATCATCGCGGAGCGTTTGCGCTGCGCCGTCGCCAGCCAGTGCAGGCGCGAACGGAGAGAAGAAGAGCCATGTCAGAACAAAACAAAGATACCGGGTCATGCGCCGCATCATAGCGGCTCAGCCGTGTGCGTCAACGCACAGACGGAGGGACAGGCAGGATGTCTGTTCTACTTTTGCTCTCGCTCCACCTTCGTTGTGAAGCTCTCGCCGTCGGAGACGATCTCCACTCTGCCGTGGACGCCGGTGACATACACCTTCGCGCCAACCGCGCCATAGACCTTCCACGCGGGAATGCCTTTCGCCCAACGCGCAAACAGGCTGGCCACGGCCACCTTGGGTCGCGCCGCCTCCGCAAACTCCGGGATCGCGTGGATGCCGTGGCCCGGCGCGACCAGCACGTCGCATTTGAGTTTGCCCGGTGGCAACGACGGCAGCAGGCTGAGTTTCTGGTCCTCGGCTTCGATGTCGCCGCCGAGCACGAAGACGACTTTGCCGTGCTGGATGCGAAGGATCATCGCGTTGGCGTTGAGCAGGTAGTGCGCGGGAGGATCGTTCTTCGAGCGCTTTTCCGGATGACGCTCGTGGAAAAACTCCTTCGGCGGCGCGAGCACTTCCACGTCGAGCCGGTCGTCCCACGCGAGCTTGTCGCCGGCATGCGCCGCCTGATACGCGCCGGGCCGCTGCTTGAACCGCTGGCGCAGTTGCGCATAGTGGCCCAACTCGCTGTCGTAGTGGCCGCTTGCCTGGCCGGGCATCTCGTAGCCGGGATCGTAGAGCTTGCGAATCGGAAAATGGTCCACGAGCCAGACGAATCCACCGAAGTGATCGTAGTGCGCGTGGCTGATGACAACGCCGTCGAGTTCCTTCACGCCGCCCTCGCGCAGCAACGGCGCGATCAAGTCCCGCCCGCTGTTGTGGTCGCAAGCCCAACCGGAGACATTGGTCGTCGAGGGATAACCATTGCCGGTGTCGTAGAGAAACGTGCGGCCGCCCGGCGTCTGCATCACCAGCGCGAGGCCCGCGCCGCGATGGATGTCGGGAATGTCCAGCACTGTCAGCGTGAACCTGCCCGCGCCGGCTGACGGCCCGGCAGCGTGACTGCCCACGCAGGCAGCGAGGACCAGACAGAGGATCGTTATCAACGAAATGGTTCGACGTGGTTCCATGCGTGCCGAGTGTGCCTGCAGAGGTTTCATTTCTCCAGCGGGAACTCCGGATTCCATCGTATCACCAATAAACACCACGCTCGCGCGTTCTACAGGCGAACCGATAAATGGAGATAATTCCATGACTCGACAACGTTTGTTTGGATGGGTGGCAACCGGCATCGTGGTGCTTTCGACAGCGGGCTGGCTGGGTGCGCAGGACGGCCAGCTTCCGCCTCCGCCTCAAGGCAACGAGGGGCCCGGCGGAGGCCAGAATTTCGGACGCAACCAGCAGCAATTTCGTCCCATGATGGGCATGCAAGCGCAGATGACCGCCACGGCGGATTACGTTTTCATCCTGCGCGGCAACACGCTCTATAAATACGATGTCAAGACGCTGACCCTGCAGGACAAGAAGGAACTGGAACTGCCAATGCCGAGCCGTGGGCAGCAGGATGGCGGCCAACAACGCCCGCCGCCACCCCAGCAGTAGACACGACATGGCGAATGCCGCGGGTGTGTTTTTGCTGGCAACAGGAGCGCAGATCAGGGCAGCAAGCCCAGTTCATCGAGCCAGTTCTGAAGGGCGGCTGCGTCACGGAAGACGCGAAACGCGCCGGCGCGGATCAACTCGTCCTCGCCGTAGCCGCCGCTGAGCAGACCGATGCCAAGCATCTGAGCCCGGCGCGCGCCCATGAGGTCCCACACCGCGTCGCCAACGACATAACACTCCTCCGGCCGCACGCCGAGCCGCTGCTGGCACTCGATGAACAAATCCGGCTCCGGCTTCGCGCGCGCCACGTCCGTGCGTTCCACCACAACCGTCTCGCTGCCGACACCCAGCACTTCGAGGGCCGGATTCATCATCGGCCGGCGGTTGGAGGTGGCGATGCCGTGGATGATTTTATTCTCGCGCAGGAATCCCAGCAGTTCCACCGCGCCCGGCAGCGGCCGGGGCACCGGCATGAGTTTGTGAAAAAATTCCGCGTGGCGGGAGTCGAGGACACGGACTTCTTCGTCACTGAGATTGCGGCCCAATTCGCGGGCGGCGGCGCGTTTGAACAGGCCGCCGCTCATCCCCATGCGCCGGTGCAACCGCCAGCCCTCAATCGGCATGCCCGCCTCCGCAAACGCCAACTGCCACGCCAGCACATGCGGATAAACCGTGTCCACCAACGTCCCGTCGAGATCAAAGATGAGCGCCTTCATGTTATGGCAGCCTAAAACGGAACCCTGCGTCAATGCAACGGTCGCCTGGCATCAGTGATGCCCGCCGTGCCGATGGCGGCGCTGCCAGAAACTCATCTTCTGGCGCGGTTTGGGGTGATGTCCGTGCCGCGGCGGTTGCTGCGGGGAATGCGGTGCGCCGTGCGCTTCGTGTGAAGACTGCTTGGGTGCGTCTGGAGCAGGTGTGTGCGACGGATAGGGCGGCCTCGGCGCATGCGATTGCGGATGTTGCGCCTGCTGCTGCGGTTTTTGGAACGGCTGCGGCGCCGATGGCACAAAGGTCGGATGCCGTTTTCTCTCCAACCGTTTGCCGATGAACTTCTCAATGCTGCGCAGGTGCTCCTCTTCATCGCGCGACACGAACGTCATGGCGTCGCCCGTCGCCGTTGCGCGACCCGTGCGGCCAATGCGATGGATGTAGTCCTCGGCGAATGTCGGGGTGTCAAAGTTGATGACGTGCGAGATGCCTTCCACGTCGATGCCGCGCGCGGCGATGTCCGTGGCAACCAGCACGCGGTAATGCCCGCGTTTGAAACCGTCCAAGGCCTTCTGACGCTGGCTCTGCGTGCGGTTGGAGTGCAGCGCCGCGGCGCGGATGCCGCGGCGTTCGAGCCGGTGTGCGATGCGGTCCGCGCCATGCTTGGTGCGCGAGAACACCAACACGCAGTCGAGATCCTCCTGTTCGATGATGTGAAACAACAGGTCCATCTTCTGGTCGCGCGGCACGGTGAAAATATGTTGCGTGACCGTCGCCACAGGATTCCGCCGTTCGCCAATCTCGATCAACTGCGGCTGCCGCTGGATGCTGCTGGTCAGTTCGCGGATTTCGCGGGACATGGTGGCCGAAAACATCAGCGTCTGACGTTCCTTGGGAATTTGAGCGACGATCTTGCGCACGTCGGGGATGAAGCCCATGTCAAGCATCCGGTCCGCCTCGTCGAGCACGAGCACTTCGACCTTCGAGAGATCGATGTTACGCGAGTTCATCAGGTCAATCAGCCGTCCCGGTGTTGCCACGACGATGTCCACGCCGCGGCGCAGCGCCTGGATTTGAGGGTTGTAGCCGACGCCGCCAAAGATCGCCAGCGACCGCAACTGCATGAACCGCCCGTAGGTTTTCACCGATTCCTCAACTTGCTGCGCCAACTCGCGCGTGGGTGTCAGCACGAGCGCTTTGATGCCGTGGCTGGCGTGGCCGGCGGCTTCGCGAGCGACGAGACGGTTGAGGATGGGCAGCACGAACGCGGCGGTCTTGCCGGTGCCGGTCTGCGCGCAACCAATGATGTCACGGCCTTCAAGCGCGGTCGGGATGGCCTGCGATTGGATGGCGGTGGGCGCGGTGTAGCCCGTGGCAAGAATTCCCTGCACGAGCTTGTCTGAAAGTCCTAGTGATTTGAATGGCATTTGTTGACCCTACATGCACCAGAGGCGGAAAGCGAACGTCATGTTGGATAAGGGAACGACCCTGCGAGGTCTTGGCTCAACTAACGCTTTTACAACGTGTTACAAACGAGCGGAGCAAGCGAAGATTATCCTTGTCGAGTTGGCTCACATCCTCGAAGTCGCCTTTCGGCGTTTCCAGCACGCCGGGCACGCGCGAGAAGTGTGGGTGGTTGAGCACGAGCCGGAATGCCTCCTTGCCGAGATAGCCTTTGCCAATGTGCTCGTGGCGATCCACGCGCGAACCAAGAGGCGTCTTCGAGTCGTTGAGGTGGACGGCGGCGAGGAATTTCCAGCCGATGATGCGGCCAAATTCCTTCGCGACGGCGGCGAAACTCTTCGGCTCGCGGATGTCGTAGCCGGCCGCGAGCAGATGACAGGTGTCCACGCAGACAGCAAGCCGCTCCGGACCCGCGCGTTCGATGATGTCGGCGAGATGCTCGAAGCGATACCCAAGATTGGTGCCTTGGCCGGCGGTCGTCTCGAGCGCAATCTTCACTGGCGAGTTCTTCGTCTGCCGAAAGACTTCCTTCAGGCTGTCGGCGATCCGCCGCAGGCCCGCGTCCTCGCCTGCGCCCATGTGCGCGCCGGGATGGCTCACGACAAACGGCAAGCCGAGCGCGTCGGCGCGCTGCACCTCGTCCACCATGCCGTCAATGCTCATACGCAGCGTGGCCGGGTTGGTCGCGCCGAGGTTGATGAGATAGCTATCGTGCGCAAACACCGGCGCGATACCGGTCTCCGCGCGCCGCGCCTTGAACGCGGCGATTTCCTCCGCGCCCAGCGGCCGCGAGCGCCACTGCATGTTGCCGCGGGTGAAAATCTGGATCACCTCGCAGCCGGTGCGTTGACCGCGCTCGATCGCTTTGTCCACGCCACCGGCGATGGACATGTGCGCGCCGAGTTTCACGCCGGAATCACGTTGAGGATGTCGGCGAGCTTGTTGTCCTGCGGATAGGCATGGCCGAGGTGCTGGCGGAAACCCTCGGCGAACTTCACGCCGCAGTGCTGGCCGTTGGTCGTGCCCCAGCGCCGCATGTTCAGGATGTATTCGTCCACCTTGTGATGTGACCGCATCCAGTTGCGCTGGCTGGCGTGGCACTTGACCATTCGCTCCTTGGTCTTGATCGCCGGGGTGATGTCCACGTAGAAGCCCGCCTGGATGGGCCGTCCGAAGTGGTCTTTCATGTCGATGGCGTCGGCGTAGTAGAGATACGGCACCCCGCCGGTGGGGCGGGCTGGCGGCGTGATCAACGTCTGCAGGTTCGGTGCGCCGCCGATGAACGTGGCCATCCGCACAAGCTGCGAGGTCATTTCATGGTCCACCATGTAGCACACCGGCGAGTTCGTGAAGACGAGGAACGGATTCACGCGCCGGACCAGTTCGATGACGGAACGGAGCGTCGGCCTGTCATACAGGACCAGACCGTCGCGCGCGCCACAGCAGTAGTGCTTTGCGCCGATGACGGCGGCGGCGCGGCGCGCCTCCTCGAACCGGATGCGGGCGATGTCGTCGGAACTGTACTCCAACGTGCCACAGTCGCCGGCGGCGACATGGGCCATGTGGATGTCGTAGCCTTTCTTCGCCAATAACGCGAGCGTGCCGCCGCAGAGAAACTCGATGTCATCAGGATGGGCCATGATGGCCAGAATCGTTTTGTTGTCTTTCATTTCTTCCTTTGTCGCTATGGCAGTCAGAAACCGCCGCTACAGATTTTTCAGCGTGGCGCCGCTTTCGGACGGCAGCCTTCGCACACCGCCCGGTGATGAGGTTCGCTTCGAACCAGCACCTGAATGACCCGCACTTCCACATCGTGGCCGAGGCGGTCGCTGGCCAGCACGGTCATGTTGTCGTCCACTTCGCGGTGGACGTCCACCAGAATACCCAATCCGGACTTGCGTGCGAACACTTTCTGGACATGCAGCACGCTGGCTTGGAGGGTCTTCGCTACTTTATCTCCAACACCCAGATCTCCTGCCGCGCTGGCAGATCGGCCTTGCCGATGGCGAATGCCGCCGAGCCGAGCCGCTTCACGTTGCTCTTGCCGCGAAGAAAATCATCCACGGCCGCGATCGGCAGTTTCGGCGTGTAGCGCGTCTTGAAGTGCATCGGCACCACGACGCGCGGGTTGAGTTGCGCCACCAGCTTGTCGAGTTTGGCGGTGTCGAGCGTGAAGAATCCCCCGACGGGCAGCAACAACACGTCCACGAGGCCGATGTTCTTGATCTGTTCGTCGGTCAACAAACAACCGAGGTCGCCGACATGGCAAAAGCGCACGCCGTCGATCATGAAGCTGTAGATCGTGTCCGGGCCGCGTTCGGCGCCGTGGTTCTCGTCGTGGAACGCTGCCGTGCCGATCACCGTGACACCGTTGCGTTCGAACTTGCCGACACCCTTCTGGCTGCGGCAAACAAACGGCGTGCCGCCAATGATGCCGACGTTGCGGTGGTCGTTGTGCTCGTGCGTCACCAACAACACATCGGCGGTGAGGTCTTTCGGAATCGGATAGTTGAAGTACGTGTTGTCGAACGGGTCAATCACCACGCGCGTGCCATTCGACGCTGTGAACTGGAAGAACGACTGGCCGAACCATTGGACACGCACCTGCTCCGCCCCCACCACCGTGCCGACCGCCAGACCAAGCCAGCCGCCACCGATCATCATCCACCAGAGAGCTTTCATTGAAATCCTCCATTTCATGATGGCGTAATCTACACAATCGCCGCTGAAGTCGAAAGCAGTTTGCAGTCCGGTAGCGAGTCGCCGGATGACACAGGACGAGGTTTCGGGTATATCGCACAAGGAATGCGACATTCGTCTGGCGGCAACCAAGCGCGCCGTCAGCCGATGACGCGCACGCCACGCTCGCGCAGGTAATCGTTCCACTGTTTCACAGTCTCGCGCGCCGGCGGCTTCACGGTGTCAGGCAATTGTGTCGTAAGGCCAAACCGCTTCAGCTTGGCGCGCCAGAGGTCGTAGTAGGGGAGCAACTCAACACCCGCAAGCTTCGGCAGCTTGCGGGCGAGGGCGACGATGCCATCGAGGTGTTCCTTTCGCGCGTTGTGGCCGGGAATCATCGGGCAACGCAGCAGAATTCTCGCGTCGCTGTCGTGGAGTTGCTGGAGGCGATCCAGGATTGCGTCGAGGTCGCGCCCGGTGAACTTCGCGTGCAAACGCGGGTTGGTTTCCTTGTAATCGAACAACCAAAGGTCCACGACCCGTCGCAGCCGCTCGAAGACACTCCAAGCCGCGTAGCCTGACGTCTCGATGCAACAGTGGACGCCACGATTCTTCGCCGCATGCAGCAGCGACTCGGCGAACTCCGGCTGCAACAGCGGCTCGCCACCGGAGAGCGTGAGACCGCCGCCCGACTGCGCATAATAATCGCGGTCACGCAACACCACATCGATCACTTCCTCCGCCTCCATGTCGCGCCCCACCATCTCCAATGCCTTGGGGTCGCACACCGGCGTGCAATCGCCGCAGTGGGTGCAGCGCGCGCGATCCACCACCGCCTTGCCGGCGGCGTCTTTCGCGAGCGCATTCGGTTTGCAGACCTTGAAGCATTCGCCGCACGTGATGCATTTGTCGGCAACGTAGGAAAGCTGCGGTTTCGGGTCGATGCTCTCCGGGTTGCCGCACCAGATGCAGCGCAGCGGGCAGCCTTTCAGAAACACGGTCGTGCGAATACCCGGCCCGTCATGGATCGAGAATCGCTGGATGTCGAAGACGCGCCCGGTGCTCATGGTTCACGGCAACTTCGTCAGCAATGATTTCAGCGCACGCGTCATGGCGGATTGATAGTGCTCCACATCGGTCACATGCAGGATGAAGCGGTTCCGGGACTTCGGGTCTTTCGTCCACTCCGTCATGCCGGCGGCGGTACATTGCACGTGGACCGGTTCGAAGGTGAACACCGCATCCCGCGCGGCATTCAGCGGCACGATCTCGCCGGACTTCGTTACCGTCAGCCCGGCGGCGTGGAGAAAACCCGCCGTGCACCACATGTTCCGGTCACGGCTGCCTTGTGAGGCGAGCGCCTCGGCGTTCTTTGGCGCGGCCAGTTGTTGCAGCCAGAGGCCGTCGGCGGTTTTCCCGCCGGCATACATCGCCATGAAGTAATTTCGCACGCGGTCCGACAGATGCGGGAGAATCTCGCTTTGCTGGAAACGATAGAACGAGCCGTAGGCCGCCACGCGCCACATCTCCGCCGACACCGGGCTGACCACCTCGAAGCACGGCAGCCAATAGAGCGGGCACGGCGCCTCAAATATCGCGGCATAGTTCGCCGGATCGAGGTTCACATTGTATTCGCGCCGCTGCGCCTTTTCCGGGTCGGGCCTGCCGGAACCCGCGTTGAGGTAAATGCCCGCCCACCGCCGCGCTCAAAGTCCCGGCCCCAGCCCCCCCCCCCGCGCCCCGTCC
>CAZGGF010000410.1:0-13071 GCA_964524715.1 uncultured Verrucomicrobiota bacterium | reverse complement strand
TGTATCATCATCGCGCTGATGGGGATGTTATTTCCTGCCATCTCCGCAGTCTACCGCGCTGTCTTGAGAGCAAAGGCGCAAACCGTTGTTGAACAGCTCTGTGCGGCAGCCAAGGTTTGCCACAGTGAATATGGCAAGTGGCCGGAACCTGCCAACGACCAGGACCTTGTTCTGACGTTCAACGGCCTGGTGAATCCCGTGACAGGACAGAAAGCCACGACCGGTCAGGCGGCCAGCGACAATCCGCGCGCGATTCGGTTCATGGAGATTCAGTCGAAAGACGTGACAGTTCGCGCCCTTGGCGAACAGACTCCGCTGGCGCTTTACGATCCGTGGTGGATGCCCTACGCCTATTGCTTCGATAATGGGAAGAAAGGAAGCTACTATCTGGGACCGCTGCAAAATGGAAGACCCTCCAACCTGCAATCATGGCCCGACACGACGGCCAACGACAGCCAGGTCCCGGTGCCGTTCAAAGACGACTCTTCGATCAAGACAGTCATCACTGAAGGTTATGCGTTCTTCTCCGACGGTCCCGATACGCGCACGGGCACCGGTCAATCGGAGCCGGGCAGCAAGAACGCGACAAAGGCCTATGAAGATGACGTCAGGAGTTGGAAGTGACCGATGAACAGGCTGCGACGAGACTTCAACGCGATCTCATGATTAAGAGTGACGTTATGCAACGGTTCAAATGTCTGTTGATTGTTGGTTGTCTGGCGGGAACGTTTCTCTTCTCTTTTGTGTCCCCCTCGGAGGCGGCGGAGAGTGGCGCGTTGGCGTGGGACACCGGAGGTCATTCAGCAAAGAGCTTGTCGCCCGATGCAGTCGCGAAGCGGGAAGGCTGGAAGGAATTGGCGGGCGAAGACGTCGGCTTCGCCGGCGATGCCTGCATGGCTAACGAATTCCTGACGCTGGTGTTTCGAAAAGGCGCCAGAGGAGGCGAATGGTATTACAAGCTTGGCGAAGCGATGGTGAAGGGCCCGACGCTGGTACAACTGGGCACGGACGGAGACAAGGCGAAGACGCTGGACGCCTTCAAGCTGATAGACAGCACGGCGACCAATGCGCTGCTGGAGGTCAACGCCACGTCAGAGGCGGGAAAGAAGATGGTCGCGCGGTTCTTCCTGAAGAAGGGCAAGCCGTTCGTCGAAACCCAACCGGGCGAAGGAACAGAGAAGATACGGGTGGAAGTGTCGAGCCAGTACGCCGTGATGCCGGATCCTTTCTCCGGCGATCTGGTCGTCAGCGCGCAGGAGACGAAGTCGAATGAACTTCTTTTCCCCGGCGAACACGCGCTGGCACAACTGGCCGATCACGGCAACGCGATCGTGATGTGCGCGTGGCGGTCGCAGGACCAAGCCGTGAAGGTGACGCTGGAGGGCGAGAACGGGCAGCGCGTGATTTCCGGGACGGAGGTCGCTTACCGAAAAGACCGGCATATGAATGTGTGGGTGGCCGTGCTCGCTGCGTCCGAAATCTGGCACGAGGCGAAGATGTCCGACCTCAATGCCATCAAGGACGTGAAGCTGGACTGGAAGATTCCCTATCTGGCGTTGTGGCGCGCGGACTATCGCCGGGAGGACGGATGGATTGATTCGTGGAAGGTCATCATCAAGAAGCCCAATGGCGAATGGGAGGGGTTCGGCGTTTCCCCGAAAAAAGGCGGCACGGTCTGGCATCCGTCGCGCGGTACGTTCGCCTATCCGGCGCACCTGGAGGGGGAAGACGTTTATCTGCGCAACCCGGTTTACGAGCGCCGCCCGAAGATCAAGAACAAGGCCGACAGTCGCGTGGTCATCTATCCCTTCCGCAAAATCAGCAAGAGCCCGAAGAACGTTTACGGCGTCATGGACGTGTTGACGGAGGCGTTTGAAGAGGTGCCGGAGTTCACGCTGGCGGAGGAGTTGCAGGTGAAACGTCCCGCGTGGGACAAGTATCCCGGCGTCTGTTACACGACCGGCGAAGTGGAGAAAATCTTCGACGACGGCAAGGAAAAGCAAAAGAAGAAGGAGATCATCGAGCGTTTCAAGAAGATGAACCTCTTCTGCATTACGGTGAGGTCGCGCATCGAAGCGTATATGAACTGGTGGAAGAAGACGCACGAGTTCTGCGTGAAGTCGAAAGCCGGGATGCCGCAGGCCGCCGCTTTGGTGGATGCGCTGGATGGGCAGCTTTCAGAAATGGACAAGGTTTACGAGAATGCGAAGTTGCAGGAGCGGACGCCTGCCGCGGCCCACGCGCTCACCGACCAGATCGAGGCCATGGTGCCCGGCGATGACCCAAAGCGCGTGGACCAGGTCAAGGAGTTGGGCCGGGCCACGCGGACCATCGCAAGCAATCAGGACGCGGCCACCGGCGACCTGCGCAGGGTCGCAAAGGAAACGAGGCAGGAGGCGGGTTACCGCATGATGCGGGCCAAGGACGAGACGGAATTCAACCTGGCGAACGACATCCGGCAACGCACGCTGGAAATGCTTCAAACCAGTATGGGTGTGGAGGGCGGATTCACTGACTAACCATGACTAGCGAACGATTGATTCCCACATCGAACGGACAATTCAACATCGGCCATATCTGCACGCGATTGCAGTCCGACCGGGGTCTTGCCAACAAGATCGCCATGCGCTGGATCGGCGCCCACGACGAGCGCGCCGAATACACGTTTGGCGACCTGGAACGCGAAAGCTCGCGCTTCGCCAACGTGACGCAAAGCCTTGGGTTTGCGCCGGGTGACGTGTTCTTCGTTTTCTTGCCCAAGATGCCCGAGGTGTATTCCTGTTTCCTGGGCGCATTGAAAGCCCGTCTCATCACAGGCACGCTATTCTCCAACTTCGGGGAAGAGGCGCTGCTGGACCGGCTCGGCGATGCCGAGGCGAAAGGCATCCTGACCCGCAAGAGTTACCTGAGAAAGTTGCTACGCATTCGCGAGAAACTGCCGCACCTGAAGTTCATCATCCTGGTGGACGCCGCCGAGCATCAAGCGGCTGATATTCTCAGTCTGCCTCTCCTCATGCAGCAGGCTCCCGCCGAGTTTGAAACACCGTTGACTCCCGCCGAAACGCCGTCAGTGCTGCACTACACGTCGGGCTCCACCGGCAAACCCAAGGGCGCGTTGCATCGCCATCGCAGTGTGCTGCTGCAGAACCGGACCGCGGTGGAAGTGCTCGACCTTCGGCCCGACGACATCTACTGGTGCACTGCCGATCACGGCTGGGTGACCGGGACCTCCTACGGAATCATCGGGCCGTGGAGCCTCGGTGTGACGCAGGTGCATTTCGGCGGCGCATATGACGCGGCGAAGTGGTTTGGAATTCTGGAGGAACATGGCATCACAGTCTGGTATACGGCGCCGACGGCGTTGCGGATGCTGATGCACGAGGAACCGGCGCTGTTCGCGCGGTTCAATCTCAGCAAGCTCCGTCACATTTGCAGCGTGGGCGAGCCGCTCAACCCCGAGGTGATCAGTTGGGGACGCAAGGTGCTCGGCAAGGACATCTACGACACGTGGTTCCAGACCGAAACCGGCGCGATCATGATTACCAACCGGCCGGGCCTGCCCATCAAGCCGGGTTCGATGGGCCAGCCGCTGCCGGGCATCGAGGTCGCCATCGTCCGGGACGACGGCCAGGTCCTGCCGGTCAACGAACAGGGCAACCTGTGCCTGCGGCCGGGATGGGACTCGATGATGATCTCCTATTTCCACCACGAAGACATTTACCGGCAGAAGTTCAAGCACGGCTGGTATATGACCGGCGACACGGCCCGCCGCGACAGCGAGGGATATTATTGGTTTATGGGCCGGAGCGACGATGTCATCAACACCGCCGGGCATCTGGTCAGTCCTTTCGAGGTCGAGAGTGCGCTGCTGGAGGTGGAGGGAATTGCCGAGTCAGGTGTGATCGGCGTGCCGGATGAATTGCTGTGGGAGAAGGTGGTGGCATTCATCGCATTGAAAAAGGGCTGTGAGTGGAACAGCGACCTCGAATTGAAATTGCGCCTGCATATCTCCAACCGCGTTTCCACCATGGCCACGCCGCAAGAATTCAAAGTGCTGGAGCACATTCCCAAAAACAAGAGCGGCAAAATTATGCGCCGTGTGCTGAAAGCTCGCTATCTGGGGCAGGATGAGGGCGATATCAGCACGCTGGACATTTGACAGAGACAACACGATTTATGACAACCATCGAAAAACTGAACGGTATCTTTCAGACGGTGTTCGACAACGACGAGATCAACATCCGGCCGGAAATGACCGCCAATGACGTGGACGGTTGGGATTCGCTGTCGCATGTGAACCTGATCCTAGCCGTGGAGAAGGGCTTTGGGATCCGTTTCGCGCAAAAGGAACTGCTGACGTTCAAGAACGTCGGCGATCTGCTTCGAAGCATCGAAAGCAAACTCGGCTGAGCGCGGGTGTCAGTTCTTCGCAGCTCGCGATTCCATTAACACTCGCAGGTGGGCCTCGACCGACGCGGCCAGCGCGTCCAGGTTGTAGCCGCCCTCGAGTGTCGAGACCAGCCGGCCGCCGCAGTGTTTCTCCGCGATGTCCTTGACGATGCGCGTCAGAGCGGCGAATCCCTCCGGTGTGACTTTCATCCGGCCCAGAAGGTCGCCCTGGGCTGCGTCGAAGCCGGCAGAGACGAGCACGAAGTCCGGCTTGAAGGCATCCGCCGCCGGTCTGAGTTTCTCCTCGAACGCCTTCTTGTAATCGGCGTCGCCACAGCCCGTCGACAGCGGCACGTTGAGTGTGAAGCCGGCGCCTTTGCCTTCGCCTTTCTCATCCGCGTGGCCTGTGCCGGGATAAAAAGGCGACAGGTGAACCGAGAAGTAGAACACGGTCGGATCTTCGTAGAATGCTGCCTGGGTGCCATTGCCGTGATGCACGTCCCAATCCACGATCAGCACCTTCGCAAGTCCGTGTTTCTTCTGGATGTATCGGGCAGCAATGGCGACGTTGTTGAAGAGGCAAAAACCCATCGCCCGATTCTTGAGGGCATGATGACCGGGCGGTCGCACAGCGCAGAAGGCATTCCTGACGTCCCCCTTCATCACGGCATCAACGGCGACGAGCAAACCTCCCGCAGCCATGAGAGCCACATCATAAGAACTGGTCGAAGCCGGCGCATCCGGTGTATCCACGTAGCCGGTACCATCCCGGCAGTCTTTCTTGACTCTCTCGACGTATCCCGGCGCGTGAATCGTCGTGATCCAGTCCAGAGAAGCTGTCGCAGGCCGAAGCGGGACCAGGCTGGCAAGCAAGCCGTCACACTTCAACTTCGATACGATGGCGGTCAGCCGCTCCGCACGTTCAGGATGTCCCGCGCCGGTGTGATGCTTGAGATAGACTTCGTCGTAAACGAAGCCCGTCCTGGCAGCCCCTTCTGCCGCCCTGCCTTGCATCATCCACTGACAACACAAGCCAAGGAGCACAACAAACCACTGGAACCGCTGTTTCATTTTCTCTGCAACCACTTCCGGAAGGTCTCGTCGCCGTAGATGCGTTTGGCAAGCAATTCGTAGCCTTCGGTCAGCGGATGGCTGGCGTCGGCATACAGTGCGCTTGGCAGCAACTCCGGCACGAGATGGGGAACTTGATTTTGCGACAGCCACGCCGTGATTCCGTCGCGGTGTTTGCGATAGGCACGCTGGCTTTCCTCGGTCATCAAGTGCTCGTTGAACGGCCCCTGGACAACCAGCACGTCGTTGCCACGCTCGCGCAGAATCCCGACCAATCGTTGGAAGGCACCCCACTGGAGGGAGGATTCCAGCGCGACCCAATCAAAGCGAGTCTTGCTCGCGCCGCTCACAGACCACGGCTTGTGCCGCGGACTCTTGGGGCCGCGTTTGGCGTCATCGCGCGCTCCGGATGGAACGGCCAGCGTGATTTGAGTCAGGGGATTCCGCCAGAGATTCGGATAGCGCGGCGGACTGCCGCCGTCGTTCTCCATCGTCCAGTTCAGGATGCCTTTCTGCCCGAAGTAAACATTTTGCAGGTGGTTCACCCACGATATGAAATCAACCCTCTGTTCCACCAGCGCGCTCAACCGCTCATTGGCGTCGGCCTTGTAGCACGGGATGCGCGGCGAAAACTGCGGCACGAGGCGGGAATGGTTGAACGGTTCTTCCTCGTCGGCGCTGAGGTCTGTCTTGGGACTGGTCATCCAGAGCACGTTGCAGTGGAGAATCACCCGCTGCTGACGCAATGACTGGCCATAGCGCTTGAGCAATCCCTCCATCGCCAGCGGGAACATCCCGTTGACACCCGCGTTTATGAACCGGTTGGGCTCCCCGGCTTCGCGATTCAGGAAGTGCGACAGCGTGCCATCCGGCAGGACGTATTCACCCCAGACAACGGAGTCGCCCAGCATGATGACGCGGTTGGGATCGCACACCTGATGCAGCCGGCGGGCGTAGAGCCAGTAGTCCTTGCTGAGCGAATAAGGAATCCGATAATCCGGACCGGTGTTGAATCGCTCAATTCGCACCCAGAGCTGGGGTGTCAACAACGCCGCCAGCATTACGACCACAAGCGCGACGAGCCATTGGCGCGCGTCGAGCCGCATTTCGTTTGAGCCGAAAGGCGTCTCCGCGTTCAACGCAGCGTCTGGCTTTGAAGTTGTTGATTCGGTTCCCATGTCAGAACTGGAAGTAGATGAACGTGCCGCCGCCCGACGAGCAGAGGAACAAGCCAAGCACCATGAGCACCGCCAGCCCGACCCGGACGTATCGGCTCTGCAAAACGCTGCGGAACTTCGACTCGAACAGGCACTGGTAGAGCCAGACCAGTGCCACCGACGCGAGCATCAACGCCGGAATCTGCGGGTCCTGCCAGGCCGCGGTGAAGATGCGCCGGACAATCACGAGAGCGTCGGGAAGCGAGTTCGCGCGGAAGAAGATCCACGTGAAGCACACAAAGGCGAACACGCAGACCTGCTTGACGGCCTTGGGAACGCGCTTGCGATAGAACGCGGAGCGCTCCAGTTCATAAGTGAGCGCAAGACCCAGACCGTGAAGCGCGCCCCAGATCACAAACGTCCACGCCGCGCCATGCCAGATGCCGGAAACCAGAAACGTGACGACCAGCGCAGCCGCGGTGCCGAACGCACGCCATTCGCGCCATTGCATCTGGAGCGGCATGAAAATGTAATCAAGAATCCACCGCGAAAAGGAGATGTGCCAGCGACGCCAGAAATCGCCAATGCCGGTCGCCAGATACGGGTGGTTGAAGTTCAGGACCAGGTCGAACCCCATGAGCTTCGCGACGCCGCGCGCCATGTCGGTGTAGCCGCTGAAGTCGAAATAAAGCTGCCAGGCAAACGCGACGGTCGCCAGCACGAGCGCAGGCGCGCCGAACGCCTGCGGGTTCTCATAGACGCGGTCCACGTATAGAGCGAGGTAGCTGGCCAACACCAGTTTCTTGAACAGGCCCACGAGAAACAGTGAAGCACCATCGGTGAAATTCTGGAGGCGCACCGCGGGGAACTGGCGGAACTGGGGCAGCAAATGTCCCGCGCGTTCGATCGGTCCCGACATCAGGATCGGGAAAAAGCAGACGAAGTTCGCAAATCTGAGGAAGTTCCGCTCACGCTCCGCCTTGCCGAGATAAACGTCAATGACGTAACTCAGCGACTGGAAGGTGAAGAACGAGATGCCGATCGGCAGCAGATAGTCGAAGCCGAACGGCATCATCGTCGCTGGCTCCGCCAGTTTCGCCGGCACGTGGAGCCACGAGAGAACTGCATTCAAGTTCTCCACCACGAAGCGCGCGTATTTGAAGAACAGCAGCGGCGCGAGTGTGTTGATGGCGCCCACGGCCAGCCAGACGCCACGGCTGCTGAACAGCGCGCCTGTCGCCATCAGCAGCGCGATCAGACCAAGTGCCACCATCGTCGGCCGCAGCGATCCCGGTCCGGCCAGTGCCACAATCGCGAATCCCAGCACCGCCAAAGCGAACGCAACAAACGCCGCTTTCATCACTCCATCGTCAAACCGCAGCCGCGTCAGGCGCGCGAGCACATCCGCTTTCTGCCTTTCTTCAGGGCAGCGATCCATCAGCGTGACCATGAAGTAAACAAGCGTCGTCGTGTAGAGAACGAGGGCGAGATAGTAGGGATTCCACCAGCCGTAGAAGAAGTAGGAAGCCGCCAACATCCACAGTGGCCACAGTCGCGTTTTCCCCAACGCAAAAAACACCGTCAACACGACCAACAGGAAGATCAGGAATGGCCAGGTGTTGAAGAGCATGTCGTCTGGTGGCTCAGATGGATGTGCTGCCGTCCACCGCGCGGTGGATTTCGTTTCTGTTCACGACAGCCAGTGTACCCAACTGTGGCAAAAACGGAAACAGAAACAAACGGGTTATCCCGGCTGCGACAGCGCGCCGGTAAAATGCGTTCGACTTGAACCACCGTTTCGGTTAGGAAAATAATCATGCTCTCCAAAACACTTTGGTTGCTCGCTGGCCTGCTTGTCGCATCGCTGCCGGGGTCGGCGCAGGATCTTCAACCGGTCCCGCTGCCAAAGCCGCGCATGGAAGGCGGCATGCCGTTGATGGAGGCATTGAAGAACCGGAAGACGGCGCGCGAATTCAGCCCGGCAGAACTGCCGCTGCAAGTCCTTTCCGACTTGCTCTGGGCGGGCTTCGGCATCAACCGACCCGAGAACGCGCATCGCACCGCGCCCTCGGCCATGAATTCGCAGGAGGTGGACATCTACGTCGCGACGGCAGCCGGCACCTATGTCTATGACGCCGCCGGCAACCGCCTCGTGCCGGTCGCCGCAGGAGACATTCGGGCGCGGACGGGCAGTCAGAAGTTTGTGAAGGAGGCTCCGGTGGCGCTGCTCTTTGTGGCGGACCTGACGCGGCTGGCCAAGGCCAAGCCCGAGGACAAGGAGCGCTACGCTGCGATTGATGCCGGCTTCATCGTCCAGAACATTTATCTCTACTGCGCCTCGGCGAAACTCACTTGCGTCGTGCACGAGCTTGACCGGAGCGGTTTGCCCGAGAGGCTGAAACTCAAGCCGGAACAGAGAATCATCATCGCCCAGTCGGTCGGGTTCCCGAAGCAGGGAACCGCCGGGAAATAGACACCGACGCTCGAATCACCCAACCTCAAAAGGAACTCATACCATGTCATCCGAAACCATTTTCAACAAAGTCGCCCAGTTGGGCATCGTGCCGGTCATCGCCATCGAAAAAGTCGAAGCCGCCATTCCGTTGGCCGACGCGCTGCTGCAAGGCGGTCTGCCGGTGGTGGAGATCACGTTCCGGACGGCGGCAGCTGCGGAAGTGATTCGCAAGATTTCGCAGGAGCGTCCGCAGTTGCTCGTCGGCGCGGGCACCGTGTTGACAGCCGCCAACCTCGAAGCCGCCAAGGCCAGTGGCGCGGCATTTGCCGTTGCGCCCGGACTGAATCCCCAAATCGTCAAGCAAGCGCAGGCCATCGGGCTTCCCTTCGTCCCCGGCATCGCCACGCCCAGCGACATCGAGGCGGGGTTGTCGCTCGGCTGCAAACTGCTGAAGTTTTTCCCGGCCGGTGCGTTCGGCGGCGTCACGATGATCGAAGCGTTTTCGGCGCCGTATAAACACACCGGCGTGAAGTTCATGCCTACCGGCGGCGTGAACACGGGCAATCTGGAAGCCTATCTGAAGATCGACACCGTCGCGGCAGTTGGCGGCACATGGATCGCCAAGAAGGAAGATCTCACCGAAGGCAAGTGGGACGATATCCGCAGCCGTTGCAAGGCGGCGCTGGCCATCGCCGCAACAGCCCGGGCGAAATAGGTTGCTGCGTGCGCCGGCCGTCACGATGACAGCAGCAGAGCGCACGTCAGGATTGTCCGGCAGATTGACACGCGAGGCGGGTTTTCAGACCCGCCCTGCACAGGTTAGGCGCGGTCCATGCGCGAGCTTGGAGAGTCGTGCCATTTACACATGAACATGAACAGTCTCCGAACCACAACACGCATCCTCATCCTCGCGATGTTTGCCGGCACGGGCAGCGTTTTTCCCGCAACAACCACGAAGATCATTGAGACTGACGTGTGCGTCTATGGCGGCACGTCGGGCGGGGTCGCGGCGGCGGTGCAGGCTGCGCGGATGGGCAAGCGCACTGTGATCGCTGAGCCGGGCCGGCATCTTGGCGGCATGACGGCGGGCGGCCTCAGCGCGGTGGATATCGGCGACCCGCGCTCGGTCGGCGGCATCGCGCGGGAGTATTTCGCGCGGCTCGCGGCAACCGTTGGCGTCAAGCTCGCCTGGGACAAGCCGTTCGTAAGCAAGGGCGGCGGTCCGGCCACAGGCGGCGCTTACGCCATCGAGCCACACAAGGCGGAACAGGTCTTCAACGACATGGTGAAGGAGGCTGGCGTCACGGTGCGTTTCAACGCGCGGCTGGCAAGTGTTCACAAGCGTGGCTCGCGGATCGTCGAGTTTCTCACAGAAGACGGCACAGTGTTCCGCGCGAAAGCATTCATTGATGCCACTTACGAGGGCGACCTGATGGCAAAGGCGGGCGTAAGCTATACCCTCCAGCGCGAGGGCAACGCAAAATATGGCGAGACCTACAACGGAATTCATTACGCCGACAAATACAAGCCGCGCACGAATCACCTCAAGCCCGGGCCGACCGGCCGTGTCCTCGGCGGTCAGGGTGTGTGGGACCGCGATCTGCCGCTGGATCCCTACGTCGTGCCGGGCAATCCGAAAAGCGGCCTGCTGCCGCTCGTGCAAGAGGGCGAGCCGGGCACGCCCGGCGCGCCGGCGCCAGGCGTGCAGGCGTATTGCTTCCGGCTCTGCCTCACGACTAATGAAGCCAATCGCATTCCCATCGCGCCACCGCCGGACTACAACCCGAAACGATACGAGATCGTGGCGCGTTTCGTTGCCGGCTGCCTTGCCATCGGCGACGACATGGACCTGCGCTGGTTTTCCAAGCACGACCCGCTGCCGAATGGGAAGTGGGATTTCAACACCGCCACCTTTGGCGGCAACCTGCCGGGCGCAAGCTGGGAATGGCCGGAAGCGACCTACGCGCGCCGCGAGCAGATCGCCAAGGAGCACGAGAACTATCATCGCGGCCTGTTGCACTTTCTCGCAACCGATCCGCGCGTGCCGGCGAAGGTGCGCGATGAAATGAAACGCTTCGGCTTGCCAAAGGACGAGTTCAACGACAACGGCGGCTGGCCGCATCAAATCTACATCCGCGAGGCCCGCCGCATGATCAGCGATCTCGTGATGACCGAGCACCACACCTTTGGCCGCCAGGTCGCGCCGAACTCCGTCGGCCTCGGTTCCTACGGCACCGACACGCACGAAATCCGCCGCATCGTGAAGGATGGCGTCGTCTGCCGCGAAGGCAAGACCGCCACCGGTCGCGACAACGCGCCGCCATATCCCATCGGCTACAGCGCCATCGTGCCGCGAGCGAGCGAGTGCGAAAATCTCCTCGTCACCTTCGCGCTCTCAGCGAGCCACACTGCCTTCAGCAGCATCCGCATGGAGCCGGTATTCATGGTCACAAGCCAGAGCGCCGCAACGGCGGCGTGCATGGCCATTGACGATGACGTGTCGGTCCAGAAGGTGGACTACGCGAGATTGCGGCAGCGACTGTTGAAGGACAAACAGGTGCTTGAGTGGAACCAGATTGTTTCCTCCAAATAGCGCGCTTTCCCCGGAGCCGGAAAAGGTGTACTTCCATCACTTCCAAACCAACAACCATCCACAGGACAAACCCATGACAACCATCACCCAACTCACCCGCAGGCAATTCCTCTCCCGGACCGTTTCCGCGACGGCCGTTTCGCTGGTCGTGCCGCGTCTCGCCCTGGCCGCGCCGCGCCCGATGCAGATGAAGCTGAGCTTTATGACCTTCGTATGCCCCACGTGGCCGATCGAGAAGATCGTCAAGTTCGCCAAGGAGGCCGGTTACGACGGCGTGGAAATCCGCGTGGACGCGAAACACAAACACGACATCTCCTCCAAGTCCTCCGCCGAGGTCCGGCGGCAGACGAAGAAGATCTTCGCCGACGCGGGCGTGGAAATTGCCGCCGTGGCAACCTCGGTGCAATTCGCAAGCCCCAAGCCGGAAGTCCTTAAGACGAACTTGGAATCGGCGAAGGCCAACCTCGAACTGGCGGCGGACCTGGGCGCGCCCGTCGTCAGGATGTTCGCCGGCGGCGGCATCCGAAATCTCACGCCCGAGGCGGCGAAACAGGTCGCCGCGGCGTTCGACGAGGTCGGCGAGCGCTCCAAGGGTTCCGGTTCCTGCCCGATCCTCGAATGCGGCCACGACATCATCAAGACGGCGAAGGAGGCCGGGGAAGTCATCCGCCAGGTGAAGACGACCAACTTCGGCGCGTTGTGGAACACCTCGACGATGGACGAAGAAACCCTCGCCGTCATGAAAAACCGCCTCCGGCACTTCCATGTCCACGATGAGGTGCTCGACCCGAACAACTCCAACCTCGTCGGGCTCGCCCAACGTGTGAAAGGCATCGGTTACCGCGGTTTCGTCTCATTGGAGATCATCAAGAACAAAGACCTGCCGGAAGACCTCCTCAAGGAAGTTGCCACCCGGCTGAAGCGACAGATTGCCGAAGGATCGAAGTAGCCGAAGCCGTCGGACGGTAGAAGACGCAGCGAAATCTCCGTGACTCGCTGGCCGCCCGGCGATGGTTCGCCAAGGAACTGGTATTCATGGTCGCGAGCCAAAGCGCCACAACGGCGGCGCGCATGGCCATTGACGATGACGTGTCGATTCACGATGTGGGTTGCGCGGGACTGCGGCAGCGATAGCTGAAGAACGGGCGGGTGGTTGGCGTGCACATCGCCCTGAGGTTGAGAGAAACCCGCGTCTTCGGACAAACGGCATGGCCGTCACTTTGCTCTGGTAAAAGCAGGCGGCGGTCGTTAGAAACTTCGTCTGCCTCGGACTGCATTGGAACAACGCCAGAAAGAGTGACATGAAAACAATTGCCGGTCTAGCGACCCTTCTTGCGGCGGCCGTTGTCGCCCAAACCTCGGAGATCACCATGGAAACCGTCGAATACAAGGGGTGGAAGAACAAC
>CAZGGF010000409.1:0-6216 GCA_964524715.1 uncultured Verrucomicrobiota bacterium | reverse complement strand
TGGAACCTCTGGCTCGGCCCTGCGCCGGAGCGGCCGTATAATCCCGCTTACGTGCCATTCAAATGGCGGGGATGGTGGGATTTTGGAACCGGCGCGCTCGGTGACATTGGTTGTCACGCGATGGACCCGGTGTTCCGCGCGCTCAAGCTCGGCGCGCCGGAGAGCGTCGAGGCGGTCTCCACGCGTGTGAACAAGGAGACCTATCCGCTCGGCTCGATCGTGGCCTATCATTTCCCTGCGCGCTCGGCAAAGAAGCAGGCCCACAACCCCCATGTGGCCGGTCTCAGTGGCAAGGGCGCCGGTGAGGTGGAGATGCCGCCGCTGAAACTGGTCTGGTATGACGGCGGCTTGCGGCCATCCCGGATCGAGGGCGTGCCGGACGGCATTGCGATGGGCAGCAACGGCCGGCTGCTCATTGGTGACGAGGGCATCATGCTGGGCCTTTACGTCTGGCCCGAATCCCGGCGTCATGACTGCAACAATGCCCCGAAGAGCATCCCGCGGGTCAAGGGCCATTACGTCGACTGGATCGATGCGTGCAAGGCTGGCAAGAAATCGGGCGCGGACTTCGATTGGGCCGGGCCATTGGCCGAGGCGGTGCTGCTGGGCAACGTGCCGCTGCGCATGCAGCTCCGTGAGAAACTGACCCTGAGTCGTCTCAAATGGGATTCCGCCAATCTGCGCTTCACCAACTTGGAAGAAGCCAACCAGTTCGTCCGCCGCGAGTACCGCGCCGGGTGGACGTTGTAAGCAGGCGGCAGGCTGCGACCGATTCCCGGTGGTGGACCGCGACCTCCGGGCGCGGTGGCTGGTGCGGTTGCGAAGGATGAGCGCGTCCGGAGGCCGCGCTCCACCTCAAGTGCGCCATTTTGACCTACCCCGTGGCTCAAAATCTGACTCTTTTGGGTCGGATTAGGTCGGATTAGGTCGGATCAGGTCGGATCAGGTCGGATTGACTCGGATTGGCTCGGAGCGATCTACGAGTCACTCGGATTGCACTGCCAGTTCCCCGTGGTCGCGCGGAAAGCGGCCAGCGCAGGCGGCATGTCAAATTCACTTGTCAAAGAACGAGGGCACAACCGATTTCCATCTGTAAACGATCTCTTGCCTGCATTTCAGATGGTCGGCAAACGAAACCGCTGGTAACCGGTTCTGTTGTTCTGGAGGTTTCTGAGAAAACCATCCACCCCTTGCACGGATAGAGTACGCCAGATTTCACGACTTTGGCAAAGATCGTGTGACCCAGATCTCTACATTCTTTCGGAATGTCCGCTCCGTGGCTCTTTAGAAGCCGTTGAAGAACTTCAACCACGAAATGCGGATTGTGATGGGTCTCCGACTCGGCGGTTGTTCCTGATGGTTTCGCCGGGGCACAGAGCCAGCGCGAGATGGGGCGACGCCGGAAGGGATCGCGAGCGTTGGCGTCCCGGCTTCAGCCGGTTCTGCGCCAGACGAGACGACGACAAAACCGCCTTTAGCCATACTACGCAGAGCCTGCGGCCCCTCACCCCGACCCTCTCCCCATCGGATGGGGAGAGGGAAACCGTTTGCGCTACTTTGAAAGCGATCGCCAGTCAGTGAGTCGCGCCACTCCGGGTGTTTTTTTCCCTCTCCCCCACAGCGGGGGAGAGGGTCAGGGTGAGGGGTTGTTTCAATTGCAGGGTTACGTCTAAAGGCGGAACACCAATTCCACGTCTGTTCGGCGTTTCGGGGTGTAGGCCGCGACCCCGACGCGGCGTCATCATCATCGATCTTTGCCGCGTCGGGGGACGCGGCCTACAATTCGGAATACTGGAGGCTGGGCTCCCCTGACCCGGCGATTATCATCATAAACAACCGTCGCATGGGGGGACGCGGTCCACATTCCTCCTGCGGAAATCCAATGTTCCGTCTGAGCCGCCAATTTCTTGCGGGCCGGGTTGTTCCTGATGTATTCGGCTTCTCTCTTTCACTTTCATGATCCCGCAACACATGATCGAAGAAGCCCCGCTGCCAGGTTCCACATTCTTGGAACCATCGCAGTCGTGTGTGGCAACATAGACCGGGAAAATAACTTCTTGCGCACAGGAACCACGATGGGGACAATTCCCGCCGAGGTGAAAGTGGGCATTATCATATCTTACAGCGCAGCGGACGTTTCCGGCGGCGGTTGCTGAGTTTGGTTGTTAGTCGGCTTTGCGCGTCATGAAGACTCATACCTTGCCAAACAAGATTGCCTACGCGCTTGCAGCGATTGCGGCTGCGTTCCTTCCGTTGAGTTATCTGGTGATGATAGTGTCGGTGTGCGCTACCATTGTTCCAGCCCTTCTGAGCGGGAAGGAAGCCGTTGAACCGGGCGGAGTCGTGCTTTGGGTTCTGCGAGTCGGATGTTATGGCACACTCGTTCAGTGGCCGTTCTACTTTCTTTGGGCAGCGTTGACCCGCCAGTTGACTTTCAGGGTCCGTATCCTTTGGATTGTTGTGCTGTTGTTCGCAAACATGTTTGCGGTGCCCTGGTTTTTATTTTGCATGTATCATGGCATCGCACAGACGGCAGTGACGCGGTGTATTGGGCATGAGTCTATTCGGCGGTATTTTGAAAAGGGGTGACGCATGAGACACATGTGGCCTAACCAAGTTGTTGCATCGAACCACCGCCGCGCCTCCTCTATTTCACCCGCACCAGCATGACGCCATGCCGTGGGACTGTGGCGGTGAACTGACCGTCGAACTTGCCAAGGTCCTTCTGACGCCATGGATCGCGGACGGTGCGTTTACCGGTGACGCCGAGGTCGCTCCACTTGGCGGTGATGGTCTCCGTGGTTTCGCCACGGTTGCAGAGGCCAATGGCACGGCTGCCGTCTTCGAGGTTCTTGACCATGAGGAAGGTGTCGTCGGTGAGCTTGACGACCCGCGCGCTTTCTCCCAGCGGGTCTTGATCCACTTCGATGACTTCAGGATTGCAGAGGACGTTGAGGGTGAAGGGATCGAGCTGGCTCATGTCACCGCTGTAGAAAAGGGGCGCGGCCATCAGGCACCAGAGGGACATGAATGAATACTGTTCGGTGGGGGTGAGGGGACAGGGTTTTGGCATTCCCTCGCCGCGCGCATCGCCGACGTAGCCGATCTGGATGTAGTCGGGATCGTTCCACGCGCCGGGTTTGGACCATTGGCGATACTCGGCGTTCTTGAGGGCAACGGCGAAGATGCGATTCAGTTCCGCGCCGAGGTCGCCAGCGGTCCGCCAGCAATGCCCGCCGATCTCCGCACCCCATTGCCAGACGTCGCCCATGCCGTATTGGCAGAGATTGAAGACGATATCGCGCGGCAGTTTCTTGAGGATGCCGCCCATCAGCACGTAAGGCTTCTTCATCATGTCGAGGCTCTTGTCGCCCGCGGCGACCTTGCTGTAGGAGCACCAGTCGTATTTCAGGAAATCAAAGCCCCATTCGGCGAAGAGCTTTGCGTCCTGCTCCTCGTGCTGGTAGGCGCCGCAATAGCCGGCGCAGGTGAGTGGACCGGGCGAGGTGTAAATGCCGGCCTTGAGGCCCTTGGCGTGGATGTAGTCGGTCATTGCGCGCATGTCGGGGAAGTATTTGTTGGGGATGATGTTGCCGACGGCATCGCGGAACGGGCCGACTCGGAGCGGGTCAGGCGTGCGCTTGGCGTCGGGATTGGCGTTCATCCAGCAATCGTCAATGTTCACATAGCTGTAGCCCACGTCGGCCATGCCGGTCCGGACCATCACGTCGGCGGCCTCACGCATCATCACGTCGGTGACGCGGTTGTAGTGGGCATACCAATGGTTCCAGCCCATCGGCGGCGTGAGCGCAAGCGTGTCGCCGCTGACGATCTTGAACTCACGGGTGGCCGAGCCGTGACGGTTCTTGGCGCGCAGAGTCAGCGTGTGCGAGCCGCGGGCGGGCGCAGCACCGGTGATGATGCCGGTGGCGGTGTCGAGCTGCAGGCTCGCTGGCAGACCGTCGGCGGCAAACAGGATCGGGCGCTCACCCGTGGTCGGAATGCGATAGATGAACGGATGGCCGGGCCGGCAGCCATAGACCTTGGGGCCGTTAATACGGGGTGCGCGGGGCGGCTTCGGTGTGAGAATGACCTTCTTTTCAGATGGAGCGTTGACGGTGCGTGGCTTCGCGCCGCCGGCGACGAATCGGGCATCAGCCCAGTCGGCGTAGTCGAAGTTGTTGCTCTCTCCGACGTGATCCACCTTCAACAGCAACGAGCGTATGCCCTTGAGGTTGATGTCCACGGGTTTTGCAGCTTCACCGCGCTTCATTGCGCCGGAGGTCCAGAGCTTCTTGCCGTCGCCGATGATTGTAAAACAGGCGGACGCGGCTTCGTTGGGCGCACCGTCATCCACGCCTACAGTGGCGACGAACTTCTCGACCCGCCCATCGAGTTCCAGCCAGAGCGTGCTCAGGGCGCGTGTGCCGATGCCATTTTGAAACTTCTGGCCGGCAATGGAGAGTGGCTTGCCGCTGAAGGATTTGTCGGTTTGCGGTTTTCGCCACCCCTCGAAGTGCAGATTGGCGAGGTCGAGGGAGGTGAGGGGAACGGTTTCGGATGCGTCACAGGCGCAAACAACCGCGAAGACAAGTGCGAAGAGGATGCGCTTCATGACCCAGATTCTACGTAGCGTCCCGCGAAATGGCACCAGAAATCAAACGCGCTATTTCTTCTCCGCTGCCACGGCATAGAGGTGACTCTGCGTCGCGATAAAAAGGGTGCCGTTGGCGATGGCTGGGGTGGAGACGATACCGGAACCGAGATTGATATTGTTGATGAGCTTCTTTTCCTTGCTGGCGGCGAAAATCAGGAAATCGCCGTCATCCGTGCCGATATACATCTTGCCGTCAGCGACGACCGGCGAGCAGCAGATCGGGGTCTGCATGTCATGCATCCAGTACTGCTTGCCGGTGTCGGCATCCAGGCAGAATATGCGGCCACTATTGTCGGCGGTGAAGAGCAGCCCGTCAGCAATCGCGACCGTTGAGAGGCTGCGGTCAATCTCATCGAAGACCCAGACCTTGCCCGACTCGGTGATGTCACCCGTCTTGGTTGCGTCAATGCAGACCAGTTCTCCACGGCCGCGACCGTGCTTTGGGTCCTGGCCGACGGAGGCATAGATGCGGTTCTTGTAGAACACCGGTGAGGCAATGCACTCACTGGGACCGCTCTTGCTGCGGTATTTGCCCTCGCGGTGGGCGGCGGCGTTGAGGTCGAACTTCCAGACGGTCTTCAGGCGGCCGAGGCGCTCGCCGTTTTCAGGCGGGGTCGGCTTCGCGTCGAACGCATAGCAGCAACCGTCGCCCGCGCCGAAGAAAACGAGCTGGCGGCCATTGACGACACCGTACGATGGCGAGCACCACTCGCCGTGGAGGATCTTCGGCCCGACCTTCGCGTCGTCACGCGCAATGACCTTGCCGGTTTTCTTCTCGATCACAATCAGCGACGGGCAATTCGGGCGGGGAATCACCTTGTGGGTGCGGTTCACGCCGTTGGACGGGCAAACGTAAAGATAATCGCCGACGATGAGAATGGAGCAGTCATTCGCGTCCTGCGGCCAGCATTCCACATCGGGGTGCGTGAGCATGTTCACGCGCCAGATGATGTCCCCGTCGGTGGGGCAGAGCGGTGTCGTGGGCTTCTCGCCTTCGCTGGCCATGAACTCGGCTTCCTTCCGGAAGGGTCCGTCGTTGCCGTTGGTTTCGCCGCGGACGTCCATGCAGAGCACTTCGTCGCGGTTGGAACAGAAATAGAGGCGATTGCCTTCGACGACCGCCGTCGAGCAGACGCCGAGGTTGAGACAATCGTAGTTGAACAGCGGGTCTTTTTTGACCACACCCGCAGTCGGGATGAGCAACTGCCAGAGCAACTTGCCGCTGGTTGCGTCGAAACACAGTTCTGCGCCGCCACCCCGAGTCGAGTGGTGTTCGTCGTAATGTGTGTCGCTGTTGACGCCGACAAACACTTTGCCACCGGCTACAACCGGACTGCCATAGCAGTGTGTCGCCATGCGTGCCATCCAGCGGACGTTTTTTGTAGTGGCGGGGTCAACGTCAGGCACCTTGGGCGAAGTCGCCCACTGCGGGCCGGCGAGATTGGCGTCGGGGTTTTTGATGCCGCTGCCGAATCTGTTGTCGTCAGGTTTTGATGCCTTGCCAGGCGCGCCGGTGCTGGCTGGGGCGTCAGGCACGGATGGCGTTGGAGCACGTTTTA
>CAZGGF010000408.1:0-4045 GCA_964524715.1 uncultured Verrucomicrobiota bacterium | reverse complement strand
GACCGATTCATCTACGACGGCAATGTCGCCCATGTCGTGGTGAACTGCGATGCGCGGTACAACGACGATGTCGTTCGGCGGAAGGTGAACACAGTGACCGAGTGCAGCTTCGATGTTGTGCTGCTTAACAAACGCGAGAAGAAGATCACTCTTATCAAGGTTGGAGCGGGTTTCGATCGCCACTTCCACTACGACTCGCGGTTGACGATGAGTCCCGGCGACACGCGGACGTTGCGGTCGGAACTCAGCGGTGAGCTTGTGTGGAGTTCAAGCGACAAGACCGTGGCAACCGCGGAGAACGGCACTGTCCAAGGTGTGCATAAGGGCAACGCGACCATCGTTGTCGCCGACGACAAGCAGAACAAGGAATTCTTCGACGTGGTGGTGCGCTAGACGTTGCCCTGTGTCATCGCGTGCGCCATTCCGGACAACACTTTGCCGTTGTCAAGAGGTGAGCGCGGGACGTAATTTGCAGGTATGGCCAATTCTTTGCGCCACGACAACAACCTCGACCTGCTGTTTGATTCGAAAGGAACGAACTTGGTGAAGACCAGACAATATCCATGGCTGCTTGGAGTTACACTGGGGGTGTTTTTGGGAGGCGTGGCGCTGACCGGATTTGCGGCGGAGACGCTGCGGTTCGAGGCGGAAGATTGCGTTGAGAACAAGGACGCATTTCTGCGCGACAAGGCTGCGCCCAACCGTTGGATGCTCTGGAGCACGGATCGCGATGCGCAGCGAAAGTGGAGCGGGGGTGTCGTCCTCAAAAGCCCGGTGGTCAATGCCGACCGTGCGACGCCCGAGGATGGTGCTCCGCCGCTGCATCTGGTGCTGAAGGGAATCCCCAAGGGAACCTACGACCTGAGTGTGAAACGCAGCCGGGCGCTGGCCGTCTCGCTTGATGGCAAACAGTGGCAGCGGTTGGAGGGAAACGTGGTCGCCCGCAATGTGAAGATCGACAACGGCACATACGAGTTCTGGGTCGATGACCGTTTCGCCGAGATCAAGCCGGAGAACCGCGGCACGAGTTACATCGACTACATCCTCTTGGAACCCGCGATTCCGTTGGTCAAGGGCGTCTGGAACGGTGACTTCGAGATGCTCATTGAGGGCAAACCGGCCGGTTGGTCGTTGTTGGCTGCAACGGAGAACGTTGCCGTCACGGTGGAGCAAGGAAAGGCCCATTCGGGAAATCAGGCCCTGCACTTTGCGGCTCGTCGCGGCGAGGAAATGCGGTGGGAGGCGAGTTGCCGGACGGGCGTTCCCGCTGGCACGGAGAGATCGCTCTGCGTAAGCGCATGGCTCAAGGGGAACGTCGAAGGCGCAGGTAGTTTGACGGTGGACGGAGGCGCTAACGGCCAGTTCGAGCATCGGTCTATCGGGCAGGCTGTGTTTGGCGATGCGGCGAAATGGACGCGGTTCTGCGGTTACTTTCAAGTTCCCGAAGGCGCTACGGAATTGAGGCTGGCGATTCGCGGTTCGGGACCAGCTGACTTCTTGCTGGACGACGTGACAATTGAGCCGGGCGTAGCTCCCGCGCCGAAGGGCACGAAGGTCCATGGGTGGGCGGCCGAGCGGGTGAAAGAGAAGTTGAATCGCGGAGTGGTGGCCTTGCGAACGAAGCAAGGCGCTTATGTGAGCTGGCGACTGCTTGATTCGGACCCGCTCACAGCCGGCTTCACGGTGTATCGCATCGTGGACGGCGGCAAGCCCGTCCCCGTCCATGGCTCGCCCATCACAAAGACTTGCGACCTCATCGACCGCGACGCGCCCATGGATGGCAGCGTGGTCTATCGCGTGGTTCCTCAGGACGGTGTAAAGCCCGAGGGCGAAGCCACCCTCGCGCCAGCCGTCGAGGGAACGCCTCATCTGAAAATCCGACTCAAAGACCCTGATCAGGTGGCCAACCGTGTGGCCGTAGCCGATCTTGATGGCGACGGTGCCATGGATTTCGTGATCAAGCACCCCAAGGAAAGCATCGATCCCGCTGGCATGTACTGGCATCCATCGAAAGACACCTACAAGCTGGACGCCTACACCAGCCGCGGTAAGTTTCTCTGGCGGCGCGACTTGGGATGGTCGATTGAAACCGGAATCTGGTACTCACCCTATGTTGTCTACGACCTCGACAGTGATGGCCATGCGGAGGTCATTACCAAGACCGGCGAGGGCGACCCTCGTGACCCGGACGGGAGGGTGAGAACCGGGAAGGAGTGGCTCACTGTGATCGACGGCATGACTGGCAAGGACGTGTGCCGTGTGCCATGGCCGTCACGGCAGGGATTTGGGGAGTACAGCCGGTTCTCCCGGAATCAACTGGCCGTGGCGTATCTCGATGGCAAGACGCCATGCCTTCTGGCCCTGCGCGGGACGTATTGCCGGATGAAAGTCGATGCTTACATGCTCGTGGATCGGAAGTTGAAGAAAGTGTGGAGCTACGACAACGCCAGCTACCCGACGGCATATTGGGGCCAGGGCGCGCATACGACGCGCGTAGGCGACGTGGATGGTGACGGTCGCGACGAGGTGCTGTTGGGCAGCGCCTGCCTGGACGACGACGGCACGGCTTTGTGGACCACGGGTCGCGGTCATCCTGACGGCGCGCACTTGGGGCACTTCCTGTTCGGCCGGCCGGGTCTGCAAGTGTTCTACTGTGTTGAAAGAGCCCAAGCGGTCAACGGCGGTCTAGCCATGGTGGATGCCGCGACCGGTAAGGACATCTGGGCCCTGTCTGGCCCGACGCGCCACGTCCACAGCGGAGGGATGTGCGCCGACATGGACCCGACCGTGCCCGGCTGCGAATGTTACGGAGCCGACACCGACGAGAAGAAGCGAACCAATCGCGGGTGGCTATTTGCCGCGGACGGCACACTGCTCGCCAACGGGACCCGGTACGGCAGCACATACCCAACGATTTACTGGGATGCGGACTTGCAGCGTGAGGTGTTCCGCAGCCGGATTTTCGACCATGGCGGCGGGGCACTGGAGGCACAGCCGTTGACTGGAAAAGTGGTGGATATTCTTGGCGACTGGCGCGAAGAGATTATCAGCGCCGCGCCTGGTGAACTGCGCATCTATTCCACCACGCTCCCAGCCATGGATCGCCGTGTGTGCCTGTTGCAGGACCGGATTTACCGGGCGTGCGTGTGCATGTCGAGCATGGGCTACGAGACTTCGCCGACTCTGTCAACTCCACCTGCAGCCATGGCTCCGAACCTGAATCTGACGTGCATGTCCAACGACGACCGTCCTGCGTGCCGCGTTGTGGTATCAACCCCGCCCACGGCGCCGTTGTCGGGCACGCTGGCTCTTCGGACGGAGGGACCGTTCAAGCTCGCGACCGAACAACTGACGGTCCGCTTGAAGCCGGGTGAGATATTCACCCAAATGATCGAGCTGCGGGACCTGCCGCAAGGCAAACCTGTTCAGGGGCGAATCCTCGCGGAACTGAAGACAGACCAGGACTCGCTTCGAGGCGAGGTGTGGGTCGAGCTAACAGGCCGTCCCGCACCGCGCGATGCCATGGTTGAGGCGGAGGCGTTCTCATCCGAAAGCGGCGGCCATGTGCAGGTGAAGCCAGTCCAAAACTGTGGTGGCGGGAAGGCAACCACCCAATGGAACGATAAGGGGCATTCCATGGAATGGACCATGGACGTGCCGGCGGCGGGGCGCTACCTGTTGCTGGTGCGCTATCATGCCACGAACAAGGTAACCCGGCGGCTGTTGATCAACGGCACCGAGGTGGGGCCGATCAGCTTCCTGGCGACTCGCGGCCAAGGCGACAAGCGGGAGGACTGGGATGAGGTCACGTTCGTCAACGATGAAGGCAAGCCCTTCACTCTGAAGCGAGGCCGCCAGACCATCCGGCTGGAGAACATCGACGCGCGTGCCTTGGACCTCGATTGTCTGGGATTCAGCCGTTGAGGAGTGTCGTCGCGCAGGATGTCAACTCGTATCGACTCTGAAAGGAACCATCAATGAAAATGACCTCGATTCGCGGCGGATTTGGAGCGGCATGCATCGCGATGCTCCTCTGGCTCATCGT
>CAZGGF010000407.1:0-28248 GCA_964524715.1 uncultured Verrucomicrobiota bacterium | reverse complement strand
GGATCACCCCAATCCGGGGGTTCGCCGCCGCATGGAACGAGCGGGGCTGGTCGGCAGTTGTGAGGTGTCCTTGCCAACGCCAGCGCGTTGCGGGTGCATGAGGTCTTGCGCGGGCGGGGCGCGGGAACGGACGTGAGCGTTGAGCAGCCGGTGGAACTCGGGCCGAACGAAACGAAACTCGTGCGCGTGGAGAAAAAGCCTGTGATGCAGCAGCCGCGGCTCTGGTGGCCGGTGAATCATGGCGAGCGGCATCTCTACGACCTTGTGTTGAAGTTGGAAAGCGACGGCGCGGCGCCGACGGAACGGACGGTCCGATTCGGTGTTCGCCAGATCACTTGGGAAATGCACAAGCTCGATGGCTGGCATGGGCGGCGCGTGCTGGTCAACGGCCGGAAGATCTTCTGCCGCGGCGGCTACATCCAGCCGGAACTGCTGCTCGACTGGAACGCGCGGCGGATCGAGAACGAGATCCGTTACTTCGCTGATGAGAATACGAACCTCATCTATTTCGAGGACATTCCGAATCCGCCAGACGTTTTCCTGGAGGCATGCGACCGGTATGGCGTGATGTTCGGCAACTGTTTCTACGCGTGCAGTTGGATGGACAAACCGGGCCGGCCCGAGGACCTCGGCTTGCTGGAGCGATGCACGGTGGACGTTCTCAAGCGTTACCGCAATCACCCCAGCCTCGTGATGTATATGTCCATGGACGAAGGCTTCACACGCGCGGAGGTCTATTCGATGTGGCGGCGGCACGTCAGCGGCCTCGATGGCACGCGATTCTGGATTCCGTCCGGCTATCTCGCCGACTTCAACAACGGTGAGGCGACCGCAACGGCGCAGAAGTATGCTCACTTCCGCGAGGATCTACCCACTGGCATGAACGATGTGAGACCCAAATCGTATGGCTGGCAGGAGCCGGCGCAGTATTTTCGTTGGGTGCGCGAGGACCGGAGTTGGATGTTCAAGATCGAAAGTGGTTCCGCGTCGCTGCCGCCTATCAGCAGCTTGGCGAAGTTCCTGCCCGAGCTCGGCGCGCGCGGCACCAACGACACGCTGTTCCCGCTCACGGCGGATTGGGCGCACCACGGCGCGAACCACTACTACAAGCCCTATGACCAAGCCATCCGCCGGCTCCACGGCGAACCTGAGAGCGTCGCGGACTATTGTTGGAAAGGACACCTCATCACTGCCGACCAGCACCGCTCGTTCTATGAGGCGGTCAACCACCGGATGTGGGAGATCACGAGCGGCTTCACGGAATGGAAGATCAACTCCTGCTTCCCGGACGTGCAGTGGCAAAATTTCGACTACTTCCACAAGCCGGTGATCAGCCACTTCTTCATCAAGCGTGCCTGCGAACCACTGCACGTGCAGATGGACCTGATTGACCACGCCGTCAGCGTGATCAACTGCCGCCCGCAGCCGCAGCCAGGCCTCGAAGTGAGCGCGAGCGTCTTCGATCTCGATGCCAGACCGCTATGGCAGCGCAGTGCCAGACTCGACGCGCCCGCCAACGCTTTCCGCGAAGCGTTCGTCATCACCGGCCTGACCAATCTCGCGCCGTTCGTTTTCGTGAAACTGCAACTCAAGGATGCCGCAGGCCGGCCGGTCTCCGACAACTTCTACTGGCTGCCCGGGCGGGACGTTGCAGACTTCAAGGCGTTGCAGAAGCTTCCGCTCGTGAAGCTCAACGCCACGATGAACGTCGAACGCGCGGACACAGAGACAATCGTCCGAGTGAAAGTTACCAACCCGACGAAGGCGGTAGCCTTCTTCATCCAACTCGCGTTAACCCGGGGCGCCGGTGGCGGGGAGATTCTCCCGGTTCTTTGGAGCGACAACTACTTCAGCCTCGTTCCTGGCGAGTCGCGCGAGCTGACCGCACGTGTTACCACACGCGACCTCGCCGGCAAGAAACCGTTCCTCGAAATCGGTGGTTGGAACATCCAGACTGATTATCGCTGCAGCGCGTTGAAGCCAGCGAAGCCAGCCGTCAAGGCGGACGAAATGTTCACCGTTACCGCACGAATCACCGACACCTTCCTCGATGGCAGCCGCGTGGCACTGCTGGTGGACAGCCAGCGCGCAGACGCCAAATGGTCATGGGCGCGTGGCCGCAAAGCAGACGAAATCACCTTTGCGTTGAGCCTCTCACAGCCAGGCAAACACCGCCTGACCGTGGCGAATCGGACTGCGGACGTGACGGTTGAACAATAGAACGGCTACGGCAATTCCTGAATCTCGATTTCCTTGAAGAACACTTCCATTACACAACCGGCATGCATTTGGAGGGCAAAGTTGCCTTCGGGACGGCTGGGATCGTTCTTCAACTCGGTGCTCGTGGTGCCGTTGACCTTCACGACAATGTGGTCGCCGTGTGCGGCGATGGTCATCTCGTTCCAATCGTTGGGCTTGAGGTATTGTTTCTCGAAATCAGCAGCCGGTTTGGCAGGAATCCATTTGCGGCCGTAGCTCTCATAGATGCCGCCGGTGCCGGTGTTGGGCGGGCCGACCTGAACCTGCAGGCCGTGCGCCTTCTCCGGCTCCTTGATGATCGTGCGGATGTAGAAACCGCTATCGCCCGTCAGACTCTTGAACTTGAACCGAACGGTGAAGTTCTTGAACTGCTTGTCACTCACCAGCAGGCCGTAGAGCTTTTCCTTGTTGGCCCGACCGACAAACGCGCCGTCCTCGACTGTCCATTTGCCGTCACCGACAGGATGCCAGCCAGCGAGCGTCTTGCCGTCCATGAGTGGTTTCCATGCCTGGTCCGCCGCTGCCGGCAGCGCGACCAGCAGACACGCAGTTAGTGCAAGCACGCATCGAATCGGGGGAAGGGTAGAGCAGTTCATGTAATTTTTCCTTTTGCGGTTGCCGGAATAAAGCCCGGCGGGTTGTTGGCGCAAGACTGTCTGCCAACGCGGGAGTTTTTTCAATTCAAGAATCGCGCGCGGCGACTCATGAGGTTTTGGACCGCCAAAAACGAGGATTGCATCGGCATCCAACAGTGGCAAAATAACTGTAGAAGGCCGGGTTGGAACAGCAAACGGTTGTTGTCTCGCCTGAAACGGTATGGCTGTTGAAAAGGAGCGACTCATGTACACAATCTTCAGTTCACTTGCCCTCAAGCAATTCTTCCCGTCCGCACTGGCCGCATTGGCAGTGTCGGTCATTGCACTCACGGCTTGCAGAGCCGCACCCCAGCATGCAGCGGTCGATTTCAACCCTGATCAGGTCGAGGCTAGAAACGTCCAGGGCCAATGGGTGGTCGCCGCCGGCAACTTGTTGCTGGGCAGCTTTGGTGACAGTGAAGCCGATGCGCGCGACGCGGTGCGAGTGATCAAACACTACCGCTTCGACAGACACTGCGTCTTTGGCCCGCCGCAGCCTGCGATGGAATACTGGCTCGTCAACGGTCAGGCGCCCGCCGGTCCCATTGAGGGTGAGGACGCCATTCGGTTTATTCCCCCCAACACCACCGTCAAACAAATCAACGGCTCATGGAAGATCGTGGATGGTGACCACTGGATGCTGGATTTTGGCAATGATGAAAACATGGCCCGCGTGGCGTTGGAAACCATCCGCAAACTCGGTTTCGAGTACATGTGTTTCGTCGGCAAGCCGGCGCGAAAGATGTGTTACTTCCGAACCGGCGGAGCCGCGCCGAAGCCACCGCCACCGGCCGCTCCCGTCGGTATGGCGCGGCTGAAAGTCACCGTCGTTGAAGGCGCGATCCGGCCAGCCCAGATGCCTGTCATCACCGTGCGCCACGCGCAGGATCCCAATGTCCGACCCAGTGTGCTGGCTGAAAACCCTGGCCGGTTCGAATTGCCACCGGGATCCTACACCGTCACGGCACACGTCGGTGCTAGCCCTGAGACGGCGCCAAGGTCCGTTGTTATCGAAGCGGGCAGGATCACTGAGTTACTCATCAACACCGGCACTGGCACGTTGGAACTGATGCTGACCGCCGGCGGCCGGCCGCTGGCGCGTGTGCCGTTAATCCATCTCAAGGCTGGTTCGCAGTTGGTCAGTTCGGTCACGGAATTACCTGCGAAGTTCCAAGCGCCAGAAGGCAACTACTCCGTCGAGGTTCAGCTGCCTACCACGCAGAACCACGTCATTCCAGGTCTCTCGATTCGCGCGGGAGAAACCTCGCGCCAGACCGTGGAAGTGCCATGCGCTGTGCTGACGGTGGTGGTCAATATTCCTCCCTACCAGCCCGGCAGCGGCAAGTTCCCGCGCATCGAGCTTCAGCGAAACGGCAGGTTTGTCACGGCGCTGGTGGACAACCCCGCGCGTTTCCAGATTCTCGCCGGTACTTACACTATTACCGCGCGTGGCGACCAGACGGAATTTGGCACGCGCGAAATCACCATCCGGCCCGGTGAGGACCCAACCGTGGACTTCCGATGAAATTGATTTACCACGGACTCACCGGCCTCTCGTTGTTCTTCACGTCGTTCTGTGCAGCGGACGAGGTGTTGTTTCAAGACGACTTCACGGGCCGGCTTGGCGACGGATGGAGCTGGGTGCGCGAAGGAAAGGCGGGATGGCGCATTGTGGACAAGGCGCTCGAAATCCGCGTTTTACCCGGCAACCTCTGGGGTCGTGCCAATAACGTAAAGAACGTACTCGTCCGCCAAGCCCCGGACTTGGCGCGAGGTGAGGTGGAGATTTCCGTTAGCATCGCCAACCGTCCCACGCACCAATATGAGCAAGCCAACCTCGCGTGGTATTACGACGACAGCAACATGGTGAAGCTCGGACTGGAACTGGTCGACGGGGAGGTATGCATTGTCATGGGGCGTGAGGAGGCCGACAAGACACGTACGCTGGCGAAGATTCCCATTGGGGCGACGGCGGTGTGCGTGCGCCTGCGTGTGACGGGCAATCAGGTTCGCGGCCAGTACCGTGTTGCGGGAACATATGCATGGACCGATGCCGGAGCGGGCGACCTGCCATCGCCACCAAACGCGCAGGCAAAGATCAGCCTCCATTGCTATCAAGGACCGCCCGACGCCGAACGCTGGCCGCGCTTCAGCGAGTTCCGCGTGTTGCGTATCCGTAAATAAGCTTCAAGTCGTGAAGCACCGTTTGCATCATTCCACCATGAAGAACAGTCTTTCCATTCTCCTGTTGCCGTTCCTCATCACACAGGTTGCCGCCGGCGAAATTGCCGTCGTTCGCGAGGAAGTGCGCATTCCGATCGGTCAAACGCGTTCGTTTGAGTTTGGCACGTTGCCGCAGAAAGACACGACCGTGTTGCTCGATGTGTCATCGCGGCTTGACTCGAAGGGCTTTGGCGGCTCGTCGTATTTCATCAAGCTTGCGCTGAACGGCCGGGTTGTAAACGCCGCCAAGTCACGGGCGGTCACGCGCCTTGTGAACAAGCCGGTCGTCTCGCCTGTCACGGTGAATCTGCCTTTCTCATGGTTTGGAAACGGTTCGTGGCGCGTCCTTTACGCACCGGATTTCGAAGGGGCGTTGAAGCAGAAATTCTACACAGGCAATCCTTATCAGCTTGTGCTGGACGTGACCGACCTGACCAATCCGATGTCGGAAAACCGGCTGGAGATCACCAACATGGCCAACGGCTCGCAGGCGGCCGCAGCACATACAAAGGGCGATCTCGTCATCCAGCGTCTGGTCATTCGCACCAAACCCGGCGCCAGCCCGACAATGACGGAAGACACGGCTGACCGGGATGTAGTCAATCGCGGTACACCGGGCGCCGGGCCGGTGTCGTACAAGGGTCGGCTGTTGCCCGGTGGCGGATTTGCGATCAGCGTGGGCGAACAACGGTTTGAGTTTGCCACGGCGATTTCCTATCCGAACGCGGGGTTGAATCATCTCGTGGCAGCAGCGAAACCTGACGGGACGGGCCAGAAAGCATGGACGGTGCGCACCAGCGGTAATCGTGCTGCCGCCAACGGCCCAGACTACAAACTCAGCCGCACGGTGCGGTTTATGCCTCGTCGCATCGAGGTCGCCGATGAAATCACCAACCTCCATCCCGACCGGAAACTCGGTCTCCTCGTCCGGCATGAGGTTTCACTCAAGGGCAAGGTTGCGAGAGTCCGGCTCGCAGGCAATTCCGATCCTGCCATCAACGAATATCACTCCAACGGCAATCCCAGCGTCTATGTCGCATTGCCGAAACCGGGGCTTGGTCTGGGCATGATCATTGAGGATGACGTGTTTCGCAATCAGGCAACATTGTTCTGCGACAACGAGGTCGGCGTCGCCGGACTACGGACAGAGATGCTTTGCCTGCCCGAGGGCGGCTCATACACGCTGCGCTGGTCGGTCTATCCCGTCGCGTCGGCCGACTACTTTGATTTCATCAACTTGGTGCGGGCCGATTGGGGTGCAAACTACACTGTCGAGGGGCCGTGGACGTTTTTCAGCCCGGATTCGATCCTGGCGATGCCAGTGGAGGAGATTCGGCGGCAGTTCCAACGACTCGACATTCGTTACGCCTGTTATTGTGGCGGCTGGGTGGACCCAAAACACGACCGAAAGAAGATCGGTTTCGGCACGGGTGTGATGGATCCTTACTGGGCCGACTTTCGCCGTCGGTTACGTGAAGCTGCTGCGAAAATTCGAGAGGCGTCGCCTGGCTGCAAAGTGCTCATCTACTACGATTCGCAACGCGATACCTCCGACGGCGGCCACGAATTGTTCCGTGACAGTTGGCTGGCCGATGTGAAGGGCCGGCAACTTTCGACGGAATGGAGTGGTGTTTACAGCCTGACATGGAGCGTCGTCGCCACATTGAACAACAGTTATGGCCGCGCTATGCTCGACGTTGCCGACCGTTACCTCGACGAAATCAAGGCCGACGGCCTCTACTGGGACGAAATGGAAGCCACCGGCTATGGTGCTCCGCTCATCACGTATAGCATCCCCGACGGCTATTCCTGCATCCTCGACAAAAAGAACTTCACGATTGACCGCGAGATTGGCGTGACGACGCTGTTGGGCGAGGGCCATCGGATGGCGGTAATTGACCGCGTCCGCGCCAAGGGCGGGACACTGATGGGCAATGGCCCATGTGCGACGCGGAAGTTGCTGGCGAAGAAACCCCAGCGCATGGTTGAAATTCAGCACAACGACACGTGGGCTTACGAAGGCAACCTCGACTCGCCGCTCGGGTACGCCAGCAGCCGGATGGATTTCGGCAACTGGGTTCGCGCTCTGAACATGGCCACGCTGCTCGTTGGCACACGCTACAACTACGAGCATGAAATTTCACCCTACGTTTTCCCGTTCACGCCGATAGAACTCCACGCCGGTTACCTGCTCGGTCGGGAGCGAATCATCGCCACTCACTCCGGCAAGTACGGTTGGCCCGGCGAGCAATGCCTCGTGCAGGTCCGGCACTTTAACAAGGAGGGTAAGCTCACCGGCAGGGACTTTGCGACGGTGGTCGGCCGGGAAACGCACACGGCAGTCGAACTGGCGGATGGAGAAGCCGTTGTATTGGAGCGTCTGCCGATCTATGTAAAGCCGAAGTCAGGCGTGGCGGAGATCACCGCTGTGCGATGCGGTGTCGACCAACTCGCATGGACGTTGAAAGCGCCCGGTGGCGCGACTGTCCGCGTGGGCACCGGAGCGGTGAAAATCGCCCCGCACCAGCGTTTCGCAGTCACGACGGACGGAGACACACGCGAAATTGCCGCCCACAGCGACGCGACGTTGAGTTTCGACTCCACAAGCCCGGAACCTGCTCAAATCCGCGTCCGCCCCCTGCCATAGAGCGGTTTCAGCCTGTTTTCCTTGCCGAAAGTCGGAAAGGCTGAAAAATAGGCTTGATTATCGATGGCGGTTGGGACTTACTCGCCAGTTCATGACCGACCTAGGAATCAGTCATTGACGGAGATAATAACGTTTTGAAGAGCCAATATTTGGAAGTAGCGCTGCAGCAAGTCCCTAACCGGCATATTTTGATCAACATCGTCTCGCGACGGGTACGACAGTTGATCGAGGGGTTTCGGCCGTTGACAACGACCGAGGGCAACCTCTCGCACATGGACATTGCACTGAAGGAGATTTCCGAAGGGAAAATCGCCTTCAAGTTGCCGGATCAGAAGGAACTGGCGGAGGAGCGCGCCCGCAAGCGCAAGAAGCGAACAATGTAGTCGCGTCGGCGTGGGGTTTCTTTCCGGCTGTTGCCAGCGGCAGGCTCGGAACATCAGTCCCGATTTTGTTTCAACGTGTGCGACCGTGGAAAGGTCTAACGAGCGCAATGCGTAGATTTCTGGTTTTTTTCGGAGTATTTGTTCTTTGCCAGACCCTGGCTGGTGCGGCACAGCCACCGGTCTCCGGTTCGGCGCGGCGTGACGCAACAGTCCAGGCCATCGAAAAGGCGTATCGCACAGTCGTCAATATCTCCACCGAGCGCATTGTCACTCGGGGCTATCGCGATCCATTTGAGGACTTGCTGTATGAATTCTACGGATATCGGCGGCCGCAGCGTGCCTACACCAGCTACAGCCTCGGTTCCGGTGTCATCGTTGAGAGTGGCGGCTACATTGTGACCAACCAGCACGTCGTGGAGCGTGCGTCCAAGATCACGGTTACCCTCACCGATGGCTCCAAGAATGAGGCGCGTTATATCAACGGCAGCGCCAAGCACGATCTGGCGGTATTGAAGATCGAACCAAAGCAACCGCTGCCGGCCATCGAGCTGGCAGCTGACGACGATTTGTTGTTGGGTGAGACGGTCATTGCGCTGGGTGATCCGTACGGTTTGGAGAACACGATTTCGCGCGGTGTGCTCAGCGCCAAGAACCGGAAGGCGACATGGGAAGGCGAGATCGTTTTTGAGGACATGTTGCAGACCGATGCGGCGATCAATCCCGGCAACTCCGGCGGTGCGTTGATCAACCTGGACGGCCATCTCGTCGGTATCAATACGGCGATGATGGCCGAGGCACAGAGTATCGGGTTCGCGATTCCGGTCAAGCGCGTGCGGCAGATTCTCAGTGATCTGCTCCGTCCGGAGAAGAGCAAGGGTATCTGGTTTGGCGCACATGTGGCGTCCCAAGGAGGCCGCCTGACCGTGACTACAGTGCAGAAAGGCAGCCCGGCCGAGCGGGCAGGTCTGAAGACTGGCGACCAGATTACGCTTTTGGACGGTGAACCAGCGCGCGACGTGGTGGATTTTGACAGCCGTCTGTTGCGCAAGACCGCCGGGCAGGACGTAAAGCTGACGCTCCAGCGAGACGGCAAGGATTTGCAGATAACGGTGGCGCTGATAACGGTGCCCAAAGTGTCCGGTTTCGAGATGGCGTGGAGCAAGCTGGGCGTGCGACTGCAACCGCTGACGGCAGAGATTGCGCAGGCGGTGGGCGCGGCAGCGAGCCACGGCATGATTGTGACAGATGTTGAACGCAGCGGACCGGCGTGGCAGGCTGGCATTCGACGCGGCTTGGTGGTGGCGCGGATCGGCGGTCTGGATGCAAGCCAGGAAAGCGATGTGGCTGCCGCACTGGGCGAGGTTGCCCCGGGCGATTCCGTGACGATGATGGTGTATACCAGCGTGCGGCGCGGACCTTTTGTAGTGCAGAATGTGGACAGTGTGCGAGTGAAAGCAAAGTGAGACGCAAGACGCAATACGAGACAACGAACCATGATTGCTGTTGAAAACCTGACCAAGAAATACGCGGGTGTGACGGCCGTGGACGGCCTGTCGTTCACCGTCAACCGCGGCGAAATCGTGGGTTTCCTCGGGCCAAACGGCGCGGGCAAGAGCACCACGATGCGCATCCTCTCGGCGTTCATGCCTGCTACCAGCGGCAAGGTGACCGTGGCCGGCTATGATGTGTTCACGCAGTCGGAGGAGGTGCGCCGCCGGATCGGTTACATGCCGGAGAACAACCCGCTCTATCTGGAAATGCGCGTGTCGGAGTACCTAAGCTACCGCGCCGCGCTCAAGGGTGTGCCCAGCGCCAAGTGCAAGGCGCGCACGGATGAGGTGCTGGAACGTTGCGGCCTCAAGGACGTACGCCGCCGCATCATCGGCCAGCTCTCAAAGGGTTTCCGTCAGCGTGTTGGCCTCGCGGATTCGCTTGTTCATGACCCCGACCTGCTGATCCTCGACGAGCCGACGATAGGCCTCGATCCGAACCAGATCCGCCAGGTCCGCCAGCTCATCAAAGACCTGGGCAAGCGGCACACGATCCTGCTCTCGACACATATTCTGCCTGAAGTCGAGATGACCTGCAGCCGCGTCATGATCATCAACAAGGGGAAGGTTGTTGCCAGCGATACGCCGGAAAACCTGACCAAACTGATCGAAGGCGGCGGTACGGTTCGCGCAGAAATCCGTGGAGACCGGGCGGTCATTGAGCGCGAACTGGGCGCATTGCCCGGTGTGAAAAACGTCGTCATCGAGACCAGCAACGATGGCTTCGTCTGCGCCACTGTTTATGCGCCGCCACGCAACGACGTGCGGGTCCATATTTACGAAAAGGCAGCGGCCAACAAGTGGACGCTGCGCGAGTTGTCGCGCGTGCGACAGACGCTGGAGGACGTGTTCGTGTCCATCACGCGCATTGAGGCGTCGGCGTCGAAGCAAGAGGAGAAGAAGTAATCATGAACAAGCTTTGCACCCTGTGGCGGCGTGAGATTGCCGCCTATTTCCTGTCGCCGATCGCCTATCTGGTGATGGTGTCATTCCTGGTGTTGACCGGCGTGGGTTTCTGGATGCTGGTGTTGGCCTTCGATGGCCGCAGCAATGCCATAAGCGTCATGCAGATATTCTACGGTTCATTCTTCTACTGGATCGGAATGTTGATGGCCGTGCCTGTGATCACCATGCGGTTGTTCGCTGAAGAGAAGCGTCTCGGCACCATTGAGACGCTGATGACCGCGCCAGTGAGCGACGCAGTGGTGGTGTGGTCGAAGTTCCTCGGGGCGGCGACGTTTTTTGCGCTGCTGTGGCTGCCAACACTGTCGTATTCGTGGTTGCTCAACCAGTTTGCCGCCGCGCCCACACCGATTGACTGGGGTCCTGTGGTGCTGGTCTACGTTGGCACGATGTTGGTGGGGTTCTTCTACGTCAGCCTCGGCCTGCTGGCCTCCTCATTGACGCAGAACCAGATCATTGCCGCCATCGTGGGTTTCGTGCTGATCGCAATCATGTTCTTCCTTGGATTCATGATAAGCATCGGCCCAGTGTGGTTGCAGTCATTCTTCGGCTACATTGGCTCGATTGACCATATTCGCGACCTTGCCAACGGACAGCTGGACCTGCGGCGCGTGGTTTTCTACGTCAGTCTGACGGTGTTTGTGCTGTTCTGCACACAGAAGATTGTTGAATCCCGGAAGTGGAGATAGACGTTTCAGATTCTGGAAGGACCGAACTCATGTCGAATCCCCCAACCAAACCCACCAAGAAGACGATCCACGGCCTTGGGCAGAAGACCGCTATCGGCACCAACGTGGTGCTGACGACGCTGCTCGCCGGCGCGATCATGATCATGCTGAACTATCTGGCCTACCGCCACGCGGAGTGGTTCTGGCCGCCAAACTGGTTCACGCAGAAAACCGACTATCGCTTCGATTGGACGCGGTCGGCCTACTACAAGCTCTCTGACAAGACCAAGAGTATTGTCCGCGGCATCACCAAGCCGGTGGAAATCCGCCTCGTGGCCCAAGTCCGCACCGAAGGCGACCTTCGGATGCGCGGTGACGTCGAGAACTTGATGAAAGAATATCTCCAGCTCTCCAAGAAACTGGAGTTTCGCGTGATCGATGCCGACCGGGAACCGTTGGAAGTGGACAGGTTCCTGAAATCCTATGGTGATACATCGGCTAACACCGTGGCGGTGCTCTGCGAAGGGAAGAAGAAGTTCCTTTCCTCCAGCGACATCATGGAATTTACCGCCGGTGGCGGCAACCCGTGGCAGCCGGAACCACCCAAACCGACGGCGTTCAAAGGTGAGCAGGCAATCACCTCGGCGATCATGGAGGTCACGGAAGACAAGCAACGGAAGATTTGCTTCCTGACCGGTCACGGCGAGAAGGATCCCGAGAGCTTCGACCAAGTGAAGGGGTATTCATATATCAGCACCAAGTTGAAGCAGGACAACATGGTGGTGGAGAAACTCAAGCTGAGTGAAAAGCACGAGATCCCGAAGGATTGTGACGTGCTGGTCATTGCCGGCCCGACCGTGCGGCTGACCGCGGAGGAAGTGGACCTTGTTGGCAAGTTCCTTGAGAACCGCGGCCGTTTGATTGTCATGATCGACTCAATGACCGACACGGCGCTGGAACCGTTGCTGGAGAAATGGAACGTCCGCGTCAATAACGACCTCATCATGATGCGCGTCTCGATCCTCGGCCTGCGCGAAGGCATTACGTTTGACATGCCGGTGGGCGATTACGGCCAGCACCCGGTCGTGAACAAGATCAAGGACCTGAACTGCTTCTTCCCGCGATGTCGCTCGCTCGACGCGATCGATGCGGGTGGCGCAGAAGCCAGCCCGGACAAGCCGAAAGTGACCTGGCTGGCCAAGTCCCCCGACAAGAACTGCTGGGGCGAGACCGACTTCAAGGCGCTGGATCGGCGTGAGGCGAAATTCGACGCGGGCGCCGACAGGAAGTCGCCGTTGACGATGGCGGTTGCCGTCGAGCGCGGTGGAAACGTTTCCGGCGTGGACGTTGGCGCGAGCCGGATGGTGGTGATCGGCACCTCCAACCTCCTGATGAACAAGTATGTGATGGAAGCCGCCAACGGCGATTTCTTCCTGAACGCGGTCAACTGGCTGCTCCAGCGCGAGGATAAGATTGCGATCAGCCCGAAGACACCGGAAGAGTTCAAGTTTGCGCTCGGACCGGACAGGTTCCGTTGGTTCAGCGTCGCGGTGTTGCTGGGCATCCCCGGAATCGTCACCGCCATCGGCGTCGCCGTATGGATGAGACGTCGCAAGTAGTCACGAATCACGAGTCACGAATTACCAGTTACGTTTTACGTTTCACGTTTCACAAACCATGAAACCCAAAACCACCCTCATCTTGTTGATCATCGCCTCGGCGATGGGTCTGTTTATCTGTTTGAAGGATTCGCAACTGCCGTCCACGGCTGACCGCGAATCGCGCGCCAAACGCATCTTCGACCTCAAGGGCGACGACATCACTAAGATCCAGATCGCACTCAACACCTCCAACCTCGTCGGACGCGTTGTGATCGAGAAGGACAAGGACAAGTGGCAGTTGCGTGAGCCGCTCCCCTATCGAGCCAGCAGCAGCGAGGTGAACAGCATCTGCAGCGCTTTGGAGTTCCTCAACCGCGACGGCATCATCACGCCGGCGGAACTCAAGGCCAAAGGCGGCAAGCTTGGCGACTACGGCCTCGACAAGCCGCCGGTGGAGTTGACGTTCTGGAAGAAGGACAAGCAGACTGTCATCAAGCTCGGCAAAGCCTCGTCTGTGGGAAGCACCGTCTACATCCAACTTGCTGGCAAGGACGATATCCTGATGGTGGACAAGAGCCTGCTCGCCAAGCTCGATCGCAAGGTGGATGAGTTGCGCGACAAGACCGTGGCCGAGTTCAGCACGCTTCAGGCCAACCGGCTCGAAATCGTCCAAGGCAAGAAATCCATCGAAGTGGTCAAGGCGTCGAAGCCCGGAGCTGCCGCCTCACCCGCCGATAAGATCTGGCGTATCGCCCAGCCGATTGTGGTTCGTGCCGATCAAGGCAAAGTGGATGGGTTGTTGGACAAACTGCACGGCTTGCAGGCGGAATCATTCGCGACTGACAAGGCGGCCGATCTGACCACCTACGGTCTTGACCAGCCGCAACTGGAGATGACTGTCTATACGACCGAGCACGAAGGTGCGATTACGGTGCAATTCGGCGGCGCGGTGAAGGACGATGCGACGAAGGTTTATTGCAGGCGCAAAGGTTCCGATACCGTTCTCACCGTTCGCAGCGACGCGTTGAAGGACTTCAACGTCCCGGTTAACGACCTGCGTGACAAGAAACTCGCCGACTTGAACGCCGACGATGCACGGCAGATCGCCATCGGCTTCGCCAACCAGCCCATCCGCCTGGCAAAGGAAAAGGATGACTGGAAGTTGAGTGAACCCGAGACCATTGCAGCCGAGAATAGCGAGGTCAGTAACCTCCTCTCGACACTGACAGGTCTCGAAGTGAAGGAGTTCGTTGCCGATGTCGTGACCGACCCGGCGAAGTATGGACTCGACCATCCGTACTACACCATCGCCGTCAAGAAGGACGCGCCACCGCCGCCGGCAACGCCTGCGACGGCTGCGGTTGCAGGCACCAACGCCCCCGCTGCCTCTGCCACAACGAATGTTGTCGCAGTCGCAGGCAAGGCTGCTGCCGGTGCTGCCGCCGCGAAACCGGAACTCGTGACGGCCATAGAACTGCAATTCGGCAAGGAAGAGCGGGAGAAGAAGATTATCTACGTCAAGCGCGCCGACGAGCCATACATCTATGCGGTGGATAACTCGGCATTTGAAAAACTGCCCAAGACAGCACTGGCGTTGCGGAACCGCACGTTGATCGCCACCGAGAAATCGAAGGTCACCAAGTTCACCCGCCAGCAGGGCACGGCGGCGATTACCATCGAGAAGAAGGACGACAAGTGGAAGCTGGCGCCCGGTGTCCAGGGCGTGCTCGACACCAATGTCGTGGACGATGTCCTCTGGGCCATCACCGGCCTCAACGCTGAGAAGTTCATCAGCGTCAGCGCCGCAGACAAGGCCAAGTTTGGCCTCGACAAGCCGGCGTGGACTCTGAGTTTCGATGTGAACGAGAACGGCACGAACAAGACGTTCGGCCTTTCTCTCGGTCAAAAGACTGCTGACAAGGGCAGCTACGGCATCCTCACCGGCCAGCCGGCCATCTTCGAGCTGAGCGCGGCCACGACTGGCAGCCTGACCAAAGACCTGCTCAAGAGGCCCGAGACCAATCTGCCTCCGGCGAAGGTCACCGCTCCTGCGGCCAAAGCGTCGTCGGGAAAGAAATAGAACGCTCGCTTGGCGTTATGTTTTCGTATTTACGGCGCCCTTATCTTGGCGTCGAGTGAGGTCGAACTACAGGCTTTGACCGGGCCTCGCAATCGCGTCGTGGCGGGCAGGACGCGATCGCCGGGCGCATCGTGATGTCTGGCAATGACGGTATGTGGTGTGCCCAGTGGTCGTGCCTTGCCGTCTATCGGCCAAACGGGGCGCGCTGGCAACTAAGTGCTTGCTGGCTGTGTCCGATTGGGCTCAAGTTTGCGGCGTGCAGCTTACATGAAACGGCTTTGGAAGATGCTGTGGCGGTTGTTCTACTTCGCGCGACTGGCGCTCTGGCTGGTTCTGTTGTTGCTTGCCGGCAGCTACGCCTGGCTTCATTTCTACGGGGTGCCGGATTGTGTCAAGGAACTCGTAGTTCAACAACTGGCCGCGCACGGCATCGCCTTCAACTTTCGCAGCATCCACGTCGAAATACCAACAGGCCTTGTCGCACGCGGCGTCAAGCTCGGCGACATGCGGACGCCGGATCAGCCGCTTGTGTATGCGGAAGAGGTCGGGATCAGATTCGACCTGCAGCGGCTGTGGCAACGACAGCTGCCGGTGCGGGGACTTGCGCTGAAACGCGGCGAATTGTCCCTGCCATTGTTCTTTGATGACCCGCATTCCAAACGCATCGAGGCACATAATCTTCAGGGCCGTCTCTGGTTTGAGGAGAACAACGTCCTCAAGGTGGAACACATCGCCGCCGAGGTCCTGCGCCTTCAGTTGGCGCTGACGGGCAGCATCCAACTGCCGGCTGCGTCAAAACCCAAACCGCCGCCTACTGCCGAGGAACGCGAGCGCCGCACCCAGCTCCTGAACAAGATTTCGGAAGAGTTGCGCTCTCTGCAATTCCGCCAATCGCCCGTTTTGACTTTGGACTTCACTGTCAATCCCGATGACATGGCCGCCATCAAAGCCACGCTTGTAGTCCAGAGTGGGCCGGTGGCTCATCCAAAGATGTCGCTCGATTCCCTCATCGCCCGGATCAGCTATGGCGACCAGAAACTGCGGTTGGAGCAGTTCGATGCCGCGATCGGCGGCGGCAAATTGACGTTGAGCAACGGCCACTACGATTTTCAGCGCAAGGAGGCGGCCGTGACCTTGCGCAGTTCCGTGGACTTCAATGCGTTTTCGAAGTTCGCGCCAGAAACGCTGCAGCGGCAATTGGCCGAATGGCGTTGCGACCCGCTGCCGCGAGTGGATCTGACGGCCCATTTTGCGGATGACCGGTTGAGCGTGCCCAAGTTGACGGTTCAAGTGGCCAATGGCACGCTCCTGATCGAGGAGGGGTATTTTAATTTCAAAAACAAGACAGCGGGCGCCCGGATCCATAGCGATATGGACGCGAAGCAGCTGTCACCCTTCCTGCCGCCGGGTTGGCAGCGGATGCTCAAGGACTGGACTTGGACCGCGAATCCGGCTCTGGACTTCGAAATCTATCGGACTGAGGCCGACCCGCAGCATCCGACGATTACCAACGGCCGCGTGTCGATTTCCAACGCAATTTTCCGGGGCATCCCGATCATTCGCGCTGCCACTCGCGGTGTATTGCGCAACGACATCGTCACGCTGACAGAAGGCGTGGTGGACCTGCAACCGTCGACAGAACGGCCTGGTGTGATCACAACACTTCAAGCCAACTATTCCTGTCACCTGACGAAACAGGATTTTGTGTTCAGCAACGTCAATTCCACCGCCGAGTCACTGCGACTGGCGCCGTTGTTGTCGAGCAACTTCGTGAAGGTGCTGCGGGAGTTCAAGCTTGCCCAGCCACCGTTGCTGACGGGCGGACGGTGGACCGGAAACTGGCTGCACTTGGAAAGCACCGAGTGTGAAGGTCACCTCGAAACCGGCCCGGTCACGTGGCATAACCTGAGTGCCGATGCCACACGGTGCAATTTCCACTACAGTCGGGACCTCCTGCAACTCCGCGACGGAAACGTACGACGGCCGGAGGGTGAATTGCGTGGCAGTTATCAATATCATTTCAAGACGGCTGACTTTGGCGGCAGCGGCAAGGGCGTGCTCGATGTGGTCTCGTTGAAATCGGCGTTCCCGCAGTCTTGGAATGAAACACTCGATCGCTATCGGCTGGAGACGCCGGTGGAATTCGATCTGAAGAACTACAGCGGAAACTGGCGTGATGCGACTCGCACCAAGGCGGAGGGTGCGGTGAAAATCGGCGCGTTATCCATCGGCACAGGCCGCGCATCCGTCTATACGCGGTTCACGCTCGATCCGGGGATGTTCCACGCCAGCAAGTTCGAGTTGGAGGTCCCGAGTGGCCGTGTCGAGAGCCGATTTGATTACGACCGCACTCGTCAGCGTCTGGAGCTGTCGTGCGACACGAGCAAGGTTCAACCCATCGAGCTTGCGCGATTGCTCGGCAGCAATGTTGTGGCCTTGATCGAGCCGTATCACTTCAAGTCTCCCCCCACTGCGTCACGCGTCAAGGCGATGTTTGATTTCAAGAATCCCGAGCAAACCACGTGGAGTACGATCCTCGCCGCGGCCGAGGTGGATTGGTGGCGATTCCACGTCGGCAAGTTCTCGACCGAGATCAGCTATAGCAACCGCGTGCTGAGCGCGACCAACTTTGTCGCGGTGTTTTACGGCGGCTCGCTGCAAGCCGGCCAGGCCAGTTTCGACCTGGGACAGACTCCAATGCGTTATCAGGCCTCGTTGCGGTTCGACGACGTGCGGGACGGTGGCGAACTGTTGAAATCAATGTTCGGCTACGGTGGAGCGAGTGGCATGTTCCAAGGCAGTGTGCAGGCTTCGGGCATTTGGGGAGAGTACGAATCGATCCACGCCATCGGCAACATCCACATTATTGGCAGCAAACTCTGGGCTATTCCAATCTTTGGCGCTCTCTCGACGCGGCTCGGTGTGTTATTCCCGAACCGTTTCACCAATCCGCCCGCAACTGACATCGATACAACGTTCCTGGTGGACAAAGGCTACGTCAATCTCCCTGCCTCAGCCAATGCCGAGCCAGTCCTCATCCGGGCTGCTCCGCACCGCATGACCGGCCGTGGGTACTGGAAGATACATGGCGACCTCAACTTCAGGGTACAGGCGCATATCATGAGCGAAACCGGAATCCTGACGTTGCCTTTATTGCCACTGAACACGTTCGTGTTTGACCCCCTCACCAAAGCGTTCGAAATGGAACTGACCGGGACACTCGCCCGTCCTCAATGGTGGCCACGCTTGCTGAAGCTCCCCGGCACGGATAGCGAGAAGAAATAGACTTCAGCCGGACTGGCACGGGATGAATCTTGCTTCAGTTTATTCGTGCCTCTATCGTGCACGCTGGAATGCGACCATGAAAACAGCCCCACGCCATTTTCTCTGCCGTGTTGCATTGTTCGTCGCGCTGGCCATGTCGCTGGCGACGCCACTTGTCGCCGATACACTTCCAAAAGTCCGTATCGCTCCCAGTGGACGGACTTTTGTCACCGAGGCAAACAAACCCTTTGTGCCGATCGGCGTGAATTATTACCGGCCTGGCACCGGCTGGGCGCCACAGCTCTGGAAACAGTTCGACGCGGAAGCGACGCGGCGTGACTTTGCCCGGCTGCGCGAGCTGGGAGCGAACTGCGTCCGCGTCTTCGTCAGCTTCGGGTCGTTCTATACGAAGCCCGGCGCGCTGGACGACGATGGGTTGAAGAAGTTCGATCAGTTCCTTGCCATCGCCGAGGAAGCTGGCATCTACGTGCATCCGACCGGACCGGACCATTGGGAGACCTTGCCCGAGTGGGCACGCACTGACCACTTTGCGAATGAGGCTTTTCTGCGCTCGTTGGAGGGTTTTTGGAAACTCTTCGCGGCCCGTTATCGTGGCCGTAACGTCATCTTCGCCTACGATCTCAAGAACGAGCCGGCTGTCGGTTGGGACAGTGCCGACATGCGCTCACGTTGGAACGCGTGGTTGAAACAGCATTACACATCGCCGGCCGACGCCGCAAAAGCGTGGGGTGTGGACGCGGCAACGCTCAATTGGGGCGAGGTTGCTGTGCCACCAAGGAAAGACGTGGCGGATAGCAAGCTGTTGCTCGACTACCAGTATTTTCGCGACGACCGCGCCGATGACTGGACGCGGCGGCAGGTGACGGCAATCAAGGCGGCCGATCCGGATGCGCTGGTGACCGTTGGACTGCTTCAGTCATCAGTGCCGGCGGTGGGCGGCGGCGTGCATTGGCCGGCGTTCCGTCCGTCACGGCAGGCGAAGCTCCTCGATTTCCTTGAGGTTCATTTCTATCCGAACGCTGGCGGCCTCTACGACTACGCGAAACCGGAGGGTGAACAGCGCAATCTCGCTTCTCTCGAAAGCGTTGTGCGCGAAGTGGCTGCGCCGGGCAAGCCGGTGGTGCTGGCGGAATTTGGCTGGTATGGTGGCGGCGCGTTGCGGCTCAGGAATGGAAAGACGTCCGCGCCCGGCTCCGAGGAGCAGCAGGCGCGCTGGTGCCGCCGCGCAGTGGAAACAACGGCGGGCCTCGCGTGTGGCTGGTTGAACTGGGGATTTTACGACCATCCCCAGGCCAATGATTGCAGCCAGCTTACCGGTTTGCTGACCGTGGACGGCAAGCTCAAGGCATGGGGCGCAGAATTTCAGAAGCTGGTCGCGCGGTTTGGCGGACATGAGATTCCACCGGCGAAATTGGGCTCGCGGCCCGCGTTGGATTGGGATCGCAACATCACGAGCGCAAAGGCAGCGCAGGAATTTCGTGACGCGTATTTGAGCGCGTTTGCGGCTGGCAAGTAAGGGAACTTTTATGAATCAAATGACTCGACGGACTTTCATCGGCGCAGCAACCGCTGCGTGCGCGACACCGTGGCTGCAAGCAGGGGAGAAGACTGCTGTGCCTCAGGGCCTCGATTTCCCGCTCATGGATTTCCATGTTCATCTCGACAAGAGCACGATTGACGCGGTGTTGGCGTTGCCGCATACGCACGGCGTCAAACTCGGCATCGTCGAGCATGCCGGCACCAAGGAGAACGATTACCCGATCGTCATCAAGAACGACGAGGAACTCAAACGCCAACTCGACATGCTTGCCGGCAAGCCGGTTTTTCGCGGTGTTCAGGCGGAGTGGATTGACTGGACGAGCGGTTTCTCGACGACAGCGCTGGCGCAACTCGACTACGTATTGACCGACACGATGACATTTCCCGGCAAAGACGGCCGGCGCACCAAGCTTTGGTTGAAGGACATAGAATCGCTCGTGGACATGGCGGACAAGCAGGCGTTCATGGACCGTTTCGTGGACTGGCATGTGAAGATTCTCTCGGAGCAGCCGATCGACATCCTCGCCAATACCTCGTGGCTGCCAGCGCCGCTCGCCGCCGATTACGACGCATTCTGGACGCCGGCGCGCGTCCAGAAAGTCGTCGATGCGGCAGTGAAACATCGGGTCGCGTTGGAGATCAACAGCAGTTACAAGCTGCCACGGCTGCCGTTCCTGAAGATCGCCAAGGCCGCGGGCGTGAAGTTCTCCTTTGGCTCCAATGGTCGTTACCCGAAAATGGGGTTGCTGGATTATTCCATCGCGATGGCGAAGGAACTCGGTCTGAAGCGAGCCGATATGTTCGTGCCCGCTCCCGATGGCCAGAAGGCGGTGCAGCGGTGGAAACGCGGCTGACAGCGTTGGTTGTGATAAATTTCTAGTGACAACTCCCAAGTTCCCGTTACTATCCGCGCCAAGTCAAAGCAGCATTTTATTCGGAGACAATCATGAGCGAACTGCAAGATCTGACCCAAGCCATCATCAAAGGCGACCGCAACAAGGCCAAACAACTCGTACAAACATTGCTCGACCAGAACGTCGCGCCGATGGATATCGTCGAGAAGGGACTTGTGCTCGGCATGGCCGAGGTCGGCGAGCGATTCAAGCGCAATGAGTATTTCGTCCCGGAGATGCTGATCGCCGCGCGCGCCATGAAGGAGGCGATGGCGATGCTGGAACCGTTGCTTGCCAAGGCCGGCATCAAACCGAAGTACACCGCCGTGCTCGGCACCGTGCAGGGCGACCTCCACGACATCGGCAAGAACCTCGTGGGCATGATGTGGAAAGGCGCCAACATCGGCGTCGTGGATCTTGGTTCCAATGTCTCGCCCGACAAATTCGTTGCCGCTGTCAAGCAGCACAACGCCCAGATCGTCGGTCTTTCCGCGCTGCTCACCACGACCATGCCGGCAATGAAGGACACCGTCCAAGCCATCCGCAATGCCGGCCTCAAGACCGTCAAGGTCATCATTGGTGGCGCTCCGATCACACAGGAGTTTGCCAACGAGATTGGCGCCGATGCCTATGCTCCCGACGCCGCCAGCGGCGTGGATGTGGCAATGAAGATGATGGCAGCCTGATTTTGTAGCAGTTACCGCAGGTCTTTTGTCTGGGCCAACTGCCAGGTATTGCCGCCATCCGGCGACATCAGCAGCACGCGACGCCGGCCGAAGTGGTCATTCCGGTAGAACCAGTGCGTGGACCAATAGTCGTACGAGAGAAACAGCCTGCCCCTCCGGTCCATCGTGAGTCGGTGGTAGAAGACGCTGTATTCGGAGAACGGCGGTACGATCAGGATGCGCGGCGGTTCCCACGGCTGGCCGGGGCGTTTCCGTTGATAGGCCAGCGCGGCGTAATGGCTGGCTGGAAAAGGATCAACTCCCGTTTGCCACAGCCGGAACGTCGCATGCAGCGTGTCATCCGGCCCGCACACCATCCCGATATAGGTCTGGTTCAAATTCTCGACCATCGGCGCTGCTTCGGTCCACCCACCGCCGGCGTCGTTCGGCTTCAGTGAACGTGCGTATGGGAACGGCCGGCCATGGGTGCCCGCCAGAGCGTGGAGGAAGCCCTGACTGTCCATTGTGATGCTAGGCGAGTTGTGAATGTCATTGGGGGGCGCACCGCAGCCCACAAGCGCAGGTTTGCCCAACCGGCCCGTTTTTCGATCATATGTCACGACGAACGCAGGAACGCCGGGACCGGGCGTTTTCGGGTCTGTCGCCTCACCCCAGATAACGTGGACCTTGCTGCCGCGCGAGACGACCGAGGCGGGAATACCCGAATGCGCTGCCAGACCGATGCATTTCTCGGAGATCAGGATCGGCTCTCCCATCACCAGCCGACCGTCCTCCTTCTTTGGCAGGAACAATTCCAAGTCGTTGAGCGAACGCCAGAAGACTTTCGGGTCTTTGGCAGTGCGCGTGTAGCGCAAAATCGGCGGCGGGCCGTCGGGGACGTTGTGGCCCGTGAACTCCTCCATATCGAATGACTGGGACCGCCCCGTCCGGGGTGGAATTGCGCAGGTTGTGAACGTTTTGCCGCCGTCGTTAGAGTACGCGAGTGCTGTGTTTCCGGCTGTTGTGGCGAGAGCGTAGACATGGTTGTCGCGATCAAACGCGACCTTTGAGCAGACTGCGCTGGTGTTGTTGCCCGCTGGCGACACGATCCATTCTCCGTCGCGTACCATGGCAACGCCGCCGCTCGTCCTGACGAACGGATGGTTCTGCAGGTCGAAGTAGACTTGGTTTTCAGTCGGATGGTCCGCTATATGGCCGAACTGTTCATTCTCGTGCTGGTAAGGCTTGAGCACAAGGGGCATGGCAAGTGGCTTCGCCGCAGGTGCTTCGCCCGCCTTTACCGTGAGCGTTGAGAAAGTCGAGAATCCGGAATCATCCAGGGGTGTTGCCCGCACATGACACATGCGTGTCTCACCGGCCGAAGGCACTGTGCAACCCGCCGTGACCGTTGTTGCCTTCCTTCCGCCCAGTTTCACACGCTCAATGGAAAGCTGCGTGGGCCAGTTCTCGCCGGGAAATTCCAGCGCCAGTTGGATCGTCCTCTCCCGCGCTGTGTCATTGCGAACCTGGAATGTAATCTCCTTCCGCTCACCCGGTTGGCCATAAACCGTTCGGCTATAGGGCGTCAATATCCAGCGGTTTTCCGGGAAGGGGAACCACGCCTTCGGGTCGGGCGTCCAACAAGCCATGTCGCGCTGCAGATCTTTTTCTTCCCATCGCGTGACGCCATCAATCGCCACTGTTGCCTGCGCCGACTCGAAATGCAGCCGCCATGGCACAGCATCGCGCTGCTTGCTCGCGGCGAAGGAATGAGACGCCTGCCCGCGTTCGCCAGACTCCAGCGCGGCAACCAGCGCTCCCTTCGCATCGAACACCTGTGGGGCCGGTGCACCTTTCGCCAAACCAGTCACCTTGATGTCGAACGCTCCGCGTCGGGGCACGAAGCACACGTCGCCCGGACGCTCAGGACTTGCCAGCACGATCGGCTCCTCGTGCCGTGCGTCCTTGTGACCGCGCGCTGTTTCGATCAGATACTTGGGGCAGTTTGAACGAAAGCCCCAAACGGCGTGTTCTCCATATCGATCCTGTGAAACGGTGATGTTCAGCACATAGACGCCTCTGCGTTCCACACGCGTCGACAGGCGGCATTGTTGAACCGGCCCCATACCGCTACTGCGCGGCCGTCCGTCGTCAGGAATCGTCACCTCTTGCAGCACTCGTCGATCCGGTCCGGCAAGAATCGCACGCAATTCCGTGTGCGTGTCGCGGCGGTTCCGGTCGCGCTTCATGACTTCCACCGTCAATTCGCCCGGTTCCGCCAAAAAATAAACGCCGCCGCAACCGCCGATGAACAGGTCACTAGCGGCAGAAGCGGCAGTTTTACCGGCTTCGGCATGACTGGATGACTGGTTCGCGAACAACGCTGCAATGCACAACACACGGTGGAAAATGCGGCTCAATGTTCTCATAATCGGCGGTTGGTTGCTGGCAGCGTAACGGCCAGACCGCACGAAACAAGGCGAAACTCCATGAGTTGTTCCTGGCGACCCGGTGGGTGCGGCTATCGGGTTTTCGTCTTTTGTGGTTTCCACCAGTTTCCATTTTGACAAACTCAGGTCCATTCGCTAGTTTCAGCGCGCTTCGGCGGCGGAAAAAATGACGCCGCCACGTTGCCGGATGGTGTAATGGTAGCACGGCAGACTCTGGATCTGCCTGTCTAGGTTCGAATCCTAGTCCGGCAGCCATTTTTTCTGTAAAGAATTCCACAAATGCGGCGGTTCTTCTTTCCGCCATCCTGTATGTTGAGGTTTTGGCCCTGCTCGTCAGCTTCTTCAAACTGGTGGCGGATTTGATGACCTTCGTCGGATTCGTCACGTGGTCGAAAAGTATGTAAAACAAACCGAAAGGGATGTTGAGACATTTTCCGCGCCACGTGGCAGGCTGTGGCCGGCAATCATGAGAACAAGGCTTGAGCCAATCCGCCGTGTCCTGCCGACCGGAACGCGACCGATATCTTCAGCCGTGATGGAAAATCAATAGAGAGAATCCGCCGATGAAAAAAATGTTCGCGACAGTGAGTTGTGGGGTTGTCTGGCTTGTTCTGTTGCAGGCGGCCATTCCGTTGCCCGCACGCGCAGACGTTACGACTTATCCCGCACCGCCGGGAGAGGCAATCACCGGCGATTATGCGGTCACGGTGAACGGTAGGCCGGTGGATGTCTATGCGGCGCAAAGCCAGTATTTCGAAGGCGATTACTATTTCGCGTCGTTTGATTTTTCCGGGAAAGTGGCGATCCGGGTGACCTCGACTCAATCGTTGGAAAAGGTCCAGGTCCAGCCCGCCCGTTTTGGCGTCCGGCTCGAACGAAACGGCCCCCACGAGATCACGCTCGCGGCAGAGGCGCCTTTTCGGATCTCCGTGGAGCGGGATGGCCGGGTCAAACCGCTGCTCCTTTTCGGAAATGCAACCGAGACCGGCGCGCCGAAGCCCGGCGATCCCAACGTGGTTTATTTTCCGCCCGGCATCCATCGCCCGGGCAAGATCAGCCTGACGGACAACCAAACGCTCTACCTGGCAGGTGGCGCGGTGGTCAAGGGATGCGTGGTTGCCAAGGGCCGGAACATCACGATTCGTGGCCGCGGCATCCTCGCCGGTGAGGAATCACCCCGTTTCAAAGGGCCGGGGCGATATCTGGTGGACTGCAAGGATTGCCAGGACCTGTCAATCCGCGACATCATCATTCGGAATCCCTGGAGCTGGACCTTCGTGACTTGGAATTGCGAGCGCGTTGCGATCGACAACGTGAAGATCTGCGGTTCCCGCATGATCAACGATGACGCGCTGGATCTGGTCAACACACAACATGCCACCGTTCGGAATTGCTTCTTCCGGACCCAGGACGATTGCATTGCGATCAAGGGTCTGGCGAAGATGACGCGGCCTTGTGAGGACATCCTTGTCGAGGATTGCGAGTTCTGGACCGATGTCGCCAACATCTTCCGCATCGGCTACGAATGCGAGACCGAGGGCATGCGAAACATCCGCGCCCGCAACATCGACGTGCTGCACTACAGCAAGAACGTCAAGCTCCCCACGCAATACTGGGCCAATGCGATCATCTGGCTGCAGCCCAATCAGGACATGATGATGGAAGACTGCCACTTCGACGACTTCCGAATTCATTCAAGCGGGCAGGACACCATCATACTGATGGCCAAGCCCATGCGGTGCACTTATGGACCGTTCAAGAAACCGGAGCCCGGCATGTTGCGAAACTGCTCTTTCAAGAACATCCAAGTCACCGGCGAGCCGGGCAGTTTCCGCGGGCTGCTTTATATGTTGGGCGACAGCGAGAAGCACAACGTCAGCGGGTTGTCCTTTGAGCGCATCACTTATTTCGGCCAACCCATCACCCAGGATTCTCCTTGTGTCCAAATTGGCCCGTTTGTCAGCGGGATCACCTTTCGAAAATAGTCGCAGACTTGAGGAATCACCATGAACCGATCCCCATTGCCCTTGGCGTGTGCGTTGTTGGGTTGTTTCGCGCTTGCCTCAACCGCACTGGCCGCCCCGCCGAGCAAGGCGCTTCCCATCACCGAGCTTCCCTCGGGACCCGCGCATGATGCGATCATGGCCTCGCCGGCAGAGGTCAAAGCCATGCACGATTGGGCCTCCGCCGCGTTTCAACAAACCGCGGCGAAAGCGCAGTTCTTCGGGCCGGCTTTGCCGTTCTCTTTTCAATATGCCGGCCGCGCATCGAGTGAGTTTCTGAAGACATGGAAGTGTGCCGTTGAGACCAAGACGGGCAAAGATGCCAGCCGTCAATGCCTCACTTGGACCGATCCCGCGACGGGCCTCCAGATACGGGCCACGGCCACTGCTTGGAGCCATTATCCGGCCGTCGAGTGGGTGCTGCATTTCAAGAACACAGGCCAGAAGGACACGACCATCATGGAGAACATCCAGGCGCTGGACGTGCAGTTGGCCACAGCCGCCCCGAATCAGGCCGTCGTCCTGCACCAGATTCTCGGCGATTTCTGCAACGAGCGATCGTTTCTTGTGCAGGACACTGCGTTGAAGGCCGGCAATCGGATCAGCTTGGCCCCGAATGGCGGCCGCTCCTCAAACGGCACCTTTCCTTTCTTCAATCTGCAATATGCCAATCAAGGCGTGATCGTAGCGGTGGGATGGTCGGGACAATGGGCGGCGGCCATCGACCGCAGCAAGGCTGGCCCGACCCGTTTGACAGCCGGCATGGAAAAGACCCATCTGATATTGCATCCGGGCGAGGAAATCCGTACGCCGCGAATCCTGTTGCTGGCCTGGAAGGGCGATCGGCTGGCCGCCCACAACCGGTTCCGCCGGTTGATGCTTTTCCATTACGTCCCGCAGCAACAAGGCCGGCCGCTGCGTCTGCCCATCGCCATGCAGTGCTTCGATCGCTACTTCCGAAAAAAGGCCGGCTGGAACACGGAGTCCGGCCAGATCGCAGCCGCCCAGATGACCGAGCGCGTGGGTTGCGACACTCATTGGCTCGATGCCGCCTGGTTCGAACTCGGCTTTCCCAACGGCGTGGGCAATTGGTACGCGGACCCGCAGACTTTTCCTCGCGGACTGAGACCGGTGACCGATGCCTGCCACAAGCTCGGCCTTCAGTTCATCCTCTGGTACGAGCCCGAGCGGGTCGCCGAAGGATCGAAGATCGCGAGCGAGCATCCCGAGTTCATCTTCCCCGGCGGCAAGAGCCGGCTGTTCAAGCTGAGTGATCCCGCCGCCCGCCGCTGGCTCACGGATCACTTGTCGCAACAGATTGGCGAGTTCGGTCTGGATGTGTACCGGAACGATTTCAACATCGACCCGTTGGGTTTCTGGCGGGCCGCCGACGCTCCCGATCGCCAGGGCATGACTGAAATCCGCTACATCGAGGGGTTGTATGCCATGTGGGATGAACTGCGCGCAAAACATCCCGGACTGTGGATCGACAACTGCGCCAGTGGCGGACGCCGCATCGACCTGGAAACCTGCATGCGCAGCGTTCCCTTGTGGCGCAGCGACACGAGTTGCTCGCCCAACCATGCCGAATGGGATCAGATGCAAACCCTGGGCCTGAGCCTCTATGTCCCGTTGTTCACCGCATGCAGTTGGGCGACGGATGCCTACGTCGTGCGCAGCGGAGCCACCGCCGGCGCCATCTGCCAATTCGATTATCTGGCTCCCGATTTCCCGCTCGAACGCGCCCAGACGACGCTGGCCGAAGTGCGGGCCAGCCAGAAGTTCTGGTATGGGGATTTCTATCCGCTCACGATGGCGTCGACGGCGCCGGACGTGTGGGCCGCCTAGCAATTCCACCGGCCGGACCTGAATGCGGGCATCGTGTTGGCCTTCCGCCGCGCAGAGTGCAATTACCCCGGACTGATGGTTTCCCTGCGTGCCATCAATCCCAAGCTCACCTATGTCGTGGAGACGATCGACGAGTCGCATCAAGCGACGAAGAAAACCATGAGCGGCGCGGAACTGGCCGCAGCCACCGAGCTGCGATTGCCGGCCAAGAGCAGCCTCCTGATCCGTTACTCGGCGACGTCGAAGTGATCGCTCTGATGGTCGTTGTGCGCTGGCGTAATCCCGCGGGTTTTGCCAGCCAACCTGCTTGTGCTTGCCGGGTCGAATGCGCTAAACTTTGCGCAGATAGTATTACACCATGCGCCTGGCTCTCCTGACTCAGTACACGCTTTACCTGCTCGTGCTGATCAATCCCATCAGCAAGATCTTCATCTTGTCCGTGTTGTCCGACCAGTTTCCGCAGAGTGCCATGCGGAAGTTGATCCTCAAATCCACGGTGTTTGCCTGGGCCATTCTCCTGATTCTTGGCATCGGCGGAAACCTCATCCTGTCGAAG
>CAZGGF010000406.1:0-2022 GCA_964524715.1 uncultured Verrucomicrobiota bacterium | reverse complement strand
GCGCCACCGCCGCCAGCCTCCGCCACGGGAAATTCGCCGGCCGCAGTCCCGCCAGCCGCCACTCGTCGCGCGAGAGCGTCGCGCCGGCAAACTCATCACGTGCTTTCCACCACACGTCCCAGAGCCGCTTCACATAGCGGCGGGTGGCCTCGTCCCGGCCAGCCACGGTGCGCTCCGGCAGGAAACCGGCGACGCCCATCAGCAACGCCTGCGCCTGCACCGCCGGCAGTTCGCGCAGGCGCGCCACCGGGAGATGGTTCGCGAGCCGCCGCATGGGCTCCTTGTTGTGTTTGAAACCGAGCGCCTCCATCAACGCCGTGTAAAGCGCCTGCTCGATGCCGGTGCGCTGAATCCACCGCGTCAGCCGCCGCGCCTTCGTGCGCAGCCTCGCAAGACCGGCGTCTTCGAGCAACGCGGCGATCATTTCCGGTGGTGCTGACTTCAATGGCGACTCGCATGCGCCTACGTGGCTGTCGAGATCGTAGGGGTAGTTCTCCGGGTCGATGGAATCGTAAAGCTGGTCCAGCGGCGCGTCGAGCTGGTCGGCCATCACAAGTTGCGGCAGCGCGCGACCGGCTGCGGTTGTCGCAGGTTGCCCGCCATGTCGCCATAGCGCAACGTGTAGAATGACATCATTGTAGAGCCGGTCGCTCGTATGACCGTGTTGGTGCCAGTCCGCGCCATGCAAATGCACTTCAACGTCTCCGAGTTGCGGCTTGGCGTCGTCGAAAGCGATGACGGCGCGATGAAAATCCGGCCCGGCTTCGAGATTCCACCAGCCCGGCGACACCACGCGTACGCGGCGGCCGTCGGCGGTCTGCAAACCGTCGCGCTTGAGACGCTGGTCGAACCAGATCGCTTGCGCGAGCCGTTCGGTGACCGGCACCGGCATGTAGCCGTCGGGAGGCTCGTGCAACACGCAAGGAACCAGTTCGGCCCGGAGTTGCTCATAGCTGACGGCGCTCATGGTGCGCAGTGTTGAGGCTTCGACGGCTGGTTTCAAGCGGGGAATTGATGCTTCCATTCCGGATGTCGCGCCACTATCCTGCGCGCCCATGAAATCCTTCACCATGTCCCTCGCCGCGAGCGTTGCGCTGCTCGGCCTCCAAACGATCCCCGCCTTCGCCGGCTCCTATCAGGGTCCGACCGGTTTGCAGCTTTACAGCCTGCGCGCCGACTTTGCCAAGGACGTGCCTGGCACGATGAAATTTGTGAAAGACCTCGGTTTCCGCGAGGTGGAGGTGGGCAACACCTACAAATTGACGCCGGTCGAGTTCAAGAAGCTTCTCGACGAGAACAAGCTCAAGCCCATCGCCGGCCATTTCCCCTATGACCGTCTCCGTGATGATCCCGAAAGCGTTGCACAGGAAGCCAAGGTATACGGCTTGAAATACGTCGGCTGCGCGTGGATTCCGCACAAGGGAAACTTCGACGAGGCCCAATGCCGCGCTGCCGCCGAGGTGTTCAACAAGGCAGGTGCGGTGTTTGCCAAGTACGGCATGAAGTGCTTCTACCACGTTCACGGTTACGAGTTCCGTCCGCTCGGTGATGGCACGGTATTCGACCTGCTCATGGCGCAGACGAACCCGAAGCTCGTGACGTTCGAAATGGATATCCTCTGGGTCATGTTCCCTGGCCAATGCCCGGTAAAGCTCTTCGAGAAATACGGCAAGCGTTGGGAACTGGTGCATCTCAAGGACCTCAAGAAAGGCGTCAAGACCGGCGAACACACCGGCCACACCGACGTGACCAACGACGTCGCGCTTGGCAGCGGCCAGATGGACTATCCGACGATCCTCAAGGCCGCGCAGAAGGCCGGCGTGAAATACTACTTCATCGAGGACGAGTCGCCGTCCGTCCGCGAGCAGTTGCCGCAGAGCCTGAAATTTCTGAAGCAGGTGAAGTGGTGACCGTGGAACAGGCGTCTCGCCTGTCCGGCATAAAATCTCCGTGACGAGCGGGCGCTGTCTGGCTACGCTCCGGCACATGTCCAAGATTCAACGCGCTCTTATTTCTGTTTCC
>CAZGGF010000405.1:0-1909 GCA_964524715.1 uncultured Verrucomicrobiota bacterium | reverse complement strand
CGAACGCGAAAGCGGACCGGCTCAAAACGTCGTGCCGGAGCGGCGCGCCACGTTGGCGGAAGCCATTATCTGCCGCGGGCACCGTTGGGGCGAATGGCTCGTCGAACGGGGCATCTTCATCGTGTCGCTGTCGGCCATCCTGATGATCTTCCTGATCTTCGTCTTCGTGGGACGTGAGGCGTTGCCCGTGGCCCTGGGGCGGGCCAATAACGCCCGTGGTCAGAAGCCCATCAAGGCTGATGAAATCTCCGGACTCGCACCGGAAAAACTCGCCGCCTACATCGGCGTGACTGTCGCAGACCTGAAGACCTACGACGCGGACACGCTGCGCCAGCTTGTGGAACTGAAGGGGCAGGAGTTGAAGGAAATCGCCAACCCTGACGCGCTCGTCAATACCACCAGTTGGAGCGCCATGATCGAGGCGCGCCGATGGTACGGTTACGACAAACCCGCCTTCATCTGGCAGCCTGTGAGCGAAATCCCGAAGTTCAACATCGTTCCGCTCATCATCGGCAGCCTCAAGGCGACGCTGGTGGCGCTTTTGCTTTCCGTGCCACTCGGCATTGGCGCGGCCATCTATGTCTCGCAACTCGCGCGTCCTGCGGTGCGCGAGGTGGTCAAGCCGGCCATCGAGTTGTTGTCGGGCATTCCGTCGGTGGTGCTCGGCTTCTTTGCGCTCATCGTGCTGGCCAGTCTGCTGCAGGCGATGTTCGGCTACACTTCGCGTCTCAATGCCTTCGTTGCCGGCGTCGCGCTCGGCCTGACCGTTGTCCCAATCATCTTCACAATCTCCGAAGACGCGCTCAGCAGCGTGCCCAAAGTCTATACGCAGGCTGCGCTCGCGCTTGGCGCATCGCCATGGAAAGCGGCGTGGCAGGTCGTGCTGCCGGCGGCCGTGCCGGGCGTGTTTGCCGCGTGTGTGCTCGGTTTCGGCCGCGCCATTGGCGAAACGATGGTGGTGCTGATGGCCTCGGGCAACGCGTCCATCGTGTCGGCCTCGATCTTCGATTCCTGCCGCACGTTGACGGCTTCGATTGCGGCGGAACTGGCCGAGGTTGTTTTTGGTGGCGACCACTACCGCATCCTGTTCCTGCTCGGTGCGATGCTGTTTGTCGTGACATTCCTGACCAACATCCTCGGCGACATGGTGGTGCACCGGTTGAAACTGAAACTGGAAGGGAGCCGTTGATACGCGATGCCACTGCGACGCAAACATATTGATTGGCAATCGCTGGTGTTCACTGGCGCGACCGGCCTGATGACATTCTCCATCATCGCGATGATCGCGGTCATTCTTGGCAACATCGTCTGGAATGGCGCCGCGCAGATGTCGTTGCGGTTCATTTTCGGCGGCACGAAGGAGGGCATGTTCGACGCGGCAACCGCCGGCGTTTTTCCGATGAGTTTTGGCACGGTGGCGTTGGTGGTGCTCATGACCATCGGTGTCCTGCCGGTGGGTGTGATCACGGCGGTCTACCTTAACGAATACGCCCACGCCACCAGCGCCGTTACGCGCATTATTCGCGGCGCGATCAACAATCTCGCCGGTGTGCCGTCCATTGTCTTTGGGCTGTTTGGGCTCGGCTTCTTCGTCCAGTTCGTCGGCGGCAGCATGGACAAGTTGTTCTGCGGCGGCCAGTTAACCTATGGCAAGCCCGCTCTGGTCTGGGCTGCTGCAACCATGGCTGTGCTGACGCTGCCGGTGGTGATCGTTGCGACCGAGGAGGCGTTGCGCGCGGTCGCTCCCGGTTTGCGGGAGGCGAGCATGGCGCTGGGCGCGACCAAGCTGGAGACGATTCTCAAGATTGTGCTGCCCCAAGCCCTGCCGGGTGTCATTACCGGCGCCATCCTGGCTGTCGGCCGCGGGGCAGGAGAGGTGGCCCCGATCATGTTCACCGGCGCAGCCTAC
>CAZGGF010000404.1:0-1800 GCA_964524715.1 uncultured Verrucomicrobiota bacterium | reverse complement strand
TGAAGCTCGCCGCCGGGAACCAGCAACTCTTGCCGCCACCGCTCCAGCACATCGAGCCGGAGCCGGCGGCGACGCTCGCGAACGATGCGGTGCGCTGGACGTTTCACCGCGCGACAACAGTGGACGGACCAGCGGTGGCATTGCAGGCGGCGTTACGCGACGGCAGCGGGTGGAAACCTCTGCGAACCGGGCCGGAGGCGGAAGGGTATCGCGTGCTGTTCCGGCCAAAGGAGAGCGACCCGAAGATCATCGCGACACACGTTCATCCGGCTTGGGACATCAGCTTCAGCGCGGAGATCGAGGTCGGCGCGGGTGGCGCATCAGCGAAGACGCGCGCGGGGCCGCCGACGGCGCCGTGGGCGGCAGGGCGGTGTTTCGCGCTGCGACCGGCGACGGTCCGGCAGGTGGACAACCGGACAGTGGAGCTGGGTTTCCAGCCGCTGCCCGTTGGCCAACTGAAGGCAACATGGCGGCTCGATGGCGGGCAATCGCAAGCACAGGTAACGCTCGGTTTCACACCGAACGGGCCGGGGCATTACTCGCTCGGCTATCACAGCCTCGTCGCCGTGGCACCGGAGGAGGTGGATTCCCTGCTGCTGCCGTTCATGTATCACGGCAAACGTTTCCCGGCACAGCCGGTGACGCTGCTGAACTCACATACACCAACGCCGCTGGCGCTGGTGAACCGCGGCGGCGCATCGCTCGCGCTCGTGGCCGAGCCGGAAGAGCTGCCATTCGAGTGGGCGAGCCCGCGGAATTCGCGCTACGCGTTCGGCCTCCGCAATGAGATGGGGCAGGCGCAGCCGATCCTCTATACGCCGGTGCTCGGCCAGCCCGGCAGCGCCCGCGCGGACGGTGGACCGTTGCGCGCGCGGTTCCGCGTCTGGCTGCAATCGGGCGACGCGTATGCGGCGTATCGGCGCGTGGCGACGGAGTTGTTCGGGTTGACCGACTACCGGAGGCCGGCGTATGCGTCGCTGTCGGACGCCGCGCTGAACCTGCTCGACCTGATTCGTGACGAGCGCGCTTCCGGTTGGGATGCGCGCGCGAAGGGGCCGTGGAACATTGAGAGCCGCAACGTCGTTTCGCATTCGTCGCCACTGACCTACCTGAGCTACTACCTGCTCACCGGCGACGAGGATGTTTATCGCCGGTTCGCGCTGCCGGCGCTGGAGTTCATGATTTCGCGATCCGGCGCACACTTCGCCGCGGAGCGCGCGATCGGCGACAACTACTACCACCATCAGCCGATGCGAGGGCCGATGTCCACGTATGGCGCGGCGGTGTTCGCGAGCGCGTATGCGATGACGCATGGCCGCTCACCGGCGCTGGGCGGGTTCTGCCTCGACGACAAGGGCCAGCCGCGCGTGACGAAAGGCTACAGCCACGTGCAACCGTTCGAGGACGCGTTGGCGCTTTACCGGCTGACGGGCGAGGCGCGCTGGCGGGACGCGGCGGTGGAGGCGGCCGATAAATACAACGCCGAGAACATTACGCGGCTGCCGACGAAAGACCTTGGCGTGATGCCGTTCGTAAACATGAGTTTCGTGCCGGACTGGGAAGGATTGCTGCACGTCTATGACGCGACGGGCGAGCAGCGGTTTCTCGAAGCGGCAGTGACAGCGGCGCGCGTGCTGGTGACGACGTTGTGGACACAGCCGCCCGTGCCGGCCGGCGATACAACGATCCATCCAGGCGGCAACTATTCAAGCGCAACGCATGTCTGGTGGTTTGGCGACAAGCGCTACCGGCGCGGCTTCATCGAGGGCGCGCAACAGACCAGCGACGAGAAGGCGAAGT
>CAZGGF010000403.1:0-4592 GCA_964524715.1 uncultured Verrucomicrobiota bacterium | reverse complement strand
GTACGCCGACGCGACGGGCCTTGTTGACTGGCAAATACTCATGGCGCCAGCCGGAAGGTTCAGCCATCGCACCAGGCGACGCGGCCATCTCGATCCGGCCGGGTTCCGTGACATTGCCCTCGATGTTGAAACAGGCAGGTTATACGACGGCGATTGTTGGCAAATGGCACCTGGGACTTGGCAACGAGGGCGGTCCGGACTGGAATCGCGAGGTGACGCCTGGTCCGCTGGAGATCGGATTCGATTACGCTTTCTTCTTTCCAGCCACGGGCGACCGGGTGCCATGCGTATTCATTGAGAACCATCACGTCGCCGGCCTCGATCCGAACGACCCGATTGCAGTGAGTTACCTGAAGAAGATCGGCACCGAGCCGACGGGCCGGGAGAATCCGGAACTGCTGAAGTTGAAGGCGACGCACGGCCACGACAACACCATCGTCAGTGGTGTGGGCCGCATCGGCTGGATGACCGGCGGCAAGGCGGCGCGTTGGAAGGATGAGGAGATTGCCGATACGTTCCGGCAGAAGGCGTGCGCGTTCATCGAGCGCAGCAAGGACCGGCCATTCTTCCTCTATTTCGCCACACACAACATCCACGTGCCGCGCGTGCCAAATCCTCGACACCATGGCAAGAGCCAATGCGGCACACGCGGTGACGCGATCGTGGAACTCGACGTGGCGGTTGGCGAGGTGCTGGCGACGCTGGAACGACTGAAGCTCGCTGACAATACGCTGGTGGTCTTCACCAGCGACAACGGTGGCGTGATGGATGACGGCTACGAGGATGTTGGCAACTTCGAGCATCCATGTAATGGCGAGTTGCGCGGTTACAAGGGCAGCTTGTTTGAGGGCGGTCACCGGGTTCCATTTATTGCGCGCTGGCCGGGCCGCATCCCGGCGGGCAGCGAGTGCGGCGAGTTGATCGTGCATCTGGACCTGTTGGCGTCGTTGGCAACACTGACGGGCCAAACACTGGCTGCTGGCGCGTCGCCTGACAGCATCAACGTCCTGCCTGCGCTGCTCGGTCAGCCACATCACACGCCGGGGCGGGACAATTTTGTAGCCCATGTCGGTGGCATCAAAGGGCCGTTTGCCATCCGGCAGGGCCAGTGGAAGCTCATTCAGGCTGGCGGTGCGCGCGAAAGTTACAAGGATGCGGGCAAGACCGCGAGGGCTGCCAAGGCTGGCAAGGCGAAGGGGAGGGCCGCCATCCCACCGTTCCTGGTCAATCTAGCTGACGACCTTGGCGAGAAGAAGAATGTCGCTGCAGAACACCCCGACAAGGTGAAGGAACTGCAGACGCTCTTCGAGAAGTTGCGCGACGAGACGGGCAGAACACCATAGCGGGCACTTCAGAGAGCACTGTATGGCGTCGCCGCAGAGCTTTGGGTGTAAACCAGTGGAATGGCGGGGGCATAATTTCTGATTGGAACAGAAAGGGGGCTTGCGCAAGAATGCTTCAATGAAGAACCAATGGATGGTTTTGGTAATCTCTCTCGTCAGTGCCTCTCTTGCGTCTCTGGACGCGGCGGAATTGAAGGTTGTCAGAAACGGTGAGTTCCTTCACAACGGCGTCACGGCGCACCGGGGAAATTCAGGGGAGTGTCCCGAGAACACGCTGGCTTCTTTCCGAAGCGCTATTGCAGCCGGCGCGGATTGGGTGGAGTTGGATGTGTATCGGACGCGAGATGGTAAACTGGTGATAAGTCATGACCGGAACACCTGGCGTGTTGGCAACCGGGACCTTGAGATATCGAAATCCACTTGCGAGCAGTTGCGGAAGTTGGACGTGGCGGCGGATTTTCGGCGGCGACACGGGAAGTCATTGGCACAGTGTCCTCCGCAGCGGATGCCTTTGTTGGAGGAGGTGCTGCGGCTGATGATGACGCAACGGCAGTCGCGCGTCTCCATTCAGCCGAAGACGAATTGTGTATCTGAAGTGGTTGCGATGGTGCGGCAGCTTGGCGCGGAAGCGTGGGTGGGCTTCAACGATGGCAACATGAACTACATGGCGGAGGCGAAACGGCTCGCGCCCGGCATCCCGGTGTTCTGGGATCGTGGCGAGTCGGACATCGCTGCGGACATCCGCGTTGCGAAGCAGCATGGTTTTGAGACGCTGGTGCTGAATGAGCGTGCCGTCACGCCGCAGAAGGTCGCGCAACTTAAACAGGCGGGCCTTGGTGTTGGCGTCTGGACTGTGGATGATCCAGCGGCGTGGGAGCGTTTTCTGTCGATGGGGATCGAGCGGGTCTATACGGATCAGCCCCGGCGTCTGCTCGCTTTCAAGACGGGGCGTGCGTTTCGAGATGCGGCGTGCGAAGGCACCTACAAGCTGCATCTTCAAGGCATCTGCACAGACGAACGTGGCGCGATTTACTGGAGCTGGACGGACGGGCTGGTGAAAACCGACTTGCAGGGACGCGTGCTCAAACAACTGCCGGCGGTCCGTCATTACGGCGACCTGTGCTACCACGATGGAAAGGTTTTTGTGGCGGTGAACTTCGGTAAGTTCAACAAACCTGCGGGCAGTGCGGATTCGTGGGTCTACGTCTATGACGGAGACAATCTCGTCGAATTGGCACGGCATCGGTTGCGCGAAGTGGTGCATGGCGCGGGCGGGATCGCGTATCGGGACGGCCGGTTCATTGTGGTCGGCGGTTTGCCGCCGGGCGTGAACCAAAACTACCTTTACGAATACGACGAGCGATTCAAGTTTAGGAGACGCCACGTGCTCGCCAGCGGTTACACATTGATGGGTATTCAGACAGCAGCATGGGCGAATGGTTCGTGGTGGTTTGGTTGCTATGGCAACCCACGCGCACTGTTGCGCGCGGACGCTTCGTTCCGGCTTACAGGGAAATGGGATTTCGACGCGTCGCTGGGCATTGCCGGCCTGCCGGACGGCCGCTTTCTGATCGGTCAGAGCAAACTGATCAAAGGTGTTGGACAGAAGGGAAGTGTGTTCATTGCACGCGAAGACAATGAAAAAGGAATGGCGCTGGAATTGCCGGCCATGCCACAGACCACCACGATCACAACAACAACAATTCAACGGTGAAGCATGAAACGGATACTGTTCTTGATTCTGTCGGGTGTGCTGGCTTGTGGTTCGCTTGCAGCGGGTCAGCGGCAACCGAATGTTGTGTTCATTCTTGCCGACGATCTGGGGTGGCGTGACACTTCGCTTTACGGCAGCAAGTTTTACCAGACGCCGAACCTTGAGCGTCTGGCTGCGCGCGGGATGATGTTCACGCAAGCCTATGCGGCCAGTCCTCTTTGTTCGCCAACGCGCGCCAGCATCATGACGGGTCTCTGGCCGGCGCGTATTGGCATTACAACGCCCTCCTGTCACGTTCAGGAGGAAGTCTTCGAGGAGAAGCTCATTCCGAAGGGGCCGCGAGGCAGCCGCGCATTACAAGCGGCCAGTGTCACGCGGCTGAAACGAGATTATTTCACGCTGGCTGAAGCTCTGAAGGCAGCCGGCTACGCGACGGGGCATTTTGGCAAATGGCATCTCGGTATGGAGCCGTTCGACCCACTTCATCAGGGTTTCGATGTGGACGTGCCGCATCACTCCGGTCCAGGTCCGGCGGGGAGCTACCTCGCGCCGTGGAAGTTCCCGCCGAAACTGAACTTCCAGGGCGAGCCTGGCGAACATATCGAGGATCGTATGGCGTCGGAAGCGGTGAAGTTTCTTCGCGCAAACAAAGAACGGCCGTTCTTCCTGAACTACTGGGCGTTCTCGGTCCACTCGCCATGGGATGCAAAAAAGGATCTGATCGAGAAATACCAGAAGCGGGTTGATCCAGGGAACCCGCAGCGCAATCCGCTTTATGCGGCGATGGTGGAGAGCCTTGACGATGCGGTTGGCATGTTGCTCAAGACGCTTGATGAGTTGGGTCTGGCGGAGAATACGATCATCGTCTTCTTTTCCGACAACGGCGGCGTGACGTTCCCGGCTGCGAATGAAAGCAAGCGGATACCGTTGCGGCCGGAGTTTGGCAGCATTCCGATCACCAGTAATGCGCCGTTGCGCGGTGGCAAGGCCACCATCTACGAGGGCGGCACGCGCGAGCCGTGCATCGTCGTTTGGCCGGGCGTGGCGCGCGCCGGTGCGAAGAGCGATGCCGTCATTCAAAGTGTGGATTTCTACCCGACGCTGTTGGAGATGATCGGGTTGAAGGCGCGCGAAGGGCAGGTGTTCGACGGCATCAGTTTCGTGCCGGCTTTGCGTGGGCAATCGCTTGGCCGCGAGGCGATTTTCTGCCATTTCCCGCATTACGTGCCCATTGTCAGCACCGTCCCATCGGCCTACGTTCGCAAGGGCGACTGGAAGCTCATTCGCAACTTCTGCGACAACGACGACCAGAGCGACCGACTCGAACTCTACAACCTTGCCGACGATGTGAGTGAGACCAACAACCTTGCTGCGAAGATGCCGGAGAAAGTGAAGGATTTGAACGCGTTGCTCGGGAAGTTCCTTGTAGACAGCCGCGCGGTGGTGCCGACGCCGAATCCAAACTATCGACCGCTGCCGCCTGGCGCTCGACCGGCCGAAGGTTGGATTGCAAGCAACGATGCCGACGTGATGAT
>CAZGGF010000402.1:0-1660 GCA_964524715.1 uncultured Verrucomicrobiota bacterium | reverse complement strand
ATCAACTACGACATGCCGCAACACGCCGAGGATTACGTCCACCGCATCGGCCGCACGGGCCGCGCGCTGGCCACTGGCGACGCGTTTACGATCATGAGCGCGGATGACAAGAAACAGGTCCACGCGATCGAGTTCTTCATCGGTCAGACTGTCCCGCGGGTGAAGCTCGACAATTTCCCCTACAAATACACGACGCTGCTCGACCCGGAAGCGGAAAAGCGGATGCGGATGACAGGCCGGCGGCGGCGGTAGGCGGGAATGGAGGACTGGAGTAGTGGAGTGTTGGAGTCATGGTGTCATGGAGTGACTAGATGATGGAAAAACCCGCCAATCCCAACACTCCATCGCCCCAACACTCCATTACTCCGCCTTCTTCCATGGTTCGCTCCACTGGCGCGGTGGGCGTGGCAACGATGACCAGCCGCGTGCTGGGGTTGGTTCGCGAGATGGTTTTTGCCGGTTTCATGGGGCAGGGACTGGAAGCGTCGGCATTCTTCTATGCGTTCACCATTCCGAACCTGTTCCGCCGTCTGCTTGGCGAGGGCGCGCTGAGCGCGGCGTTCGTGCCGGTATTCACCGAACGCCTGCATCAGGAAGGGCGGGACGCCGCGTGGTGCGCGGCAAATACGGTGGCGTCGGCTGTTTCCGTCATTCTGGTGGCCATCGCCGTGCTGTTCATAGGCGGCCTCTTGCTCGCGCTGGCCGTCCTGGACATGAGCGGCAGTCAGCAGCTCATCGTGCGGCTGACGGCGACGATGTTCCCCTACATGGTCTTCATCTGTCTGGCGGGGCTGGCGATGGGGGTGCTTAATTCGATGCACCACTTCTTTGTGCCGGCGTTTTCGCCGGTGTTGATGAACATCGTGCTCATCGGGTCGGTCTACGTTCTTTGTCCGCTGTTTGGCCGGACACTCGACTCGCAGGTGATGGGACTGGCCGTCGGCGTGTTGTTCGGGGGCATCGTGCAGCTTGCTTACCAGATCCCGCAGCTCTGGCGTGAAGGCTGGCGTCCGCGCTGGTCGTTGGATTGGCGCGATAAAACCCTGTTGCAGGTGGGAAGGTTGATCACGCCAAGCGTCATTGGCGTCGTCGCCTACCAGATCAATGTTATCGTTGCGCGCACGCTCGGTTTCCTCGTCGGAGACTATGTGCCCGCAGCACTCAACAATGCCGACCGGTTAATGGAGCTGCCGCTGGGCGTATTCAGTGTGTCGCTGGCCACCTACATGCTGCCGGCGTTGTCAGCCATCGCTGCCCGCGACGCGATGGAGGAATTCCGCCTGGAAATCGGACGTGCGCTGCGATTTCTGATGGTTATTACCGTGCCGGCAACCGTCGGCTTGATCGTGCTGAGCGAGCCGATTGTGCGACTGCTATTCGAGCGCGGTCGGTTCGACGCCGAAAGCACGAGACACTGCGCGTTCGCGCTGCAGTTCACGGCAATCGGCCTTTCGTTCTACTCCGGCACGAGCATCCTCGCGCGCGGGTTCTACGCGTTGAAGGACACCCGGACGCCAATGTATGTCTCGCTCTGTTCGATGGCGGCCAACCTCGCTTTCTCGCTCTGCCTGATGTGGCCGATGAAGGAAGGAGGGCTGGCGCTGGCCAACTCGCTCTCGGCCATACTGAACTCGATCATCCTCTTTGTCTTGTTGCGCAG
>CAZGGF010000401.1:0-31221 GCA_964524715.1 uncultured Verrucomicrobiota bacterium | reverse complement strand
CTTGGCCAGTTGCTCGTAAATCCGCTCCGCCTCCTGCGCCTTCTCCAGAGCCTCTTCTCGCCGGCCCAACGCGCTCAGCGTGTTGGCCAAATTGTTCAGCGAACCAGCCAAGTAGGGCAGGAAAGCATCGGGCCGGGCCTTGGCCAGTTGCTCCTAAATCCGCACCGCCTCCTGCGCCTTCTCCACCGCTTCTTCTCGCCGGCCCAACTCGCTCAGCATGGTGGCCAAATTGTTCAGCGAAGTAGCCAAGTAGGGCAGGAAAGCATCGGGCCGGGCCTTGGCCAGTTGCTCTCGGATCCGCACCGCCTCCTGCGCCTTCTCCAGCGCCTCTTCTCGCCGGCCCAACTCGCTCAGCATGGTGGCCAAATTGTTCAGCGACATTGCCAAGTCGGGCAGGAAAGCATCGGGCCGGGCCTTGGCCAGTTGCTCGTAAATCCGCACCGCCTCCTGCGCCTTCTCCAGAGCCTCTTCTCGCCGGCCCAACGCGCTCAACCTGTTGGCCAAATTGTTCAGCAAACGGCCCAACTCATTCCATATTCCCTCACTGGGATTTTCTTCCGCGAGTTTGCCCAGACGTTTCGCGAGCAACTCATCCACTTCCACTGCCTTTTCGCGAAGCACGAGCGTCTGGTGGGGCATGGCGCTTTCGATCTCCGCCAGCAGGCCGGGATCGTCCGCCACACCCGCTTTGATCAGCCCCTCTAGCCATTGAAGCGGGGCCTTCTGTCCCGCCGCTGCAAAGTCCTGCACCGTCCGGAGGATGAACGGAACCACACGCGACCCAAGTCCTCGCACGGCGCGGCGGATGGCCGCATCCTGCTGCGATGCGGAACACTGTCCCAGCGCCCGCAGTACCAAAGCTTCCGCCAGAATGTCCGGCACGACCGGTGCGAGGCCGTGGTCGGGTGCAGGCAACACTTCATGCAAATGATCTACAAGCGCGCCGACGCCTTCAGGACAACTGAGTTTGAGCGCCGCGCTCTCCGCTTCGGCGACCGCCAGCGCCTGCTCGTGATCAAGGCCATTACCCAACGAGCCAAACGCGGCCAAATGCACCAGCAGGCGTTTCTCAGCGGGCGATACCACACCCTCTTCCAGCCGTTTGATCTCATGGTCCACCAACCTCAGCGCCAGTTCGGTGCGAGGCAATTCAAGCACTTCCACCAGATCAGAGCGCAGGGAGAGCAACGCGGCCATCATTAAGTAGAGCGGGTCTTCCCAAATGGAATCCTCAAGCTGTTTGTCGAAGCGCGGATTCTTGCCAGCGGCGGGCAGCGCCGCCGCCTTGCACCCGGCCAGCGGCGCGGCGGCGGCGAGCATACGCTTGAGGACTTCGCAGCGTTTCGCCGGCGTATCAAGCCGGTCGAGGCGCTTGGGTTCGAGCGAATCGAAAAGCTCCGGCAGCCGGGCCTCGCTTTGGCCGCCCTGGAGGAGCGATTGCAGCCAATTGGCGCCCGAGTCGGCGTCGCGTTCGAGCAACAAAAGGCGGAGTGGCCGGCCATCAGCGCGGGCGGCATTCTGCGCAAGGTCACGCAGCCAATCCCGCAGCACCGGCACAAGTGAGGCGGCGTAATCCACAACGATGAGCGTGGGCCGCGCCCATCCCCAGTCGGCGAGGTTCTGCTGCCCGGCGAAACGGTGAAGCTCGCGTCCCTGCACAAAGCCAGCCCACCATTTGCCGGGTTGGTCCCTGTCGAGACGTTCGATCAACTCGATGGCCGCGCGCGTCTTTCCCGCACCGGCGCGGCCGGTGATGGTACGAACCGAAATGGGCCGGGGCGATTCAATCCAACTCCACAATTCCGCCATGTCACGCTCGCGGCCGACGAGGTCGAACGCACGACGATAGGGATTGAGCAGATCAATTTCGGTTTGAGTTTTGGGAACGCGATTGCGCGGCGGAATCAGCGTGAGGTGCGGCGCATCGCCTACGACTACTGTGGAGTCTACAGCTTGGACGATGATGTTGCTACTGCCGCCAACCTGTGCTTTCTGCTCGGTGCTCACGAGTTACCTCCTGCTTAACGACAGCCGTTATCCTAGAGAACTCGCGATGTTTTGTCGAGGTATCTGCAAGTGAATTTGATGGAGATCGACAACTCGTTTTTTCCAATCACCATCTCTATCGTCTCACTTGGCGTGGCCTCGCCGCTTTTGTTGATTGCGACGATTTCCACGGCAGAGTGATGGAGTGGCGAAGTCTTGGAGCAGTCTTATCCCGGCGGCTGGCTCTCCCGCTACCAGAAACTCGTGACCAACGCGAGCAAGGGCGGGATTTTTGAATGAGGTTTTGAAGTTGGTGTCCCAGCTTCAGAGACTGTGCGAAGAATTCATTTTTTGCCAGGGAGGGCTTGCGTCGTCCCCGACAATCCGGCGCGCGTCACCGAGGTCTTCGTGGAGAATCTGCCCTTGGAACAGGAGGGCTTCGCCTTTCCCGAATAAGATCGGCAGTGGACTGACTGGAAACAAAAACCCTCCACCTTCAAAGCACACATACCGCCTCGATCTCTTGCTCCTCCAACTGACAATTGACAAACACTACCGTTATCGACTTATCAACTTGTTTTCTCTTGACGAGTTGGTACCACACTTAGTACTGTCGCCAAGTTTTCGAGAAGAGACATGAAACAGCAACAGACACAACTTAGACTCGCAACGCCGGGGAGGTATTTCCCTGGTATGCGTCGTTGTGGTTTGCTCCTGTCCGGTGTCTCATTGGGCATTCATACCAACGCAGACAAGGAGGAACCCAGAGGCAGGTAACTTCTCTTGACTTACTTTTAGAGAACCCTGCCTCCGAAACGGATGCAGGGTTTTTTGTTGGTGTCATTCAAAACAAACGCAACTTATAGGAATTCAGGCAATGATTTAGGGCGATAAAAATGCCGCGCCACCAGCTGTAACTGGCAGCGCGGCGGGAATCGGTTACGACCACAGGACTCTTGCGGGGTCTCTGAGGAGCAACCTTGTGAAAGGCTAGTCTCCCCAGTATGGGAGTGTCAAGTGATTGGCACTCCTCCCACCTGACAGTCCCCCTGGTCCGCGATTTCCACGCCCGACAAACGACAATTCAAGGGCTTCGTGGGAGGTGTGCCTGAAACACCGAAACGCTCCACCGTGAAATCCCGTGGCCACGCTGACTTAAGTCAGCGCGCAGGTGTTCGTTCTTTGTTGTGCCAAGTACGGAGCAGGCAGGAATGCCTGCTCCTTCCATTTCAATATTAACAGTCAAACGAAAGGAGAACCCATGAAACGAAGATCAGTGCAAATCACTTCTCCCGTCCCAGCCGGTCTGCGGCTCCAGACGGGGAGAATCGAACCCAAACCCAATATCGGCGATCCCTGAAATGGACGCCGAATGAAAGGAAACCGTATGAATACGGAACATCTGAAAGCGAAGTTCGCTGCGATGGGCGCACGCCTGAAAGTCGGCGTGCCATTCCGCTGGCAGGATACGGACTACGCCATTGATATCCGACGCGACAAGCAGGGCGAGTTCTTCGAACTGCGTGTTGCCGAAGCGATGCAGAAGCGTCTGGACACGTCAGTGTTGCAGGTGCAACCGAAGGATCGGCACCTGCTGCTGTTGGTCCGGCACCCGAAGGATGCGGGCCAACTCGACCGTTTCCTGTGCGGCCATGACGAGCGCCATTGGTTCGTCGCAGCCGTGCCGGGCGGTGCCTCGAGCGTGCCCCAAGCCAAAGAGGCGCTGAAACCAGCCCCTGTGCTGGCTTCGCTGGCAACGCACCGCGTTTCCTCGCGGAAACGCGACCAACGCAAGAACCGGGCATTTCGCCGCCAAGGCGAATGGTTCTTTGTGCCGGCGCCGGGCTTCAGGGTGGATCCGAAGCTCGTTCTCCAGAACGAGCCGATTCGCCGTGGCACCGGCAAACCTCACACTGTTGAGCAGCTCTACCGCATGGGCGGCACGACAGTGCGCGTTTGTTGGAAGTATCCAAACGGGTTGACTGAAGCGGAGTATCGCAAGGTCATCCAGGAGAAACCGGACGCGGTCAAGTGGCCGTGGCGCGTGATGCAGCGTGACGCGCAGGTCTTCGCTCGCGGCAAGGTCCGCCACTCGGACCACGCCACGATCGAACTGCCGGACTGGCATCGTGTGCTCGCGAACACCGAAACGCAGACGCGCGCGATGGCGAACATGGCGTTTCTGGACTAAGCCAGCAACGAACTCGCGGGAGTCTTGCCGCATGCAAGTGCGGCAAGACTCCATTCGGTTTTTCAAACACGGCGGGCGCCAGCGCGCAGCCGGGTCTCCAAAACCCGGCGGGGTCGGGGCAGCACCAACACGCCGTGCCAGATCCGGGTGACATTTTTTCGCTCCCCGTAGTTCAGCATATAGAACGCCGGGCTTCTAACCCGGAGGCCGCAGGTGAAAGTCCTGCCGGGGAGGCCAATCTCATTCCATCGTGGGATAACAGTAGTCCGCCGCCCTGTTAAGGCGGGAGGTCGTGGTGCGAACCCACGCGATGGAGCCATGGAGTCCAGGCCGATCCAAGCTGGCGGCACTCGTCCCGAAAACGAGGTCCGGCGCCTCCGGAGGCGGGAGCATTACCCGCGGACTCCGCCATTCTCCCCTTCCGTAGCTCAAGTGCGGAGCAGCCGGTCGATAACCGGCAGACCACGGAGCGCGATCGTGCGGAAGGATGGCTCGAAAGCTCTCGGAGGAGAGCGTCTGTCTGAAGCACAGAAGGGGGCGGTGCAACTCCGTCGCGAGCCACCAGATTTCGTTCCCGTGGTGAAGCAGATCATCATACGACCCCGCGAAGGTCGGGTCCCGAGTGCGATTCTCGGCGGGAACACCAGTTTCAACCAATGGGGTATATGCCGGTGTGGCAGAAAAGTGATGCACGCGTTCTGTAAACGCGCCCAAGCAGGAGCGTTACCTGCCGCCGGCCCCAGCTTGTATGGAGGCGCTGTTGTAAGAGCAGCATTCGACCCTGTGAAGGTCGCGGAACGGGTGCAAGTCCCGTGCGCCTCCCCAATGACCGCGATGCCAAAGTCACCGAGGCGGCAGGTTGCAACCCTGCTCTTACCGGGTGCGAGTCCCGGCGCGGTCTCCAATTGCGCGCCGGGTAAGCGTAGATAGCGACGCATCGGTTTCGTACACCGAAGAGGTCGGCGCAGGTCCGGCACCCGGCTCCATTGCAGCGGTTGTGATGTAACAGAGAGCATTTCTGCCTACCAAGCAGATCGTGCAGGTGCAACTCCTGCCAGCCGCACCATTTCTGACGCGGGGTGGACTGGAGGGATCCAGTGCCGGTCCCATAGCCGGTTCACGTCGGATTCGACCGCCGACCCCCGCAACCCTTTCATGGCCCGTTCGTCTATCAATCAGGATCGCCCGTTCTCAGCGGGCAGAAGCCGGAGTGTCACCGGCACGGGCTGCCAGTTGTCATCGCTCCATAGCATAACGACGCAGTGCGCTGCTCTCATAAGGCGGATGTCTCGGTGCAAGTCCGAGTGGAGCGACCAGTTCTTCATCCCCTGTAGCTCAAAAACACAGAGCCCGGGCGTCCTAAGCCCGTGATCCCGGTGGAAGTCCGGGCAGGGGCGCCATTTCCTGCCCCGTGAGGTAATAGCAGCCTTCTCCGCTCTGAACGGAGCTGTGCTGGCGCAAGTCCAGCCGGGGCAGCCAACGGCATGTGACGGGAATTCAGCATACCTCGCTGCCTCAGAAGCAGCGGTTTGTCGGTGCGAATCCGACCATGCCGACCATTTTATGCTCTCGTGGCTCAAGCATCAGAGCGCCCGGCTTCGAACCGGGAGGTTGCAGGTGGGATTCCTGCCGGGAGCAACAGTCCGGTCCGCAAGCTTTGAAGCGAAGCCATCGACCCTTAACCGATCGAGCAGGGTGCAAATCCCTGGCGGACCTCCAGCTTTTGCCGGGTCGTCCAACAGCAGGATGCCGGGCCTTGAACGCGGCAACTGCAGTGAGAGTCCATGTGCCCGGCAATACTCAGTTGTACTTTGAAGCCGTCTTGCATCGCGAAGCCAGTGTTCTATGTGTGTCCTAGTGCGGGTCCAATTCCACGCCTTCCGGATACAAACGTGGAAAGTAGTAGCCCACGCATTTGGCTGGGAAACCCGCCCGAATCGGCCCCTTCGCGGTATCTGAAACAACAAGACCGTGGTTGAGCAAGCTCGCCAGAATTCTCCGCGCCGTCCGCTCTGGCTTGCCAGTCAGCCGGGCCACGTCTCCACGGGCAATCTCGCCCCGCAGCAGGACGTCACACAACACATGGCGCGCCTCGACCGGGACCCCTTCCTCGGTGGCCCAGCGTTCGCAGTAGTGTGAGATCCGCCTCAACACTGTATTGAGTTCAAACAAGCTGCTCATAAACTCAACTTGATCGAGCGCAGTGTGCAGAAAGAATGTGCAGAATTGCCCCAATCCCCGGGCTGACAGGTTGCCGCGACCATCAAGATCGTTTTCTCGCTGGCGATCCGCACCGGCAAGCGCGGCGATATACTCGTCGCGTCTTCTGGCAAATCCGCGCGACACCGTCCACAAACCATGGCCCTCCAGCCCGGCTTTGATGAAATACGCATGCGTGAACAACCGGACCACCCGGCCATTGCCATCGAGAAATGGATGAATCCACGCCAGCCGATGATGAGCGGCGGCGGCGGCGATGATTCGATCCAGCGGGTCCAGCGCAGCGAGGTCATAGGCGCTTTCAAACCGTGCCATAAAGTCCTGCAAACTCTGAAACGTCGGAGCTACATGCGCGCCCACTTCGACTTCGCAGGTTCGGAGTTTTCCAGGTTCAACACGTTCTTTTTTTCCGCTCTTCGTCGTCACAACACGGAATTCGTCCGGGAGCCGTTCGTAAAACTCCTTGTGAATCCAACAGAGAAAAGACGTCGAGCAGACCGAAACGGCTTCCGTTTTCAGGCGATCCTCAATCAATCGTTGGACTTCAATGTGCGCCTGACTTTCGATTTGGAGCGCGCGCTTCGCCGGATCTTTCGAGTAGTCTCTGCGTAACGCTTTTTCGATATCCGAAGGATGAGTGTTGTGACCCTCGATCAGGTTCGAGTAGTAGCTGTTCATCTGGCGGACCAGTTCGATCACGGAGCGCCGCGTCACAGGATGTAACGCACCGCCCAGTCTTGCTGAGGCGCGCACCAGTGTTGCTGCCGCTTCTCGCAGTTCCCCGGCACCCGATGGAAGCATTGGCGCCATCGCTGCCTGATGGTCATATACTTCGTAAACTTCTTTCATTGGCCTCTCCGTGGCCGGTCTTCTGGCCGATGTTTTGGCCGGTGATTGTCATCAACACCGAATTTACAACTTCTTAACTCATAGGATATTACAATATTACAACTGTCTGTTCAATAGTCAATTCTCAGTTGTTCAATGTCAACATTTGGCCGATCTATATAACAACTCTGTTGCAGACATTTCCAGTCAATGTTTCAGAATTGAGTGCGAGTCTCGCCGAAAACATCATATCGAGTCGGTGGATAACACTTCGGCTGGATCCTACGCAGACTATTTTCCTGGGGCAGTGAGATCGGAGTTACTTCGCTCCAAACGACGCTGTTGTCGGTTCGAGTCCGACCACCGGTGAAAGCCGGTGTAGCTCAATGGCAGAGCACGTGGAACCGCGGGCCTCGCTCGCGGTTCCGTTTCTCTGGTCAGTTTACTCCCCAGTTCCTTTTGCGGCAGTGAGATTGGAGATACTTCGCTCGCTACATAAGAGAGGGGACCGCGATCCCCAAACGGTGCTCGCACCATGGACAGGTTCGTAGAGCCTCGCGCAGCCGGCTGGCAACCGAGTTATGCCGGCCCAAAGCCATTCTGGAACAGGACCGGATGGCTTGTTGCGAAGCTGCGCGGCCTGCGCGCCATGGCAAGAATGAGGCCGTCTCTGCTCCAGTCCTTTTTCTCCGCAACCGGAGTCGCGACAGGCGCGGCTCCGGACGCTTTCGAGGCAGTGAGATTCGGGCTACTTCGGCAAAGTCAAATACGACGAGCTGGTTCAAATCCAGTCCCCGCCCTCACGGGCAGGTGAATCCCGGGTCAGCTTACTCCTCGAGTTTTTCCAAAACACAAACAACCCGGTGAGGCAGTGAAGTCGGGGTTCCTTCGAAACCGGCGCGGGTGAATAACCCACCGGTCTGGCCGCAAGGCCGGGTTCCCCGGCCGGCTTGCTCCTCACCCACCACGAAAGGAGGAACGCACCATGCGTTTCAATCTGCTCAAGAAATACCGCAACAACGCCAACACGACGAATCTCGCCGGCGGCGAGGCTTTCAGCGAGCCAGCCCAACTCGAACTCGTTTCGATCCTGCTGACGTCGACGCTCCGTGATCAGTTCTACCGCAGCGCGGATGCGACGGCGTCGCGCTTGAACGCGTTGATCGCCCAGATCGCCGACAAGAAGTTCGTGGCGAAGGCCACGCTGTACGCCCGTAACAAGGCTGGCATGCGTTCCGTGTCACACCTCGTGGCTGGCGAACTGGCCCGCGCAGTGAAGGGCCAGGCGTGGACCGCACTGTTCTACGACCGGGTGGTTCGACGCCCGGACGACGTGCTGGAAATCCTCGCATACTATCTGGCGGTCCATGGCCGTCCGATCCCGAATGCGCTGAAGAAGGGTCTTGGCGCGGCGTTGTCACGCTTCGACGAGTACCAGCTCGCCAAGTATCGCAGGAACAGCGCTGATCTGTCACTGGTGGACGTGGTCAACCTCGTTCACCCTCCACACACCGAGGCGCTGAAGAAGCTGGTCGACGGCACGCTCGCTCCCGCCGAAACCTGGGAAACCCGGTTGACGCAGGCCGGTGCCGCTGCCACGAGCGAAGAGCAACTCGCCGGGTTCAAGCGCGAAGCATGGACGGAATTGATCAGTGGTCGCAAGCTGGGCTATTTCGCCTTGCTGCGAAACCTGCGCAACATCCTCCAGACTGCGCCTGAACTGGTGGCAGATGCCATCACGATGCTCACGGATGAAACGCTCATCCGGAAGTCGCTCGTTCTGCCATTCCGCTACCTGACGGCGTTGGAAGCGTTGCAGGACGCCGGGCTGCCCAGTGCCAGCAAGGTGTTGGCCGCGCTCAACGATGCGGTGGACAAGTCGCTCACCAACGTGCCGAAGTTCGCCGGCAAGACGCTCGTTGCGCTGGATGGTTCCGGTTCAATGGTGGGCCGTCCGCTCAAGATCGGCTCGTTGTTCACCGCGACACTCGCGAAGGCCAACGATGCCGATGTCATGCTGTTCAGCGATGATGCAAAGTATGTACCGCTGAACCCGCGCGACAGCACGTTGACGCTGGCGAAATACCTGGAAGGCCAGGCCCAATCGGCTGGCACGAACTTCCACAGTATCTTCCAGCGGGCGACGCGTGGTTACGACCGCATCGTCATCCTCTCGGACATGCAGGGTTGGATGGGGCACCTCACGCCGACCAAGACGTTCGCCGCCTACAAGCAGCGCTACAAGGTCGATCCGAAGGTGTTCTCGTTCGACTTGCAGGGTTACGGCACGTTGATGTTCCCGGAAAGGAACATCTTCTGCCTGGCTGGCTTCTCCGACAAGACGATGGATATGTTGAAGTTCCTCGATTCGGATCAGTCAGCTCTGCTGCGCGAGATCGAAGCGGTGGAACTCTGAAACACACCGTGGAGGGGCAGCTTCCATGCTGCTCCTCCACCCCATTACACAACAGGAAAGGAGATACCCATATGAAACCAGTGATTTTTGGTCAGCACGACGAGGCGACCATCAAACAGATTGAAACCTGCCTCGCGGCAGGCGGTGAGAAGGCCGTCCTGTGCGCTGACGGCCACAAGGGTTACGCGCAGCCAATCGGTGGCGTTGTAGCCTACAAAGACAAGGTGTCGATCTCAGGCGTTGGGTTCGATATCGCCTGCGGCAACCTCGCCATCCGCACGGATGCCACAGAAAGCGCAATCGCTCCCAATATCCACGCCATCATGGACGACATTGTGCGCAACATCTCGTTTGGCATCGGCCGCACTAATAAGAACAGGGTGGACCATGAGTTGTTCAACGATGAAGCATGGAACCTGTTCCCGCTCAAGCAGTGGAAGCACATGGCGCAGGAACAGCTCGGCACCGTCGGCAGCGGCAACCACTATGTGGATGTCTTTGCCGATGAGCAGAGCCGCATCTGGATCGGCGTTCACTTCGGCTCGCGCGGGCTGGGCCATAAGTCGGCGACGCACTTCTTGAAGGTCGCCGGCGGCAAAGACGGGATGGATGTGCCTCCTACAGTCGTTGCCGAAGACTCACCCATCGGACAGGACTACCTTGCCGCGATGAAGCTCGCGGGACGGTATGCCTACGCAGGTCGTGAGTATGTTGCCCGTTTCGTCGTCCGCGAAATCCTCAAGGCAGGCATCGAAGCGGAGGTGCACAATCACCACAACTTCGCCTGGCAGGAAGAGCACGATGGCCAGAGTTACTGGGTTGTGCGCAAAGGCGCCACCCCGGCATTTCCGGGCCAGAAGGGTTTCATCGGCGGCAGCATGGGTGATAACGCCGTCATCATAGAAGGCGTGGATTCAGTTGAAGCACGAACTGCGTTGTTTTCGACGGTTCACGGCGCGGGCCGGGTCATGTCGCGAACAGCAGCCAAAGGTCACTTCGCGTTGGTGGATGGAAAGCGCATCCGCAAGCCGGGCCTCGTGCGCCACGACGAAATGATGAAATGGCTGCACGACAAGGGCATCGTGCTGCGCGGCAGCGATCTGGATGAAGCCCCGCAGACCTATCGCCGCCTGCCCGAAGTGTTGAAAGCTCACACCAGCACGATCCGGGTCCTGCACACGCTGCGCCCACTGGGCGTGGCAATGGCGGGGCGCGACATCGTGGATCCCTACAAGGATTGATCCCGTCACATCGGGCGCTCTCGCATCATGCGAGAGCGCCCTCATCCCTTTTCACAGGCACAACAAAGAACGAACACCAGGAAGAGAGACTGTTGATATGAATGACATGCTGAACAAGGCAACTGTGTTGGTGCTGAACCGTAACTGGCAGGCGATTAACGTGCGAACGCCGGCGGACGCGTTTTGCCAGATGGCAATCAACGTCGCCACCGCTCTCGACATCGAAGGCCGCGATTCCATGCGTCCCGTGCGATGGGAGGAATGGCTGAGCTTGCCGATCCGCCCGCAGGACAATTCTGTCGTCACCGCGCGCGGTGCCATCCGTGTGCCCACGGTCATCGTGCTCGCAAACTATTCCAAAGTGCCTCACAAGCGGCCAGCACTGTCGCCCCGCAGCATTCGGGAGCGCGACCGCAACCGGTGCCAGTACACTGGCAGACTGCTCCGCCCTGAAGAGGCCAGCATCGACCACGTTGTTCCCCGCTCACGCGGCGGCAAGACGGTATGGGACAACTGTGTCCTGGCCAGTCGCGAGATTAACGCCAGAAAAGGCGACCGTCTGCCACACGAAGCCGGCCTGCAGTTGCTGTCCGCACCGCGCGCCCCTGCGGCACTGCCGGTCACTTACACGATCAGGAACTCCCACGAGATCGAGGATTGGAATTTGTTCCTGCCGGGCCACGGATAACCGCGAAACAGGATTCTGCACCTTCCAAAAGGTCTTTCCTGTAATCACCAGTTCAGACAGCTCACCGCGGGTGTCCTTGTGCGACGACGCCGGAAAGCCGCTCGATACTGACGCCGCGCAACTTTTGCGCATCACCACCCCCTCGTTGCGCAAGATTTGCGCGCGCGTCACCCGTGTTCCTGTGACATTCGCACAAGATGCGGTGGCACAACCCTTGCGTAATCGTAACCAACGGTTTGCGAGCCCGTGCTTTTGTGACGGTCCGCAACCAACCAATTAAACCTAAACCATATTCGTAGAAGGGAGACCGTAACGATGAAAGTCAGACAACTGTTTGTAGCCTATGGGCTTGTCGCCGCGCTTGGCTTGGGCGGGGAGATTCTGGTGGCTCAGGACACTCCTCCACCTCCGCCGGACGGAGGCGTGCCTCCGGGACCTCCAGGACAAGATAGTTCCACTCGCCGGGATCGCGGCAACTTCGATCCGGCTCAGTTCCAGCAACGCATGCTCGATAATATCAAGGAACAACTCGGGTTTGCGGATGCCGATTGGGCTGCCGTGCAGCCGCTCGTATCGAAAGTCATGGAAGCGAACCGCGAGGCGATGTCGGGTCGCATGGGCATGATGCGTCCGGGCCGCAATCGCAGTGGCGACAGCAACCGACCCGGCGGTGACCAAGCCAACCGGCCCGGCGGAGATCGTGGCGGTCGTCCGGGCTTCTTTGGCCAGCCCAACCCCGATGCTGAAGCGCTCCAAAAGGCCATAGACGACAAGGCGCCCGCTGCTCAGATCAAGGCTGCGCTCGAGAAGTACCGCGAGTCGAAGAAGGCGAAGGCAGCCAAATTGGCCGCAGCACAGGAAGACCTTCGCAAGGTTCTCTCCGCCACCCAGGAGGCGCAGGCCACGTTGTTGGGTTTGCTGCCATAACCAATCACGTAGAGAAGCTGGCGATATGGGCGAAACTCTCGCTTCTGAAACTGTGGCGGCACAGTTGTTCGACCGCATGGTGGCAGCCCGGCAGTTGTCCGTGGGAGACGCCGGGCTGCTGCGGTGCATCCAGCCGCCGCCTGCGGGCGAGGAAGAGGTGTTGCGATGGCTGGCCGGGGAGTACGGCCTCGACTTCACCACGTTGGAAGATTTGGAGCCCGATCGCCAGCTTCTCTCGGTGTTCCCCGCCCGCATTTTGCTGAAAGAGGAGCTGTTGCCGCTCAGACGCGTCAATGGTGTCGTCGAGATTGCCACCTGCCGCCTTTTCGCCACCCAGGGCCTTGATGCACTCAAGACGTTGACAGGACTCAACCTCAAGCCGGTTCTGGCGTCCAGCGAATCGCTACAGCGAGAGATCAAGCGACGCCTGGGTGTCGGCGCGGATACCATCGGCACGCTGGACCAAGAGAAGGGCGTCCAACTCGTTGACGAGAACCTCGAAGACACCAACCTCGACACCGCCGCCGGGGACGAAGCTTCCATCATTCGTTTCGTCAACCAGGTTTTGCGCGACGCCATTGAGCTGCGCGCGTCGGACATCCACCTCGAACCGTTCGAGGATGAGTTTCGCATCCGCTACCGGATTGACGGCGTGTTGCAGGACATTCCGGTGCCCGCGCAGCTCAAACGGTTTCAGCCCGCCGTCGTTTCGCGTGTCAAAATCTTGAGCTATCTCAACATCGCCGAAAAACGATTGCCGCAGGATGGCCGGATCAAAATCCGAATGGACGACGCCGAGGTGGACATTCGCGTCTCGGTCATCCCGATGTTGCACGGCGAGGCGGTGGTCATGCGCTTGCTCCGCCAGAACGCCACGTTGCGCGGCATGAAGGAACTCGGCATGGAAACGCGCGAGTTCAACGGGTTTCAGCGCGTCCTGCAACTCCCGCACGGCATCATCCTCGTCACCGGGCCCACCGGCAGCGGCAAGACCTCCACGCTCTACACCGCGCTCAACGAAATCAACGACGCCGCGCGCAAGATCATCACCATCGAAGACCCGGTGGAATACCAGCTCAAGGGCGTCAATCAGATTCAGGTTTCAGAAAAGGCTGGTTTAACATTTGCACGCGGCTTGCGTTCGATTTTGCGCCACGACCCCGACGTGATCCTGATCGGTGAAATCCGCGACCAGGAAACCGCGCAGATCGCCGTGCAGGCATCACTCACCGGCCATCTGGTGTTTTCGACGTTGCACACCAATGACGCCCCCGGCGCGCTGACACGGCTGGTGGACATGGGCGTTGAGCCGTACTTGGTCGCGTCCTCGCTCGAAGCGGTGCTTGCGCAGCGGCTCGTGCGCGTGCTGTGCGAACAATGCAAGGAAGAGGACCGGTCGCCGACTGCGCAGAGTTTCAAGGAGGGTATTGGCCTGCCGTCGAACGCGGTGATCTACCGATCGGTCGGCTGCCGCCACTGCCGAAACACCGGGTTTTACGGCCGCCACGCGATTTTCGAGTGGATGGAAGCCGATAACGAAATTCGCGAATTGATTTTGAAGAGCGCCTCAAGCGACCAAATCCGCGACGCGGCCCGCCGCAAGGGAATGAGCACGCTGGCCGGGGACGGCTGGCGGCTGGTGCGGCTTGGCATTACGACGATGGACGAGGTGTTGAGCGTGACAACCGCCAAGGAAGTTGAGCGCACAACCCGGCCCGCCGGGGCGCCTGACCAGCAATAGTTCCCATGCCGACCTTTCAATACAAGGCCCTGCAAGCTGATGGCTCGATGACCGAAGGTCGTCTGGATGCCGCGGGACGGCCTGACGCGCTTCGCCAGATGGAAGTCCGCGGCCTGCGACCGGTCCGGCTTGTGGAGAACGGCGGCGCGGAGTCAAAGTCCATCAGCAAACCGGCCGGATGGGGTGGCTTCTCCTTCAAGTTTGAATCGCAAAAGGTCACGGCAAAGGCTCTGGAAAATTTCACACGGCTGCTCTCCAGCCTGCTGGCTGCCGGTGTTGCATTGAGTCGCGCGCTGGTGATTCTTTTCACGGAAGCCTCCTCGCCCGCCGCCGCGGCGAAGTGGAGGGAGGTTCACGACCTGGTCATTGACGGCATGTCGTTGGCGGACGCGATGGCAAAGTCGCCCGACGTGTTTCCGCGCGTCTATGTCGCGATGGTTCAGGCGGGTGAGACGGGCGGGTTTCTTGATGTGGTGCTGGCGCAGATCGCCGACTTCCATATGCGTGAGAAGGAACTGCGCTCAAAAGTCATGAGCGCCATGCTTTACCCGTGTATTCTGGTCACCCTCGCGATGGGGGTGCTGGTGTTCTTGCTGGTGTTCTTCATTCCGCGGTTTCAAAAACTCTTCGCCAGTTTCGGCGGCGCGCTTCCGGCCATCACACAGGCGATTATCGCCGTGAGCGAGTTCACGCGGTCCTACGGCATGTTCATCCTGGCCGGCACCTTCGTGGGGGGATGCCTGCTGCGGACGTGGTTCCTGTCCGAGCAAGGCCGGCGTGTGTGGGAAGGCCTGGTGTTGCGTTCGCCGGGGGTGGGACCGTTGGTGGCACAGTTTGCGATGGCGCGTTTCTGCCGCATGCTCGGCACGCTGCTCGGCGCGGGAGTGCCGCTCGTGCAGGGCCTGCGCGTGGCACAGAAATCCATTGGCAACCAGATTCTTGTGGATGCCGTTTCGACTTCGATTGATCACGTGCAGGAAGGCGGACGCCTTGGGCAGAGTCTGGCGGAGTGCCGCCGGTTGTTTCCGAAATCCGTGTTGGAAATGATTTCAGTCGCCGAGGAAAGCGGCCGTCTCGATGGCGAACTGATCCGCATTGCGAACGTCACCGAGGGCGACCTCGATCGCCAGCTCAAAACAGTCGTGGCATTCGCCGAACCGATGATGCTGATGTTTGTGGCGGGATTCATCGGCGCAATTTTCATCGGCATGTTACTGCCCATTTTCACCCTGCAACAGTACATCAAGTAACCGGGACAACTTATGAAAAACAAAAACCATCCAACCCGTTCTTCGCGCCGCAGCCAGCGTGGTTTCACGCTCGTCGAATTGATGCTGGTGCTGGTCATCCTTGGCATCCTCGCGGCGATTGTGTTGCCAAAATTCTCGGGCGTTTCCGAGCGCGGTCGAATTACAGCGGCGCAGACTCAAATCTCCACGTTCAAGACCGCGCTTGACGCTCACGAGGTGGACATGGGCCATTATCCCAACGGCCGCAACGGATTGAACGACCTGATTGTGCGTCCGCGCGACGGCGTCAACTGGCACGGGCCCTATCTGCAGAGCGACAGCATTCCGAAGGACCCGTGGGGCAACGATTACATTTACGAATTCCCCGGACGGCACAACCCCAGTTTCTACGACCTGTCGTCGCCCGGCCCCGATGGCCGTGCCGGCACCGAGGATGACGTGTGCAACTGGACGAAACGATGAACCGACGGCTCCCATACGCCTGCAACCGGCGGTTTTCACCGGGCTTCACGTTGATCGAGTTGATCCTCGTGATGACAGTCCTTGTGATCGCCATTTCCTACGTGACGCCGGCGCTCTCGAGTTTCTTCCGCGGACGCACGTTGGACTCGGAAGCGGTGCGCGTGCTTTCGCTGACGCACGCGGGCCAGAACCGCGCGGTGTCCGAGGGCATGCCGATGCTGCTCTGGGTGGATTCATCCGCGCACAGCTACGGACTGTTGCAGGAGACTTCAGGTCGCGACAGCAACAATACCGACCCGAAAGCGCAGGAGTTCATCCTCGACGACAACGTGAAGATCGAAGCGCCCAATTCCACACTCGTGCTCGTGGCCGGCCGGCGTTTGCCGGCGATCCGGTTCCTGCCAGACGGCACCATCGACGAAGCCAGCCCAACGGTTTTGCGGCTGGCGAGCACGGATGGCTCGACGGCGTCCGTGGCCCAATCAGCCAATCGTTTGACCTATGAGATTTCCGACACCAACCGCTAGCCGGCGCAGGCGCGAGGCGGGCTTCACGCTCGCCGAAGTGCTCGCAGCGCTGTTCTTCATGGCCCTGGTCATTCCGGTGGCCGTGGAAACACTGCACGTCGCCAGTCAGGCCGGTTCAACCGCGCAACGCAAAGATGAAGCCGCCCGCATCGCGCAGGCGGTGTTGAATGAAGGTGTGCTGACGGGGAACTGGAGCCAAAACTCACAAGGCACGGTCCAGCGAACAAGTTGCGAGTATCGATGGTATTTGCGCAACGAAACCTGGCGGATGGGTTCCATGCAAATCGTGACCGCCGAGGTTGTATTCCCTGTAGGCGGCCCCGAAAGCTCCGTGCGCTTGAGCACGCTGGTGAACCCCACCAATGCCACCCTTTCAACCGTGTCCATTCCCTGGGACAATTCGCTGCGCCTGAGCGCGTTGAGGAGCCCGCTGCAACCATGAACGCGCTTCTCCAAATCCGCCACATCCGCAGCGGTTTCACGTTGATCGAAATGGTGCTGGCCGTCGGCGTGTGCGTCGTTGCTCTTTCCGCAGTCACGGCCGTGTTCTTTGGTGCGGTGCGGCTGCGCGAGACGACGTTGCAGGTTGTTGGCGAATCGCTGCCAATCCAACAGGCGCTGGACATCATGGAGCGTGATCTGAAGGGCGCGATGGCGCCGACGACCAACGGGGTGTATTCCAGCGTGGCTTCCGACAACCTCACCGGCATCTTTTCCGGTGACTTTCGGGTGGGCTCTTTGAACAGTCCTGGCGTCAGCCAGACTGTGTCGCTCGAGCTTTACACAACCACGGGCGTGTTGCGCGACAACCAGCCGTGGGGTGACGTCCAACGCGTGACCTACGGGCTTCAGTCTTCCCGTTCCGGACAAAACCTCGTTCGCAGCGTCACGCGCGACGTGCTCGCGACATTCATCCCGACGCCTGAGAACCAGATTCTGATCGAGAATGTGGGCCGGATGAACATCGATTGCCTGGACCGTGACAGCGGCCAGTGGCGCAGCACTTGGGACACGACTCTGAGCGACACAAACCTGCCTGTGGCGGTTCGCGTGCAGATCGACATGAACACCCAGACCGCGACGGCGAACCGGCAGCCGATTGTGTTGGTCGTGCCGCTCGACATGCAGGTGCGCACCAATCAACTGCCCGCCAGCACAATCACAACCAGCAGCAGTTAGATGAAACCGATCCTCCATCGCCAGCGATTGACAGCCCACCGCGCCACCCGGCGCGGCTCGGTGCTCATCGTGGTGCTTTGGATCGCGATCGGCATGGTCGGCATGGCGTTGTATTTCGCCGATTCCATGCGAATGGAACTGCGCGCCGCGGACAACCGGGCTGCGGGCATTGCCGCCGATCAAGCCATCGAAGGCGCGGCACGCTATGTCAGCTACCTCCTCTCCAACTACGGCACCAACGGCGTCATGCCGGCCCTGCCCGCGGAACTCTGCGCGGGCGTGCCCATCGGCGACTCGCGCTTCTGGCTCATCGGCCGCGCGACGAACTCGGTTTCCTCATCCGTGCTGACCGACCGTGTCACGTTCGGACTGGTCGACGAAGCCTCGAAGTTCAATCTCAACACGGTCTCGACCAACTTTTTGCAGTGGCTGCCAACCATGACCAGCGACCTGCTTCTGGCGATACCCGACTGGCGCAGCACCAACAGCAATAACGGGACCCAAATGACCTACCTCATGGCCCAGCAGCCGTATCAATGCAAATGCGCGCTGTTCGAAACAGTGGAAGAACTGCGGCTCGTCTACGGCGCCACGATGGACATCCTTGTTGACGAAGACATCAACCGCAACGGCGTTCTTGATCCGAACGAGAGGGATTTGAACAGCAATGGCCAATGCGATACCGGACTTCTCGAAAACCTCACGATCTACAGCCGAGAGCCCAATTTCAACAGCGGCGGCGTGATGCGCACCAACGTCAACAAGGCCACCTCACTCCAGCCGTTGCTGCAATCCACCTTCGGCAGCAGCCGCGCGAGCCAGATCATGTCGCGGCTCGGTTACAGCCGGCAGGTGACGACCCTGACGCTGCCGGGCCTGTTGTCCTTCTACATGAAGAGCGGCATGACCTCCACCGAGTTCGCGAAGATCTACACCAATGTCACCATCAGCACCTCGGCATACAAGCAAGGCCGGGTCAACATCAACACGGCCAGTCTTGATGTGCTCACCTGCCTGCTCGGCGGCGACTACGGCAGCGCGCAGCAAGTTGTAAACTATCGCCAGAACAACGCCGCCAACCTCACGTCCATTGCCTGGATCGTAGACGCGCTGGGGTCGAGCAGCACCGCCCTCCAGACGCTGGCGGCGGGCGACTACATCACCACGCTCAGTTATCAATGCACCGCCGACATCGCCGCCGTCGGCCCGCACGGACGAGGCTACCGGCGCGTGAGATTCGTTTTCGATACGAGCGACGGCACCCCGAAGGTCTTGTATCGCCAGGACCTGTCCCGATTGGGATGGGCGCTGGGCGAGGACGTCCGGCGTGCCCTGCTTGCGCAAAACACACAATGATTGATCTGCAAAAACTCAGAAAACTGCGGCGGCAGGGCCCGTCCGCGTTGCTCTGTCTGGCGCTCGATGGCGCGCGGCTTGACGGTGTCGTGCTCAAACGCACCAACGGCACGCTACGGCTCCAGCGTTCATTCAGCGTCACGCTCTCTCTCGACTTGTTGACTGCGGACCCGGAACTTGTCGGCCAGGAAATTCGCAATCACCTCGACGCCGCCGGTGTGCGCGAACGCCATTGCGCCGTTTGCCTGCCGTTGAAGTGGGCGCTGGCCATGCGCGTTGAGATGCCATCACTGGCGGAAGGCGATGTGGACAGCTTTCTGCAAATCGAAGCTGAACGCGAATTCCCCTGCGACGTGGCGACACTGCGGATGGCGGCTTCAAGGAGCCAGCTGGCTGGCAAACAGCACGCGATGCTGATCGGCGTTCCATCCGGCCACGTGGCGTTGCTGGAGCAGGCGTTGGTAAAAGCGAAACTGAAGCCGGTCAGTTTCTCCCTTGGCATCGCTGCGCTGCAACCGGTCGATGCTGAATCATCCCAGGGCGTCCTCGCGCTGGCCATCGGCGAAAGGAGCCTCGACCTGCTGATCACTTGCGGCGGCGGTGTGGTTGCGTTGCGTACGATTGAGGCTGGAGTTGAAAATGAAAGCAGCCCGCCGGTCTTCGATGCGCGCCTGGTGGCACGCGAAACCCGGATCACACTTGGCCAATTCTCCACCGAAACCCGGCAGGCGATCCGCAAAATTCGCATCTTCGGGCCGGGCGCGCCAGCCAGGCAGCTTGTCGAGGAGCTTCGAACCCGTCTCGGACAGGACTTTGACATCGAAGCAGTTGCGGCGTACTCCGCACGTGACTTCGGCGTGCAGATTCCGCCCGATGCGCCAGTGTCGCCGGCGTTCAGTCTCGCGGCACTCCTGTTGGCGCGGCGGGCGGCGCCATTTGAATTCCTGCCGCCCAAAGTCACAGCATGGCAGCAGCTCGCGGCGCGTTACTCCTCGGGCCGTCTGCGGATGGTGGGAGCGGTCGGAGCGGCGGCGATCCTGCTCGTCGGCATACCGTTCGTCTGGCAGCAAATTCAACTCTCGGACCTGCGTTCACGCTGGACTGGAATGTCGGCGAAGGTCAAGGAGCTGGACGCGATTCAACAGCAAATCCATCAATACCGGCCGTGGTTCGACAACTCGTGCCGTGCGTTGACAATCCTGCGGCAACTGACGCTGGCATTCCCCGAGGATCCCTCGGTCACGGCCAAGACGGCGGAGATACGCGACGGCAACGTCGTGACCTGTTCCGGAGTTGCTCGTGACAACACCGCCTTGCTGCGGACGCTGACGACCCTGCGCGCCGCCAACGGCGTGACCCAACTGAAGGTGGACCAGATTCGCGGACGCCAGCCGGTGCAGTTCACTTTTGAATTTCACTGGCAGGAAGGAGCCAAGCCGTGAAGATCGAAAATCGCCAGCAACTGTTGACAGCAGTCGCCATCTGCGCCGTCGTGCTTCTCATTGCCGACCGCCTGGTGTTCACGCCGCTGGTCAATTTCTGGAATGACAGTTCCGCCAAAGTCGCCGAATTGAGCAAACAGGTGGATTACGGCACGTCGCTGATCCAGCGCGAGCAGGCGATTCGCCGGCGATGGCAGGAGATGCAGAAGAACATGCTGCCGGAAAACACTTCGCTCGCGGAGCAGCAAATCCTCAAGGCGTTCGACACGTGGGCGCACAGCAGCCGCGCCACGATCACGGCGATCACGCCGCAGTGGAAACACGGCTCGGACGATTATGTGACACTTGAATGCCGTGTGGACGCATCAGGCGACCTTGAAACGCTCAGCCGGTTCCTTTACGACGTCGAAAAAGACCCCATGGCCTTGAAGCTGCAGTCGCTTGAACTCAGCTCGCACAGCGACAACGGCCAGCAAATGACGCTGGCACTGCAAGTCAGCGGATTGGTCCTCACTTCCCGAACGCCATGAAACGAAACCTCGTTGCGCTCATTCTCCTCCAGTTGCTGCCGATCATGGCGACGGCGCAGACGGCGGATTTCTCTGAATTTCGGGTCATCAGCCAGCGCAATATTTTCAACCTCAATCGCGTGCCGCCGCGTGCCGCGCGCGCGCCCGTTGCGCAGCCACCACCTGCTCTTGTGGACGCATTCTCGCTGGTGGGCACGATGACTTACGAAAAGGGGCAGTATGCGTTTTTCGACGGTACGCGGCCCGATTATCAAAAAGTGCTCCAACCCACCCATACGATAGGCGGCTATAAACTGGTGGCCGTGTTGCCCGCCAGCGTGCGGTTGGAAACCCAAGGCATCCAGTTCGAAATGAAACTCGGCATGCAGCTGCGGCGGGACGAAACGAGCGCCCGGCTTTGCGACGACAGTTTCAGCGTCAGCGACTATAAGAGCGTTCCCAGTGCGACTCCCATGGCCGCCCCGGCGCCTTCAGCGAACCCGCCCGCAAGCGCCTCCAGCAGTGAACCCGCTCCAGACGCGGGCGAAATCCTCAAGCGTCTCATGCAAAAACGGGAACAGGAACTGAAATGAAAAATGGCATTCTCTCAACACTATGGATTGCCGGCGCGACGGCTCTGTCAGTCATCGCCCAACAACCCGCAACACCGCCTGCGCCGACGGCTCCCGGAACCAATGCACAGCCAGCCGGAACGGTTGCGCCACCTTCCGCGACGACGCCCGGCACAAACACTGCCACGACCGTCGCGACGCCGGCCGTGACAGCGCCCGCGACAAATCTGCCGCCGCGCGCCGCGGCTTTCCCGCCGGTGCCGGAGATGACCGCCACCAACGTTCCGCTGCCGGAACTGCCGCCGCTCAAGTCTGGCGAGTTGCGCATGAACTTCCGCAACGCGCCGATTGCGCTCGTGCTGAATTACATGAGCGAGGCCGCGGGTTTCATCATCGAACTCCAGACACCAGTACAAGGCACTGTCAACGTGTGGAGCAGCCACCCCGTCACCAAGGAAGAAGCGGTGGATTTGCTCAATTCAGTCCTCAACAGGAATGGTTACGCCGCGATCCGCAATGGCCGCAAGTTGACCATTCTCAGCAAAGCCGACGCGCTTCATGCCAATATCCCGGTAAAGATAGGCAATGACCCGGACAAGATCCCACAGAATGACGAGATGATCACCCAGATCATTCCGCTGCGATATGTCGAGGCAGGCCAGTTGATCAAAGACCTTGCCCCGATGGTTTCGCCGAAGGCAACGGTCATGGCCAACGACAGTGGCAATACGATTGCCGTCACGGACACGCAGGCCAACATCCGGCACCTTGTGGAGATCATCAAGGCGATTGACTCCAGCGCCGAGGACTCGACGGAAATCCGCGTGTTTAATCTGAAATACGCCGATGCCTACGAAACGGCCAATCTGCTGACCAGCTTGTTCTCATCCCAGAGCAGTTCGTCAAACACGCAGGCTCCTTTCATGTTTGGCCGCGGTTTCGAAGGCGGGTTCGGACGGCCCGGTGGTTTCATGGGAGGCCCCCCGATGGCTTCGTCCGGCAGTGGCAGCAGTTCCGCCAACAGCCAAAGCCAGCGCATCAAGAAGCGGTTGCAGGTTTCTGCTGTGGCTGACCCGCGCACTTCCTCGGTGGTGGTCACTGCTACGAAGGATTTGATTGGGCAGATCGCGCAGGTGGTGGAAAACCTGGATCATCGCTCGCCGAAAGAGACCTCCGTGCAGGTCTTCCACCTCGAAAACGCCGACGCGCAGGAAGTGTTCCCGATGCTGCAATCCATGTTCCAGAACAACAATTCAGGCCGCAGCAGCCAGCAGTTGCAGAACCAGAACAGTCCGTTGATGCAACGTCTCCAGCAATATCAAAACACAACCACCGTGCCAACCATGAGCACCAGCTCGGGAACCGGCAGCAGCTCACTCACGTCCGGCTCATGAAACACCTTCTTCCATCCGAACGGCGGAACCGGAGACGGGTTCGAACCGCCATTTTGCCGGCCATCAAGAAATCTCGTAAATCACAACCAACGAAAGACCTCATGAAAACGCAATCGAGTTGGAAAGCATACGCGGGCTTCGCCGTGAGCTTGTGCCTCTGCGCAACGCTCGAACTCCAGGCCCAACAACGTCCCACCACCGGTTTTGGTTCCTTCGGCGGCACATCATCCGGCGGCAGCTCGGGGATGTCCCGCTCTGGCGGCAGCTCTGGCAGCAGTTCCAGCAGCCAGTATAATCCCAACGGCGGCGTTGGTAGTGCCACCATCTCCATGGATTCGGACACTCGCAGCATCACTGTCATTGCCGACGAGGAGACGATGAAGGCGGTCAGTCAGGTCATCTCCTCTTTGGACAAGCCCAGGCCGCAGGTTCTCATCAAAGTAGTGTTCCTCGAACTCACACATACGGACGACTCCGATATCGGCGTTGAGGGCGGCGTCAAGATCGGGAACTCATTCGTTGGAGCCAATGGGTTTGGACTGTCCGCGTTGAGCGCCGGTGTGAGTTCCAACAACTTCCTGGGCCAGCCGCTGTCGAGCTTTCAACAAATCACGCCCTACACCGTGGCGACGCCGGGCGCGGGCCTCTATCAAGTGCTTGGCAAGGACTTTCAGGCAACTTTGAGGGCCATTGCGCAGGCGGGCAAGGCGACATTGCTCTCGCGGCCGTCCGTTCTGAGCCGCGACGGCCAGCCGGCCAGCGTTGTCGTTGGCCAGAACGTCCCGCTGGTCACCAGCGTCAGTTACAGCACGTCTGGCGTCACCACTATCCCGATCGTCGGGATAACCTACTCGAGCGTCGGCATCATTCTGCGGGTGACGCCGTACATCACTTCCAGCGGCATGGTTCAAATGATGGTTTCGCCCACCATCTCGTCGGTTGACGCGTCGCAGTCGCAAACCATCGCCGTCAGTCCGAATGGCGGTTCTCCCGTGACGGCGCCTTACATTGATATCCGGTCTGCGGACACGGTGGTGATGACGCCTGATGCGCAAACCGTCGTGATCGGAGGCATGATCAGACACGACAAAAGCACGACGGACATCAAAATCCCCGTTCTGGGGGATATTCCGTGGATGGGCAAGCTCTTCAAACGAACCGTCAAGAGCAACGACAAGAATGAATTGCTGATTTTTCTGACACCCCATATTGTTCAGACGCCGACGCAGTTGGCGGCGATGGCCAGCAAAGAGCGCACAATGATGATGCCGCAAAAATCCGAATCGGAGGAGATGCTTGACCGTTTCCTGGACAAGATTCCGGTCAAAGCGCAAAAGCCAGACGGCAAGAACCCGCCGGCAAAACCGTGAGGGTGAGAGAACCATGATACGTTTCCGACGCGGCACTGTGTTCTATGTGACCCTGGCGGTCATCTGGATGTTGTTCGCCATCTGGCAGATGGCCGAACACTCCCGGGTCCAGACGGCGGCACGGGCGCAATTGATGTATCGTGCGAAGGATATCTCGACGACGCTGGGCATCGTCTTTCGCTCGCAGCATCGTTTCGGTGTGATCCCCAAGGAGCGGTTGGAGTCGGCGTTGAACGATTTGGTGAAGCCCGAAGAGATGAAGGGGATCGCGCTGCTGAACAGCAAGAACGAGGTGGTGGCTTCGGCGGGAGAATTATCGGAGTTTCAGCCAGGAGCAATTGCCGGCCGTGTTGAACGTTGGGGGAAGAACTCGGTGACTTTGATCAATCTGGTTGACTTGGGCCCCGCGAACGTTGGCGCCAACGCGAGCAAGAATCCTGAAGAGGCGAGGCCCCCCATCGTTTTGTCGCAGGACGATTTTCGCAAGGCAGCCACCAATCATTCTACGGGAACCAACTGGGCTTTTCGGCCGTTTGGCCCACCGCCACCTCCACCGCCGGAGGAATCTTCATCCAACATGGCTGCCGATTCAAAATCCTTGCCGCCACATTTGCGGCATGGCCGGCCCCACTTCGGGCGACCGCCTTGGATGACGGAGCAGGAATACCAGCAGTTGATTTCCAAGGCCGGTGTGCACGGTTTCGTCATGGTCATGTCCACCCAATCGTTTCTTGCCGCGAGCGCCCAAGACTTCTGGCTCAGGGCCATCATCCTGGTGTTGGCAACATTCTCAGTGGTTGGGTCCGGCCTGGCATGGCGCAACATCAACAAATCCTCCGAACTGCAACTTCGCCTGGTGCGGGCAAGCGAACTGACTTCGCATTTGAAGGAAATGAACCTTGCAGCCGCCGGTCTTGCGCATGAAACCCGCAACCCACTCAACATCATCCGGGGATTGGCCCAGATGATTTCCAAACAGACGGACACGCCGGGAGAAATCCGCCAACAGTCGCGCGCCATCGTGGATGAGGTGGACAAGGTGACCGCGCAACTGAACGAATTCATCAACTACTCCCGACCTCGCGAAGTTCGCCGGACACCCTTGTCGCTGCACGCGGCGATCCACGAGGTCGTCCGCACGCTGAACTATGATATCGATGAGAAGAAGGTGCAGGTGGAGGTCAAAGGCGAGTCGTTGGTCATTGAGGCCGATGAGCAATTGCTCCGCCAGGCTTTGTTCAATCTGCTGATGAACGCCATCCAGGCCCTGGATGCCGGCGGCCGGATTCAGGTGATCGCGAGCAGGGTGAATCATGAGGGCTCCCTGGAGATCTGCGACAACGGCCCCGGTGTGCCTCTGGAGCACCGGAAGGAGATATTCAAACCGTATTTCACGACCCACCAGAAGGGCACGGGGCTGGGTCTGGCAGTGGTGCAGCAAATCATGCTGGCGCATGGTTGGGAAATCGAATGTCTTTCCAACGAACCGCGGGGTGCTATATTCCGCATCACGCACCTGAAACTCGCGTCCAAACATTGAAGACATCTCTCCCGGATAACACGCGGCCATTGTCACGGCGCATTCTGATTGTGGATGACGACCCGGGCCAGCGCAGCCTGCTGGATTCGTTCCTGCGAAGCCAGGGCTTCGAGACGCTTGTGGTGGATTCGGGCGAGTGCGCCCTGGCGACGTTGCGGATGGAAAAAGTCAACATGATGATTTCCGATGTCCGCATGCCGGGAATATCCGGTTTGGAAACGTTGCGCCAGGTGCGCGCCGAACACGGCCAGTTGCCGGTGCTGCTGGTGACAGCCTATGCCGACATTCGCGACGCCGTCGGGGCGATGCGCGATGGCGCCGTCAACTATCTGGCCAAGCCGATTGACCTTGATGAGTTGCTGTCGTGTGTAAGACAGGCCACCGGCATCGCCGAGACCGCCCCGCCGCACTACGACGAGAACAAGGAACTGCCGCCCCATGTTATTGCGCGAAGCGAGTTGATGCAGTCACTGTTCCGCGACGTATCGTTGGTTGCGCCGTCCGACACCCGGGTGCTGATCACCGGTGAGAGCGGCACGGGCAAGGAGGTGCTGGCGGATGTGATCCATCAGTGGAGCCGGCGCGCGGCAGGTCCGCTGGTGAAGGTCAATTGCGCGGCCATCCCGGAGACGCTGCTGGAGAGCGAACTGTTCGGCCACGAGCGGGGAGCCTTTACCGGTGCGCATACGCAGCGCATCGGGCGTTTCGAGGAAGCCAACAACGGCACGATCTTCCTGGATGAGATTGCAGAGATGTCGCCGAGACTTCAGGCCAAACTGCTGCGTGTCACGCAGGACGGGCGTTTCCACCGGATCGGCTCAAACCGCGAGGTCCAGACCAACGCGCGGATACTGGCCATGACCAACCGCAACCTGGAAGAGGAAATCAAGAACGGCCGCTTCCGGGAGGATTTGTTCTATCGACTGAACGTCATCGAGCTGAACGTGCCGCCGTTGCGTGAGCGGCGCGAAGACATTTTGCCGCTTGCGGGGTTGTTCATCGCCAGCTTCGCCAACGGCCGTGCACGCTTCTCGGAGACGGTGGCGGCGTGTCTGGAGAATTACGCATGGCCCGGCAACGTGCGCGAACTGCGCAACGCGATGGAGCGCGCCGTGCTGTTGTCCCGCAGCGAACTCATCCTCCCCGAGCATCTTCCCTCCTGCGTGCGTGCAGCGGCCGACAAGGTTCCCGTCGCACCCGCCGGTGGAGCCCAGCTTCAGGACATCGAGCGAGATGCGATCATGCAAGCGCTTCGAAAGCACAACTCCAACCGCACCGAAACCGCGAAAGCCCTTGGCATCAGCCGCCGCGCATTGATTTACAAACTGCAACGGTTCCAGAAACCGGAAGCGTAGCACTGCCTGCGTCTGCACAATACCCGTCAGGAGATGGAGCGGGACCCTACGACGTGTGCCACGGTGCCCGCGGCTGTGTTGCAGGGTTGGTTTTGTGCTTGCCTCGGCTGCTGTAACCCCACGAATATGCTGTCCGGATCGCCGATGAACACAACACGCAACCATGCAGTCCGTGCGGGCAGTGGTGCATGGGAGTTGTCTCGGTGGGACCCACCGGGCCGGTGAGGAGGCCGCGAACCAGTGCTGTCCTTTCGGACAGCTGAAAACAGAACTCGTATCCTTGCGCCAGAAAAGGAGTTGAACCGTGAAGGAGCTTATCTGCCGGATGCTCAAGAAGATATTCGCAGACACGCAGAGTTCGGAGGATCTCGCGTTCTTTCGAAAGATCACCCTCTTTCACGGGCTTCATGACAGGCAGCTTCGCCGTGTCCTGCAAGCCATGCAGAAGCGGCAGTATTACGAGGGCGAAATTGTTTTTGAGGAGGGAAGAGCGGGACAATCCGTCTTTGTCATCCGATCGGGACAGGTGGAGTTGGTTCGCCGCGCTTCCGGCGAGAAAGCCAAGGTGCTTGCCCGCCTGGGCTCCGGCCAGATTTTTGGAGAGATGGCACTCGTGGATCGTCAGCCGCGAACGGCCACGGCCCGAATCGCGGAAGACGGCGAACTCTATTTGCTGGATGCGATAGCGCTCGAGTCCCTGGTGCGTCGGGACGCCGAGATCGGGGTGGACATCATGAGGAACATCGCCATTGTGCTCTCCGCGCTCTTGCGCAAAGCCAATGAGGAACTGGACAAGGGCCACTGAACCATGAACGAGATTCGCTTCTGGCGTGCCGTCTTCTGTCTGCTGGCTCTGGGCCTGATTCTGTTCGTGATCGTCAAGGTTTTCATGGTGGCGCTTCCGTTTGCGTTCGGATTGATGCTGGCCTACGTCGCACATCCGCTGGTGGATTGGATTACGGCCTTCGGCCTGAGGCGGGACCGCGTGGTGTTGGTGCTGTATCTGGTGCTGTTGACAGTGAGCGTTGTTTTGTGCTTGGTGCTGATTCCACCTTTGCTTCACGAGTCCAACCAAACGCAGGCGGCTTTGCCGCGATACGGCGAGAACCTTGACTGTCTTTTCACCAGTCTCAACACCGACATCCAGAAGTGGCTGACACCCCTGATTGGCGCGGGAGCCAAGCATTTCCTGATCCCCAACCAAGCTGACGATCTGCTGGTGGGAGTTGTGCAAAAACTTTTCGAGAATGTCGAAGACCTGGCCCACATCGGGTTGTGGATCATCATCATTCCGTTCGTCGCCTTCTTCGGGTTGGTCCAAGGCGGACGATGGATGGACACCTTGTTCAATCTCTCCAATAGCCGGTATGTCGAGAACCTGTTGGGACTTATATCGGAAATCAACGCGACCCTGGGCGCTTACATGCGAAGCGTAATGATCGAGTCTCTGTGCGTCGGGTTTCTCATCACGGTGGGGCTTCGCCTCCTTGGCGTAAACGCCGCGGTGCTCGTCGGAGTAATCACCGCCCTGGTCAATCCCATCCCCTTCATGGCGCCCATCATCGGCGGGGCGCTGGCCGTGTTGCTGACGTATTTCCAGTTCCAGTCAGCGTCGATGATCATGAGCGTGGTTGCGTTGGTCATCGTGGTCCGGCTCATCGATGATTTTGTCCTGATTCCTTATGTGGTGGGGCGCTCTGTTCACCTGCATCCGGTCGTCATGATCTTCGCCGTTCTGGCAGGCGTGGAGCTTGGAGGATTTCTGGGTCTGGTATTCGCGGTCCCGCTGACGGTGGTTCTCAAGGTGGTTCTGTCGCTTCTGATTCGGAGCCGCCGCGAACGGTTTCTCATTCACCAGGAGCACGTCGCCACCTAGGCGGGCCGTATTGGCTTCGATCTCGATTGAAGGCGTGTCGGTCGGTCTTCGCAGGTTCGCATAGGACGGCGAACGCATCGCAATATCTCCGCACATCATCCACGGCCGCAGCGCTCGGACCGTGCCCTTCTTCCGCGCAGGGATGGACAAAACGCAAACGTTCAGTCAGTATGAACCCCAGCTGCAGATCAAACACCAAGAAGGAGAAGATCATGAGTGAGACACTGACCCGCCGTCATTTCCTGAGTTCGACCATCCTCGCCGCCGGAGCCGCGGCCGCAACCGAAGCTGTCTTGAATCCACAGCAAGCCTCGGCACAAACCGCTCCCGCCGGAAAAATCAAAATCATTGCCCTGAACGGGAGCCCGCGCAAAGACAAGACAACCGTCGCCGCCCTGACCGTCGCGATGGGAGCCGCCAAAGCTGTGTCGCCGGAGCGCATCGAAGTCGAACTGGTGCATTTGGTCGATTACAACCTTCTCTCGTCGCAACGGGTGCTGGGTGATCTCGCCATCCCATCGGTCAATGGCAAGATTGATTTCGTCAAGCTGGAGGAAAAACTCTCCGCGCCGGAGGTCCGGGGCATTCTGGTTGGCAGCCCGGTTCACAACAGTTCGCCGAGTTCGCTCGTGACCCTCTTCTTCGGCCAGGTCCGCCACGGGAATGACAAGAATGGACACCCGATCCTCGAAGGCAAACCGACGGGCGCCCTGGCGGTCGGCGGCGGGCGCAACGGGGGCCAGGAAAATGTGGTGAACGGCATCAACACGTATTTCTTCCACGAGAAGATGATTCTTGTTGGCGCAGACACCGGCCGCGTCGGCGCCCTTCTGTGGAACCAGAAAGACTCAATCGAAGCGGATGAGTTCGGCAAGAAGCTCGCGACGACACTCGGCCAGCGGGTTGCGAAAGCCGCCCTCTCTGCGCCAACGAACATGTTTGCGTAATCAAGGGTAGTTGCGACTGCGGCGCATTTCTGGCTGCCTTTTCCGTGGCGGTGATGTCTTGGTTCAGCGTCCATTGGAGAAGTGAGGCTGGGCCGTTGGAAAGTGGGAGCGGGTGGCGATGCCGCGTTGCCTCCAACATGGGATTCGGCCGATCTCCCGATCCCCTATCCCCTGACCACCTCATCGGCATTTGTCGTCGACGGCTTTGTTGGACTTCACTTGTGCCATTTTGACCCGCCCGGCGGCTCAAAAATGAACTTTTGAGGTCGGATACGGTCGGATACGGTCGGAGAAGGTCGGATTGCGTCGGATTGATCTCCGGGTGACTCGAATCGCGATGGCCCCCCCATGTCCGCGCGGAACGCGGCCACCGAAGGGTTCTTCCGGAAACTTCGTGGGTTTGCGGGCAGCGGTTCCTGAGCGCACGCGCGAGGCCAACAGAGTAGGACAGGCGTCTCGCCTGTCCCATCATCCATCACGGGACAGGCAGGATGCCTGTCCTACTTTGGCGATCCCACCAAACCCGCGCGGCGCAAGTGATAAGTGAAGGGCGGCTATCGCGGGCTTCTGAACCGGGGCGTTTCTGTGAGAGACGCAACGCGGTTCGGCGGGACACCACGCCCTACCCACGCCCACTTCCTTCTCAGGCGGCACGTCGCAACACCCTTGTCACCGAACGAGGGGCCTAACCGTTCTCCATCTGGAGACAATCCCTCACCTGCATTTCAGATGGCCGGCAGCCGAAGCCGCCCGGAACCGGTTCTGTTTTTGGAGGTTTCTTGAGAAAACCACCCACCCCTGCCACGGATAGAGTACCGCAGAACTCACGACTTACGCAAAGATCACGTCGCGGAAATTTCCAAATTCTTTAAGAACATCCCCTCCATGGCTCTTCAGGAGCCGGTGAAGAACTCGAACCATCAGATGCGATATCTGGACCCGGTCCCCGACCGGGCGATCGTTCATGATGATTTCGCCACGTCGGGAACTTGGCCCACAATTTCGCGTTCACCCACGGTTGAATCCAGAGATATGCTCTCCATTTCCTGCCCCGTCGCGAGCCGGAAATCGTAGCCCGCGACTCCGTCGCGGGATTGGACAGTCACATTTCCCGCCACGGCAAGTCTGTGATTTTTTTCATGCAAGGCTTGCAGGTCCGTGAGCGGAATCTAAGCTCGTGGGCATCATGAAGGTTCACGAAACC
>CAZGGF010000400.1:0-83711 GCA_964524715.1 uncultured Verrucomicrobiota bacterium | reverse complement strand
GCGGACGGCTTCGGCCTCGGCCTCTGCCGCGACCGCAAAGTTGACCCGAAGTGGCATCGGGTGCGGCTGCTCTGGAACGGCTACGCCCACGCTGTCAAACCGCTCGACGCATTCGCGCCGGTGCCGTTCACGCCGCCCGATATGAGCGGCGCGCTATTGGTGAGCTTCGCCTCCACGGGTGACACACACTACCAGACGATGCTCGCGACCATTCGCAACGGCCGCGAACGGGCACTGCTGACGCCGCGCGTCGACATGCCGGGCGCGGAGATACTTCCCGGCGCGTGCCGTCAGTTTAATCCGCCGGTGATGCCCGATCCACTGCCACCGCTCCAGGCGATACTCGGTGATGACGGTGTCGTGCAATTGGCGTGGGAGCGTTCTGCGCGGACCATTGGCCTCGAAGCCGAGGTGCATCGCTCCAGTAAAGCCGGTTTCACGCCTGGCGACTCCACGTTGCTGACGCGCACGGGCCTCGCCAGCTTTATGGACACGTCGGCCACGGCGGGGCGGCAGAACTACGCGATCGTGTTCACCCGGGGCTCGCAGCGCAGTCAGCCGGTCTATGCCGCGCTCGACGTGCCGACGCCTGTGCCGCCGTCCGCGCCGGCGGGTTTCACGGCCACGTCGTCGTCCGGCTGCGTGCGATTGCGTTGGCAATCCGTGGCAGGCCGCGGGCTGAGCTACAATGTTTATCGCGCCAAAGCCGGCTCCAGGCAGTTTGACAAACTCACCGCCGAACCGATCCGCTCCGCATGGTTTACGGATGGCACGGCGGAACCGCAGGTGGAATACGCCTACACCGTGCGCGCCGTCAGTCAGCACGGCCTCGAAGGCGAGCCGACGCCCGTTGTTGTGGCCGCTGCCCGGCTCGTGAAGGAGCCGGTATTTACCGCCGCGTTCGACAAGGATACACGCGGAAGGCTCGACGGCGGCGAAGAGATGATCGGCGAGGTTCGGGGTGGAGCGCGAATTGCCGGTGGTGTGCTCGATTTGACGCGCGGCGGCCACGTGGCATTTCCGCATCGCGAACAGTTCGACATCTCCCAGCCACTCACTGTCGAGTTGTGGGTGAACATGGAGGCAGCGGGCCAGATGCCGATTCCCGTGAGCTGCGGATTGTGGAACCAGGCGGGCTGGTTCCTCCAGCGTATCGGTGGCCGTTGGCGATGGCACGTCGGCGGTCTCGACTGCGACGGTGGCAAGCCGGTAGCGGGGCAGTGGATGCACGTCGTCTGCACCTACGACAGCCACGTTGCGCGCGTCTTTCAAGACGGCGTGCAGGTGGCGGAGAAAGCCGGCAGCGCTGTTACCCTGCCATGGTCCGGCGACCTGCTGGTGGGCCACTACAGTGGCATGCCGAAGGATGCCGCCTTCCAGGTCACCGGCAAGATCGCCGGCCTGAAAATCTATCATCGCGCCTTCACCGCAATCGAAGCCGCCGCTGCGGCGAAAGCGAAGTCGCCAGCGTCAGGCCTCGTCGCAAAAGCTGGGACAAAGTAGCAGTGGCGTGCCACCGCTGGCTGTTTCTTCGGTTTTTCCTAACTATACCGATAGCAGACGCTCAATAACTTCCATTTGCCATTCTGTAGCTTCACTCTAACAGCTTGGCCCGCACCTTCGCACCTCTCAGTGTGTATCTCGAACGATCCACCCTCCTTCTCCGTGACAGACAGTATCGGGTAACCCCCATGAACGCAGTCCGGCATTGTCCACGTGCTGCGGATACGCCCGTCTGGCATCACGTCCGTTCTCCGTGGTTGTTGCGGGTAACTTCTGATGAAATCAACCAAGGCAACCAAATCCTCGTCTCGAATGTTTCCTGTCACCAAGAACGGCTTATCGGCCGGACTCGGAAAGACAAACTCTGTTGTAAAAGGCTTATTGCTTGCCGAGACTTGGGCGTAGCGGTGTTTGTCACCGCCGAGACTCCAACTTCTTGTTTCCTGTCGCGGGCGCTTCACATCGAAGAAGTAAACCATGTGTCCTCTGCGCAACCGAGGGGTCGCAACGAAGGGTTTTAGATAAGCCGAAACACGCATCTGAACAGGGCTGATCCATTTCGTCTTTTCCGCCTCCAACAACCATGGGCTGGAGTCTTTCGTCGTCGCCAGCTTCATGATTTCTGCAACATCTTCGGCCTGTAGTTCGTTTGGACACTCACCGTAGATAAGCGGCAAACGTTGTTGCTCAGCTCCTGCGACCGTCATACACACCGCGAACACGCCAATACCGGCCGCGATTGCTTTTCTTATGACAATCCTTTCGCTCATGGTTTGCCGGCTCGCTTCTGCTTGCCTGATAGGCCGCGACCTCCGGGCGCGGTGGCTATTGTTGAGTTTCAGCATAGCACGCGCGGAGCATTCCTCCACAGAAAAACAGCCAGAGGCGAGTGAAGGATGCAAAATGAAGAGTCAAGAAATCTGATTATCTCTGCGTCTGAATCAACTCGTTCAGCCTCGCGATCACTGTCGGCAGGTCGGTGTTGGAGGCGTCAGTTCTTTGCAGCCACTGTTCACTGCTTGGGAGCGTTTGATTCGAGGCTTCCCGCCTTGGTGTTGACACCTCTGCCGCGAAACGCTTTCCACAACACGACAATCACTACGGCAACCGGCATCAGGACGACGACGGCCCCAAGGGAATCCATCATGACCGATGAGTCGGAGCCATCCATCTGCAGCTGTACCTTTGTAAAGCTCCTCCAGATGCTCATGCCTTGCCATGCCACGAATAGCGAGAACAGCAGAGCGACTGCGGCAAGGGTTTTGGATGCGAGTTTCATGCTCGCGTGTTTGGAGCGTGTTGCAGGCTACGTGGTCGCGCGCCAATCGGCGAGCTGGGTGCGGACGGTGGTGGCGGTGGGGTCGGAGAGCTCCTCAAAAATCCTCAGCGCGGTTTCGGCACTGGAGACGGCAGCGGAACGGTTGCCGAGCTTGTTGAAGGTCAGGGATGAAATCCAGAGGGCGTTGGCCTCACCACGACGGTCGCCAATGTCGCGGTAGATGAGCAGGGCTTGTTCAAATAGCTCGATCGGTTCGAACAGATCGCCGTGCGCTTCGTGAGCCAGGCCAAGATTGCCAAGGGCGTCGGCTTCTCCCTGCCGATCATGAAGTTCACGGTAGATGGCCAGCGCCTGTTCGAGGGCGGCGATCGATTTGCGGAAAGCGTTGGCGGTCAAGTGCGCGGCGCCAAGGTCTGCCAGCGCATCCGCCTCGTTGTGACGGTCGCCCATCTCTCGCGCGAACTCGAGCCGCTGTTCGATCTGGTCAATGGAGTTGTGTACGCTCCCGGCATCGGTCGTGGTGGCTGGTGCTGGCCCCGGCGCGGGAGGCGCGGGCGGTGGGGTGGGTTCGGAGACGATGCCAGGTTCTTGCGGTTCGACGGCGGCGGCAGCGATTGGCGCTGGAGATTCGGGCGCGGAAGGTTCTGGCGAAGGAGGTTCGGATACTGGAGGTTCGGACGCGGCCTTGACCGTTTCAACGACGACGGGCTCTTCTTCCTCTGCGACAATGATTGGGGCAGGGGGCTCGGGTTGAACGGGTGGCGGCTCGGACACGAAAGGCTCCGGTGCCGGAGGTTCTGGCACAGGAAGTTCAGACGGGACCTTGACCGTTTCAGCAACAACGGGCTTCTTTTCCTCTGCAACAACGACTGGGGCAGGGGGCTCGGGTTGAGCAGGCGGCAGTTCGGGTACGGCAATGGACTCGGGAGCCGGTTTCTCTGCCAGCACGGTTGTCTTCTGGGGCAATTCGACATGCTGGACGGGTGGTTCCACAGTCGTTGCGAGCGGCTCCATGACCTTGAACGGCGACGATGGCGGTTCTTCAGCGGCGGGTGGCGGCAGAATGACTGTGGTCTTGCCTGTGGCGGAGGGGATGGACGTTTCGGGGAATGTGGACACCTTGCCAGTGGCTGACGTGTCGTCGAGGTTCTGCGGCGGCAGCCAGTCGAAGTCCTTCGGTTTGGTGTGCGTGACGAACGGACCCTTGAACTTCGTTGCCTTTCGCCTGCGCGACCCAATGAGGGCCGCGACACCGGTGACAACGACAGTGATGCCGAGAAGCGTGTTAAGAAGCGCAACGATCAAGTTGTCCATGTCTGTTATTAGCTGCAACCAGAATATCAGTAATGCCACGGGCCGCGCAACGGGCGGCTGAGCATTTTATTGGCTTCGTCGTCACCGACAATCTGCTCCGCCTGCGGGTCGAACTTGATCTTGCGCTTCAGGACCATCGCAATGTTGCCGAGGTGGCAGAGAGCCGAAGTGCGGTGGCCCGCCTCCACCGGCTCGACCCCGTCCTTGCGCGACTTCACACAATCGAGGAAGTTGCGCTGGTGGTTCGGGCTGACGGGGAGGTGCTTCTCGTTTTCGCCGATGACGGAATCCTTGAGCGACTCGGGATTGCTTTGGAGTTTGCGGGAACTGATCTCCAGCCAGCCGTCACTGCCCTCGAAACGCACGCCGAAGGCCCGTTTGTCTGAATGGCAATCCAGCTCGACGCCGCTCGCGTAGCGGGCGCGGAAGGAAACCTTGGTCGGTGTGTTGAAAAGGTCGCCCTTCGCCGGGAATTCGGCGCCCGTGTCCTCATATTCGACGGGCATGGCGTCATCGCCCAGCGCCCACTGGACGATGCCGTTGGAGTGGTGGCCGAAGTTGGTGGTCTGGCCGCCGGAGTAGTCGAAGATGAACCGGAAGCGATAGAAGCAACGGTCCTTGTGATAAGGCGCTTGTGGCGCGGGGCCGAGCCAGAAATTGTAGTCGAATCCCTCCGGCACGGGCATCGGTTGCCAGCCGGGGCCGGGGCCGGTGAAGTTGTTCAGGGCGACGAACGTTTCGATGCGCTTGATTTTGCCGAGGCGGCCGTTGCGAACCAGTTCGCACGCATGGCGCATCATGGCGTTGGAACGCCACTGGCTGCCGCACTGGAGAACGCGCTTGTGTTTGCGAACGGCCTGGATCATCTCCCGTCCGTCGTGGACGGTGAGCGTGAGCGGCTTCTGGCAATAGATGTCCTTGCCGGCTGCCGCCGCCATGTTCGTCATCACCGCGTGCCAATGGTCCGGCGTGATGATGGCGACGGCGTCCACGTCCTTGCGGGCGAGCACCTCGCGGAAATCGATGCAGGCATCGCAGCCTTTGAAGGAATCGTTGCCGGTCTTCTTGGCGTAGAACTTGTTGATGAAATCCCGCTGCGGCTCGCGTCCGAGGAACTGTTTCTCATCGCGATAGCCGTGGCTGGCGCGGTTGACGTCGCAGACGGTGACGATCTGACAGTCGTCGTTCTTGAGCCACTCGGGGATGTCCACGGTGCTCTGGTTGCCGCAGCCGACGATGCCGAGATTGATGCGGTTGCTCGGCGAGTTGTTGCCGAAGACGGACGCCGGCATGATATACGGCGCACCGAACGCCGCGGCGAGCGCAGCGGTCGAGCGGAGGAAATCGCGGCGATGGAGGGAGAGGCTGGGGCGGGAGGTGTTCTTGTTCATAGCAGGGATATATCTACCACTTTGAAAGGTATGAAAGCACCCGAAAAATTACGTCACGTGCAAACTTCGCTTGCCGTTGGCGGCGGTGGAGTGAATGATGATGGCGATGCGACAAGCGTTACTGATTCATTATCACGAGATCGCCCTCAAGGCGGGCAACCGCGGTTTCTTCGTCGGGCGGCTGAAGGACAACCTGGCAGCGGCGTTGGAAGGACAGCCGGTGGAGAAGATCGTGCACCCCGACGGGCGTATTGCGGTCTGGCTGAAGGACGATGCACCGGTGGAGCCGATCATCGAACGCATCCAACGCGTATTCGGCGTTGCGAACCTGGCAGTGGCACGTGAGGCGGGACGCGAATTGGAACAGATCGCCGACGTGGCGTGGGGAATGTTGGGCGAGCGGGCGTTCAAGTCTTTTGCAGTGCGCGTGAAGCGGGCGGATAAGAACTACCCGATGAACTCGCTGGAGGTGGAGCGCAAGCTCGGCGGCATGTTGCTGGCGCGGGCACGCGAGAAGTTTGGACCGCAGGTGGGAGTGAATCTTGATGCGCCGGAGCGGACGTGTTTGGTGGAGATCACCAGCGGGGTGGTGCTCGTGGCGGTGGACAAGGTGTCGGGGCCGGGCGGAATGCCATGCGGCACGGCAGGACGGTTGATGTGCCTGCTCAGTGGCGGCTTCGATTCGGTGGTGGCGGCATGGTATATGATGAAGCGCGGCGCAAAGGTTCACTTTACGCATTTCTACGCGACGCCCGAGCGCGCGGGGGAATCATCGGCGCCGGTGGCTTGTGAACTGGCGCGGCGTCTGACGCCGTGGCAGTTCGGCTCGCAGTTGTGGCTGGTGCCGTTCGAGGAGATCCAGCGGCACATCGTCGCGAAAGCGCCATCGGAGTTCCGGATCATTCTCTACCGGCGAATGATGCTGCGAATTGCGGAACGGCTGGCATTGCGCAAGAGATGTCTCGGTCTGGTCACCGGCGACAGCCTTGCGCAGGTCGCGTCGCAGACGCTGCACAACTTGCGAACAGTGGGCGAGGTTGCGCATCTGCCGCTCTACCGGCCCCTCATCGGTTTTGACAAGGAGGAGATCATCGCGATGGCGCGGCGGCTTGGCACTTGCGAGATATCGTCGCAGAAGTTTGAGGACTGTTGTCCGTTATTCATGCCGAAGCATCCTGTGATCTTCTCGGAACTCGACAGCGTGGCCCAGGCTGAGTCCGCCCTTGACGTGGAGGCGCTGGTCCAACTCGGTCTCGACGGCGCAACGCTGGAGCGGTTTCACTTCAAGGGGGGCGAGGTCACCGTGGAGACTGTAGTCAAACCCGGCGAAGACCAAGGCCCGGAGTCGTAAGACGAATCGGATTGGTCGCCGACGCATGGGTACACCTCATCTGTCGCGTGCTCGAAAGCGCGCCATCCTTGCGTGATGTTTGGCCGTCAGCCTGAAAGGCTGTGCCCGAGGCCTATTACTGCCGTGCCTTGGCCTTGCGGACGCGCGGCACCAGCTTGGCTTTTGGAGCCGGCGGCGGCGCGCAACCACAGGCAGTGGCGCTCACGGCTGGCTTTACCACGACGGGTGGAACCGGCGTGACCAACGGTGGCGGCGCTTGCACCTTCACCCGCGGCTGAAGCGGGGGAGTGGCACCCGGCTTTGCTTTCGCAACCGGCAGCGGTGTGCAACCGCAGGCAGGGGCACTCGTCACTGGCTTCGCCACAACGGGCGGAACCGGCTTGATCAACGGTGGCGGCGCTTGCACCTTCACCTGCGGCTGAATCGAAGAGTGGCCATTCGGCTTGGGTGTGGTGACTGCGTGGGCGGCTTCGATATCGCGTTTTAGTTCGATCTCGGCAGCAAGCCAGTTCTCCTCATCGCGTCCGGGCAACGAGCCGGAACGGAGATAAATCTCATAGGCTCGTTTGGCGATCTGATCGTGTGTCAGGTGAATCATATCGGTTCTCCTTAGTTGTTTCCGTTCAGTCCCGAACCGTTCGCGACAGAGTCCGAGTTCAGCGTCCGCTCGGCTTCTTCGAGCGTCCGCTTCACTTCCGCCTCGGCCTTGAGCCAGTTATCGAGGTCTTGACCGGGTTTGGAGCCGCGTTCTACGAAAATCTCTCTTGCGCGCCGGCAGATCAAGCCGTGTTCGATGGACCGCAGCCACTGCTCTGTTTCGTGTTCAGCTTGTGGCTTGCGGCTCGCCTTGGCTCGCTTGGCGCGCTTCGAATCCCTTGTCGTTGGATTCAGGTTGTTCATTTTCTCTTCTCTTTCTATGGTCATAATCTGCAAATCTACTTATCCTTAGTCATCGGTTCCCTCTAATGAACCGGGTAAAGACGGACAAGCATACTTGGAAACCACCTGAATGCAAGCTTCGCACGTTACAAACGTGTAACATCTTGTGTATACAGCACTAACAATCGCCAGCAAACCGACGATTTAGGGGTGTTTTGCCACCTTTCTTGCGCTATCCAGAGCTATTTACGCAGCGAATTACATGGATAATCAGCTTTTGGATCATGGTCATCGTTGAAATATCGCCGGGTTCACGGTAGCATCCGGCCCCATGAGCTTGGTAGAACAGGTAAAACAGGCCGGCGTGGTCGGTGCGGGCGGTGGCGGTTTCCCGACGCACGTCAAACTGGGTGGCAAAGCCGACACCGTTATCGCCAACGGAGCTGAGTGCGAGCCTTTACTGCACAAGGACGCGGTCATTATGGAACGCCGTGCGGCGGACGTAGTCGCTGGCATCCAGTTGGTCATGAAGGCCGTTGGAGCCAAAGAGGGCGTGATCGGCATCAAGGGTAAGAAAAAGCACGCCGTCGAAGCCTGCCAAGCTGCATGCAAAGGCACGCCGGTCCGCGTTCATCTGCTCGGCGACTACTACCCGGCGGGCGACGAATACGATTTGGTTTACTCGGTAACGGGCCGGCTCATCCCGCCGCAAGGCATCCCGTTGCAGGTTGGCGTGGTCGTCAACAACGTCGAGACCCTTGTGAACATCGCCGCCGCGGCGAAAGGCGTGCCGGTTACGCACAAGATACTCACGATCAATGGCGCGGTGAAGAACCCAATGACCCTCACGGTTCCGGTCGGCACCACCTTCCGCGAAGTGATTGAGATTGCCGGCGGCCTGACGACGGATGATCCGGTGCTCTGCCTCGGCGGTTTGATGATGGGCCAGACGACCGACAATCTCGACACGCCGATCGTCAAGACCACCACCGGCGTTGTCATCCTGCCGCGCAGCCATCGAGTTGCCAGCCGCAAGACCAAGCCCGCGGAAATCCAGGCTCGCATCGGCAAGTCCGCCTGCGATCAATGCCGCTACTGCACCGAGCTTTGCCCGCGCTATCTGCTTGGCTATCAAGTGGAGCCACATCAGGTCATGCGCAGCCTCGCGTTTACCGCGACGGACAGGAAATACTGGAACCAGTTGGCGGCCAACTGTTGTTCGTGCGGCCTCTGCACGCTCTACTCCTGCCCGGAACAGCTTTTCCCCAAGGAAGCGTGCGACGCTTCCAAGGCCGAGATGCGCGCCGCGAACGTCAAATGGACCGGCACAGCGCCCACCCAGCCGCACGGATTGCGAGAGGGCCGGCGCGTGCCGATCAAGGCGCTTGCTCAGCGGCTCAATGTTGAGCAATTTGACGCCCCCGCGCCGTGGAACGATATCGAACTCAAGCCGCGCAAGGTTTTCCTGCCGTTACGGCAAGGGGCCGGTGCGCCGAACAAACCGCTGGTGAAGAAAGGCGACAAGGTTAAGGCTGGCCAGCCGCTGGGCGAGATTCCGAAAGACGCGCTCGGCGCAATCATCCACGCACCGTTTGCCGCCACCGTCGCCGACGTGACCAACGATCGCATCATTTTGACAAGGTAACCATGAACGGGAAATCCATTGGCATCATCGAACTCACCAGCGTCGCCGCCGGCTTCGCCGTGGCCGACGCCATGCTCAAGGCCGCCAACGTCCAGATCGTCCTCTCGCGCAGTATCTGCTCTGGCAAATACATGGTCGCCATCTCCGGCGCCGTCGCTGCCGTGCAGAGCGCAGTAGACGCTGGAACTGCCGCCGCCAACGGCTGCCTCATTGACCAGTTTGTATTGCCGAATCCTCATCCCGAGGTGCTCACGGCCATTGGCCGCAGCCAGGTGCCGCCTGCCGGCGGCGCGCTCGGCATTCTGGAGTCTTTCAGCGTTGTCTCGCTACTCGAGGCCGCTGACGCTGCCGCGAAAGCCGCGAACGTGACGTTGATGGAAATCCGTCTGGCGATGGCGCTCGGCGGCAAGGCGTTTTGCACCATGACGGGCGACGTTGCCGCCGTGCAGGCCGCCGTCCAAGCCGGCAAACAACTCATCGCCGACCGTGGCGTACTTGTGAACGCCGTCGTCATCCCGCGTCCCCATCCCGACGCCTATCGCGAAGTGGTGTAAGCGGCTGTTACTAGCCGCGCAGTCGCCTTTCAGTTCGGACGCGGTGCAACCGCTCCGTGAAACCACCCTCTTCGACAAAAGCCTGGGCTTGGGGGGCTAGCTGCCGGTCCAGAAGGCCGCACGCCACCGCAATGAGCACCAACGCCGCGTTCGCCGCGATCTCTGGATAGGTGGACGAGTTGGACTTTGTGGACAAAGTCTCGCCTTTATGCTGTTCATTCCGTTTGCCGAGTACACGCAGTTCACTACGCCCCTTTCTCTCATGCACTTCTCGCACCCACGCGGCCACTGATTCCGCCGTGTTGCATCGGCGCCCGATCAGTTCCGCCCGGCGCGGGTCTTCTCGGTTCCACATTTCCAGCCCGCGCTGCCTCAAGAAATCCTCATAGTCCAGCCGCAGCTCTTCCAGACTCGCCCTCGCCACATTTGTCAACTTCAACTCCATCTTCTTCGACGTGCCGCTGGCTTTGCTGCCCTCGGCGAAGTTTTGCACCCCGCTTCGCGCTGCCTGCACCATCTGGTCGTGCGTGCGGCTGCGCTTCTCGATGTAGCGGTTGCAGAAACGCACCGTCACATCATAGGCCAATTGTGCCACCTGAAAACTCTTTAGCTTGCGGTAGCCGCCGTGTTTGGAGATCAAGCTCTCTGGCTCACCCATGGCTCCGTTCCTACTCCATTCTGTCCACATTGTTCACTTTGTCCAAGTTCCCAGTGTCCCTTCCCGCACCAGTCAACGCTTTCTCCCGCCCAGACACGGTTGTTTCCGGCTTGTCTTCTGCGGCGGAGTGACGCATGGATTGATCAATGAACTTTTTCCCAATGCTCTTGCCAATTTCTGCTCTCCTCTTCGCCGCCACTCTTCGCGCCGACGGCCCGCGCGACAACCTGCCGGATAGCGTGCGGCCTGTGCCACCGCCGGGTGTCGATGTGCCGGCGGAGGATCGGGCGGAACTGGAGGCGGGACTGAAAAAGCTTGGCGCGGAAATCGAGTCGCTGCGCGGGACGATGAAGAACCAGCCGGCGAAACTGGAGTTGCTGCCGGACGTGGAGGTTTATCACAAGGCCGTCCGCTACGCGCTCAACTACAACGAGTTTTTCAAGAAACCTGAAATCGCTGTGGGGAAATCGCTGCTCCAACAGGGAGCGGAGCGGGCGCAGGAATTGCGCGCTGGCAAGACGTCGTGGAATACGTCCACCGGGCTGGTGGTGCGCGCCTACGTGTCGAAGATTGACGGCTCGGTGCAGCCTTACGGACTGGTCGTGCCTCCGTCGTTCAAGCCGGGTGCTGCGCGGCGGCACCGGCTGGATTGTTGGTTTCACGGACGCGGCGAGACGCTGAGCGAGGTGAACTTCATCAGCCAGCGGCAGAAAACACCCGGCGAGTTCACGCCGCCGGACACGATCGTGCTCCATCTGTATGGTCGTTACTGCAACGCCAACAAATTCGCGGGCGAGACGGACTTGTTCGAGGCGATTGATAGCGTGAAACGGCGCTACCCGATTGACGAGAACCGCATCGTCGTGCGTGGCTTCTCGATGGGCGGCGCGGCATGCTGGCAGTTTGCGACGCACTTTGCTGGATTGTGGGCCGCCGCGGCACCGGGAGCGGGTTTTGCGGAATCGGCAGAGTTCCTGAAGGTGTTCCAGAATGAACCGACCAAGCCACCGCAATGGGAACAAACGCTCTGGCATCTCTACGACGCGACCGACTACGCGGCGAACCTGTTCAACTGCCCGACGGTCGCCTACAGCGGCGAGATTGACCGGCAGAAGCAGGCGGCTGACATCATGGCGAAGGCGATCGAAGCGGAAGGCATGAAGCTCACGCACATCATCGGTCCGCAGACCGCGCACAAGTATCACCCGGAGGCAAAGGCGGAGGTCATCCGGCGCATTGACGAGATCGCCGCGCGCGGCCGCAATCCGATGCCGCCGCGGGTGCGGTTCACAACGTGGACGCTGCGCTATAACCAGATGCTTTGGGTGACGCTCGATGGCATGGAAAAGCATTGGGAACGGGCGCGCGTGGACGCGGACATCGTCAACCCGACCACAGTGCGCGTGACAACGCTGAACGCCGACGCGCTGACGCTTGCAATGCCGCCGCAGGCTCGTCCTCTCACCGTTGGACGGCGTCCGAAGGTGATTCTCGACGGTCAGGAACTCAATGCGCCACCGGTGCCCGCCAATCATTCCTGGATCGCGCACTTCCGCAAGGTTGGGAAGCAATGGACCGTTGTACCGTCGCCGGACGACGGCAGTCTCCGCAAACGGCACGGTCTGCAAGGGCCGATTGACGATGCGTTCATGGACAGCTTTGTGATGGTGAAGCCGACAGGCAAACCACTCAATGAAAAGGTCGGTGCGTGGGCTGCTGCCGAGATGAAACACGCTGTTGAGCATTGGCGGAAGCAGTTCCGCGGTGACGCCCGGGTGGTTGCCGACACCGACTTGAGCAACGCTGACATTGCATCAAGCAACCTCGTCCTCTGGGGCGATCCGTCGAGCAACAAGGTGCTCGCGAAACTCGCTGACAAGCTGCCGATCCGCTGGGACGCGCAATCCGTCAAACTCGGCGCGCAGAGCTTCGCTTCGGGCCATCACGTGCCGGTGCTCGTTTATCCGAATCCGTTGAACCCGAAGCGGTATATCGTCGTCAACAGTGGCTTCACTTTCCGCGAATACGACTATCTCAATAATGCCCGCCAGACGCCGAAGCTTCCCGACTACGCCGTTGTGGACGTGAGCGTGCCGGTGTCTTCGCGCGCACCCGGCGGCATCGTGACCGCCGGTTTCTTTGGCGAGCGGTGGGAGCTGCCGGCGGCGAAGTGATGGCTGTGTCGCCTGGCTGGCGCTAATAGCGCGGTTTCGCAGGCAGGGTGGCAAGCCGGGGACCGGTTCGCAAAATGGCGGTTGTTTTCCGCAAACTGGCGTTGTAGCGGATTGGTAGCCGGCTATCATCGGTTCAGACATATTCATTTGGAGAACCGATATGAGATTGTTCTGCCTCTCATTGCTGTGCGTTTTATCCGCACCGGTCGTTGTGTTCGCATTGCCTGCCAGCGATCCCGTATCGCCGAAGAACGTGTGCAGGTTGCAGCCGTTCGATCTTACGGATGTGCGCCTGCTCGATGGACGGTTTCGCGACGCGATGTTGAGAGACAAGGCGTATCTGTTCAGTTTGGAACCAGATCGCCTTCTCCATGCATTTCGTCTCAACGCCGGCCTGCCGTCATCGGCTGAGCCGCTGGGTGGATGGGAGACGCCGAAGATCGAAATTCGTGGTCATTTCGTGGGCCACTATCTTTCGGCGTGCGCGTTGATGTTTGCCTCGACGGGCGATGAGCAACTCAAGGAGCGAGCGGCGCTGATGGTGCGTGAACTCGCAAAGTGTCAGACGGCACTTGGGCCGAGTGGGTATCTGAGCGCGTTCCCGGAGTCGTTCATTGATCGTGTCGAGACGACAGGCAAAGTCTGGGCGCCTTATTACACGCTGCACAAAATCCTCGCCGGCCTGCTTGATATTCACACGCGTTGCGGCAACACGCAGGCGCTCGACGTGGCGAGGCGTTTCGGCGACTGGGTTGCTGCTCGCAACGAGCGGCTCAGCGACGAACAGATGCAGAAAATGCTCACCGTCGAACATGGCGGCATGAATGAAGCGATGGCCAATCTCTACGCGCTGACTCGCGACGAGAAACATCTACGCGCGGCGCGGCGGTTCTGTCATAAACATGTGCTCGATCCGCTGGCGGCGCGACAGGATAGGCTGGCCGGGCTGCACGCCAACACACAATTCCCGAAGGTCATAGGCGCGGCTCGGCTCTATGAACTGACTGGCGAGGAGCGTTATCGGACCCTCGTGGAATTCTTCTGGGACCGCGTTGTGAACCACCACAGCTACGCCATAGGCGGCAACAGCGACCATGAGCATTTCGGGTCCCCGGACCAACTGGCGCAGCGGATCAGTCCGTGGACGGCCGAGACCTGCAATACGCACAACATGCTCAAGCTCACGCGGCATGTATTTGCGTGGAATCCGAATGCCGCCCAGGCGGATTATTATGAACGCGCTCTCTATAACCAAATCCTAGCCACGCAGGATCCGCGCACCGGCATGATGGGATATCACGTGCCGCTATACGGCGCGTGGTTCATGCCCTACAACACGCCGCGCGATTCATTCTGGTGCTGCACCGGCACGGGCACCGAGAGCCACGCCAAATACGGCGACAGCATTTACTGGCACGATGACCGCTCACTCTACGTAAACCTCTTCATCGCTTCGGAACTGACGTGGAAAGATAAGGGCCTTGTCTTGCGGCAGGAGACACGCTTTCCCGAACAGGACACGACGCGGTTGTCGTTGCAGTGCGGGAAGCCTGTCCCTCTCAGCCTCAGGATTCGCCGGCCGGCTTGGGTGGGTGAGATAGTTGTGCTGCTGAATGGCAAGCGTGTCGAAGCGCCTCCTTGCGTCGACGGCTATGTGGAGCTGCGGCGCGAGTGGAAGAACGGCGACCGTGTTGAGGTGCGGCTCCCGATGAGCCTGCGTTTGGAGCCGATGCCTGATGATCCGAACCGCGTCGCCATCTGCTACGGACCGGTGGTGCTCGCGGGCGCACTCGGCAGCGAGGGCATCGTTCCGCCGATGCCGTATGCGAAAAGTCAGTCCGATTTCTTCAAAGGCAAGACTGCCCCGCCTGCGCCGGTGCTTCTCGCGCAAGGGCGGCCCGTCAGCGAATGGGTCGAAGCAGTTCCCGGTAAGCCGCTCATGTTCACCACCAAAGGCGTCGGTAAACCCCGCGATGTGACGCTCGTTGCTTTTCACACACTCCCGCCGCAGCGTTACTCGATCTATTGGGATCTGTTCACCCGCGAACAATGGGACAAGCGCCGCGCCGCGCTTGATGCAGAAGAACGGCGCGAGCGCGAATTGAACGCGCGCACCGTGGATGTTGTTCGCATCGGCGAGTTTGAACCGGAGCGCGCTCACAATTTCAAGGGTGAGCGCAGCGATGCCGGCGTCTTCGATGGCCGTCTCTGGCGGCATGCCAGGGATGGCGGTTCATTTGCCTATGAGATGAAGGTTCCCTCCGGCTCGTCCGCCATCCTGCTTTGCACCTATTGGGGCAACGATGGCGGCAAGCGCGAATTCGACATTCTCGTGGACGAGGAGAAGATCGCGACGCAGACACTGGCAAGAAACAAGCCCGACGAGTTCTTTGATGTCGAGTATCCGATTCCTGCGAGACTCATCGCAGGCAAACAGCGAGTGACGATAAAGTTCCAGGCGCATCCGCATGCCACCGCTGGCGGCGTGTTTGGTCTGCGCGTGCTGAAGATGGGGGAACGAACCCAATGAAAGCATTTCCCTAAAACACCGTTGCCCGGATTACTTGCTGACCGGTGTTGGCTTTTGAATGGGTTTGTGTCAAACTCCGCGCGTGAGATTGACGAACATGCGCAACATTAGTGGCGCAGCGATTTGCATCCTCGTTCTTGCTTCAGGCTGCGCCGATAAAACTCCACCCACACAGTCCGCGAAAGGTGCGACCACAGGCAGCGACATCATCCCCGGTCTGCTCGCGCAAGTCAGCGAAACCAACCTGCGGCGCGATTTGTTTTACCTGGCGAAGCAACCGTTGCCGTTTCGGAAGGCGAACTACGCCGTGCCGGGCCACAAACGAAGCACGTTGGAGGAAACGGATGCGTGGATCGAGCGGCGGTTGCGCAATTACGATTACAAGCAGGAATCCGACATTTGCGAAGTGCAGGCGTTTGGTTGCGACCTGAAGAAGCCGAGACACCACACCTACGCGCGGCCTGCTTACGACTCGCCGTTTTTCACAGTCCGCAACCTTTACGCGAAGAAGACCGGTCGGCGCTGCCCGAAAGAGATCATCGTGTTGGTGGCCCACAAGGACTCGCAAAGCTGGATTGACTCGCCGGGCGCGTATGACAACGGCGTTGGCACGGTAGCCCTGTTGGAACTGGCGCGCGTGCTGGCTGGCTACCAGAGCGAACGGTCCATCTGGTTTCTTTGGTGCAACGAGGAGCATGCACCGTGGACGAGCAACATCACCGCGAAGAATTGCCGGCAGCGCGGCGACAACCTCATTGCCATCTTCAACGTGGATAGCATCGGCGGCAAATCGGACGAGGACGTTGCCGCCGGCCGCAAGACGAATGTCACGTTATATACCGCGCCCGAAGGCAAACGTCTGGCCGACCTGATGGCCGAGGTGAATGATGCCTACAAGATCGGCCTCATCCAAAGTTCTTATGAACGCAAGCGGCCCGGTGATGACGACGGCTCGTTTATCAAGGCGGGTTATCCTTGCGCGGTGGCGAGTCTCGGTTCCTATCCCTACGCGGATTCCGCGTATCACGAAGCCGAGGATAAACCGGAACGAGTGGACTACGTCAACGTGCGCATGAGCACGCAGGCTACACTGGCCGCGGTATTGCGGTTGGATCGCGCACCGTAACGGTCAGTGTTGGCAGCGGGACTTTTCCGCTTGAGCTGGTGCAAGCGGTTGTTACGATGGGACCGGAGCGACAAACCATGAAACGAATCCCTGCCCGCATCCTTTTATTTCTTCCACTCCTTTTGCCTGCGACACTTTTTGCCGCGGATGCCGCGCCTGCCACGACCTGGCACGCCCAGACGCTTGGCCAAGCGCTAGGCATGATGGTGCTCTTTGCCGCGGTGGGCATCGGCGCTGCCATCCTGGGTTACAAGATCTTCGATATGTGCACGCCGGGTGACCTGAACAAGGAAATCATCGAGAACAAGAATGTGGCCGCCGCCATCGTTGCCGCCGCGGTCATTCTCGGCGTGTGCATCATCATTGCCGCGGCGATGATTGGCTGAACCGTCTGTTTTCTCGCGCCAACGTGAAGCGGAGCAAAAGCGTCAAACTCGTGCTCATTAGCGGCCTGTCGGCTGGCGCGCTCAGCGGTTGCGATTCTTCATCAAACTCGCCGGGCACTTTTCGCTCGGGCAACGTCTACACGAACAATTACTACGTTGCCCACCTCGGCTACTACCACGCGCCGTTTCGCGCGTGGTTCCCGTTGCCTTATAACCATTACGACGCGCGGCGAAACGCTTACTACTACGGCGGCACGTGGTCGACGTCGCCGCTGATGACCATCACAAATCTCTCTGCGCCGACGCCGGAGGCGTTGAGCGCGGCGCGGGCGGCCACGGCCCCCGCCGGCACGGTCCGGCGCAGCGGCTTCGGCAGCACGTCGCACTATCATTCGGTTTACTCCTGATGCAACGGCACCGCTGCGAACCCAGACTTGCGTGGCGTGAGAAGGTTGAGAACGTCGGCCTGACGTATCACTCGCACGATTGCGGGCCGTATTGGGACGAGTCGGCCTGCTACGAGTTGACCGCGGGTGACGTGAGTGCGTTGGAAACGGCGGCGCAGACGTTGCACCGGCTTTGCATCGATGCGGCGGAGGCGGTGATCGAGCACAACTGGTGGCAGCGGCTGGGGATTCCGGAGATCGCGCGCCCGGGCATCCTGCGTTCGTGGGAACGGGACGACTTCAGTCTCTATGGCAGGTTCGACCTTGCCTACGATGGCCAGAATCCGCCGAAGTTGTTTGAATACAACGCCGACACGCCGACGGCGCTGGTGGAGGCGGCAGTGGCACAATGGTTCTGGTTGCAGGAGACGCGGTCCGACGCCGACCAGTTCAATTCGATTCATGAGCGGCTCATCGAAGCGTGGCGTCGCTGGGCTGGCACGACGATTCACTTCAGCAGCATCAAAGACCATCCCGAAGACGAGCAGACAGTGCTATACCTCCGCGATACGTGCCAGCAGGCCGGTGTGACGACGAAAGCCGTCGCCATTGAGGACATCGGCTGGGATGCAGGCCAGAGCATCTTCGTGGACTCCGAGGGCCAGCGCATCACACACTGTTTCAAGCTCTATCCGTGGGAGTGGATGTGGCACGAGGAGTTTGGCCCGAATCTCACGAAAGAGCCGGTGCAATTCATCGAACCGGCGTGGAAGATGCTGCTCAGCAACAAGGGACTGCTGCCGATTCTTTGGGAGCTTTTTCCCAATCATCCAAACCTCTTACCGGCTCACGAGACTGTGGCGCCACTCGGCGGGTGCTATGTGCGGAAGCCGAAGCTCAGCCGCGAAGGCAGCAACGTCGCATGGTTCGAGAGCGGCGTGACCGTTGAGGAAACCGACGGCGGTTATGGCGAGGAGGGATATGTTTATCAAGCCCTCGCTACGATGCCGCAGTTCGACGGCAACCGGCCGGTGTTTGGCGTGTGGATCGTGGATCACGAGCCGGCTGGCCTTGGCATTCGCGAGGACACCAGGCGCATCACAGGCAACCTAAGCCGCTTTGTGCCGCACTTCTTTCGCTGACCATGAACTACGCCAACCCAACTCCACTGCGAATCGGCACTGCGGGTGTGCTGGGAGGCCAGCGTTTCCGCGTTGCCGGGCGCGTGGTCATGGGCATGGACGACGAGGGCGAGACTTACTACTGGAACGAGTATCACTTGGTGGACGACGCCGGCGATTCTGCCACGTTGGTGTTCGAGGAAACGGAGGACGGTCCTGAATGGCGGCTGTTCACGCTTTTCGAGCCGGTGCATCCGTTGACTGCGGACAAGGCGGCGGCCAAAAACGTCGGCGATAGCATCAACCTCGACGGCCAGCCGATGCCGATCACCTTGGTGGACCAGTCACGCGTCTACTTCATCGAAGGCAGGCCGCCCGACGGTGTGGAGGTCGGCGATGTAGCCGACTACTTCAATGTCGAAAGCGACAACCGAATGTTGGTGGTGAGTTGGACTGGCGACGAAGTCGAGTACTACCAGGGCATTACCGTACCTGCTGAGACAATCACCGAGGCATTCAAGTTGCCGCAAATGCCGGCGAGCGATCGCGAGTTCTCGGCGGGTCGTTCTCTTTCATCAGGTGGCGGAATGACGGAGTTCGCATCGTCGGGCTGGATATGGAAAGTGGTGGTCTTTGCCGTGGTGATGGTCGCATGGTTTTTTTCTTCTGTGTCTACGGGCTGGCGTTCATCTGCGCCACTCACGAAGAAGGCGATCCCCGCCGCGATGCTTGACGTGGGTGCGAGCGGCACGATCAAGCACTGGAATTTCACTGTCATGGGGCGTGCTACCGTCGAGATCGCCAAGGTTGGCACGCTATATGACTGGCGCGAATACGAACTGAGGAGCGCGGACGGTGAACGTGCGCTGCTGGTGTGCGGCCTCGACGGCAGCGCGAAGGAGTGGCACCTGTTCCTGCCGTTCACGCCGGGTGTGACGATGACACCGTTTGAGACGGCTGCAAAATGCGCGGGAGATGTGGTGAGGTTGGATGGTGGCGAGACGAGGATTAAAGAATTGTTCAGCGCGAAGCGTCTCTCGAGCGAGGGATCGCTGGCCTCAAACACAACGCCGGGCGGGATGCAATTTGGTTTTCTCGCGTGCCGGCCCGACCGCTTGCTGATGGCGCGGTGGAACGAGAAAACGATCGAGTTCTATATCGGTTTTGCGTTGTCAGAGGGCGACATGCTCACCAAGTTCAGCCGCACGCCCACACGGTGAACCAACGCGCTGCTTGTGTTACTTGGCCGGCGCCTTAGCTTCGGCGGTCAGGCTGTAGCATGTGATGGCCTTGCGGCCGCGCACCACGAGCTTGCCGTCGGCGATGGCAGGTGTGGGGACCCACATCGCGCGGGTGGTGGCTTTGCCGAGCTCGATATGTTTCTCCGGCGAAGGCTTGAGCATGAGAACCTTGGTACCGCCGTTGACCATCAGGAAAATCTTCCCGTCAACAAAGGCGGGCGACGAGATCGTCGAAGAGGGCACTTTCTCCTGCCATAGTACGCGGCCGGTCGCCAGGTCGAAGCAGTAGTGAACATTGTCATCCATCAGGTAGACATGTTTGTCGAGGATGAGCGGGCTGGACTGCGAGCGCAGCGGATCAATGGGGAAATTCCACAGCTTGGTGAAGCCGGTGGCTGTCAGCTTGCCTGCGAGAATGCCGATCTTCGGATTGTTGCTCTGCGCGGCGAGCGAATCGCCGACAATCGCTGGTGTGCAGTCGCCGCCGCCCGGTGTGGTCCAGAGAACGTCGCCGCTCTTGAGGTCCACGCCCGCGATCACACCGCGGCCGTTGCAAATGACCACGGTCTTGTCGCCGCATTTCCATGCCACGGGCGACGAATTGCCACCGCCGGCCTTGGCCTGCATCCAGAGCTGCTTGCCCGTCGCGGTGTCGAACGCGGCGAGCTTGCCGGTGTTCATGACGAGCACGCCGTCCACAACCAACGGTGACGATGCCGGGGCCTTGGCGGGCAGCGGGGCGGACCAGATCAACTTTCCGTCGTTCGCATCCACAGCGTAGAAGTGCGCGCTGCCGAGAGCATACACACGCCCTCCGGCCACGCACGGCGTGCTGGAGGCCATGCGGCCGGTGGCTTCGCCGGGCGACTTGCATTTCCACAACGTCTTGCCTGTGACGAGGTCGAGACAGATCACCACGTCCTCGGCTACCTTCATCGTTGGCGGCACTGCCGCTATGATCTGCTTCTTGATCGGCTCGCTGAAATTCTGCTCGTTGACCCACTTCTCCATCGCCGCCTGGCTTGGAAACCGTGTTTTCGAGACCGTCAGCAGTTTGTCATACACCTCCAACGGGATGGCGTCGCCGCGCTTCGCGATCCGGCCGCGCACGTAGCCGGCAGCCGTCTGGCGCTTCTTGCTGTCAAGGTGCTTGTCCATCCAGTCGGCGATGTATTTGTCCAGCGCTGCGCCTTTCAGATTCGGGTCAAGAGAGAGACGCTCCTTCTCCATGCTCTCCACAACCTCCTTGGGCCAGCCGGCCACCGATTGATAGCCGAGTTGCTGCATCACCAGATAGTCTATTGCGCGCGTCTCGGTTGGCACGTCGGTGTGCCACACGATGCTTGCATAGACCCGCCCGCCTGCCGCCACCACGCTGCCGTGGCCGCCGTCCTCGTCCGACGGAATCGCCTCGCTGTCCCAGAGTTTCGCCAGCCCCTTGCTGGGCCACTCATTGGCCAGCGCGGGACTGTCCGGCACGATGCCGTTGCGCATCGGGCCGCGCCATTGCGGCCAGTCGCTTCCGGCAAATGCGCCGCTCACGACGGCGATCGCGGCGAAGGAAACAGCTACGGTGAAGACGAACGAGGGCATGCGAGTAAGTTTCATGATTAGTGTGTTAGTGTGGACAATGGCGCCGGCATCGGGCCGACGCGGCCATGCGGGAGCTTCTTTATCAGTTGTTGCCGTGCGCGCGCAAGCACGCCGTGATAAACACGCGCAAGAGATAATGCGACGCTCATGCACTGTTCCATGTCAGAGCCAGCCGCTGACGTGATGGATTTCGTCGGCGATGCCGGGCACCAAGTCGGGCTTGCCAGTGCCGGCGGCCAGTTCCAGCCATGTGTAGGTCTCGATCACCAGCGGCACCTTGGGCTGGACCTTGGCGAAGCGGCGAACGAATGTCTCCACGTCGGGGAGCGGCGTGGGCATCGAACCGCCCGGCAGCAGCGGCATGTGGTAATGAATGCGGAGCTTCTCAACGCCCGCGTGCGCCATCGCCCGCAGACCGTCGGGCGTCAGCACGGGCGGGAGGTCGAGCGAGAAATAGACAGGCAGGCCGGCAGCATTCACGCCGCAGGTCTGGTGAAGGAATTTCGACTCTGCGTAGCGTTGGCGCAATGCCTCCAGCAATTCGGGCGCGATGAGCGGTTTTTCGATCTCGATACAATTGGAGATGTGAATCTTCGCGATCTGGATATTGGCTGCCTGGAGCGAGGCCACCGATTGTGCGAGGTCTTCAAACTCGACGAGTTGGTGGCAGATGTCGAAGTTGACGCCTAGATAACGCCCGCTGCCGGTCTCGCCATCCAGCGTGGCTTGGAACTTTGCGAAGAACTCAATGACCTCGGTGGTGCGTTCATAGGCGAGGCCGGGTTCCGGTTCGAGGCCGACGGTGACACGACGGCCAGTGCGATGTTCGAGTTCAGCGCAGTGTTGTGCACAGCGGCGCAATGCGGCGGCGGTCTGCTCGTGAACGCCGGGCGCGTCGGCAAAGTCACGCTTGAGCGCGCCTGCGGGCACGCTGAGCGTCGGCTCTTTCACCTCGGGAGGCGCGAGTGCGGCGAGAAGGTCGGCGCAATCACAGGTATAGTGGAGACGCTCGTCGCTTTCGTGCCACGCCGGAAGATAGACGCGCTCCTTCAGATTCGGCTGGTGGAAACTGACAGGCACGAACGCGTTGAGTGCCACAAGCCGCAAACCTTCATCGCGCAGAATGTTGCGCAGTTCTGTCACCGCCGCCGGCCGGAGGCGAAGTTCCCCGACCATGCGCTGCGAGAATCGGAGCTCCACCGGGAACTCGCGGTCGTGGTAGGCCTCGCGCCGGATGTGGGGCGCGCGATGCCGCAGCGTTTGCCGAAGCTCGTCGAGCGACTCGTCCGGAAAGACGTTCAGTGAGTAGCCGATGCTTGTGCCTTGGCGGCCCATTGGCGGAGAAGTTGGAGTGAACGGCGAGCCACATCCGGGGCACGGTAGCTGTCGCGACTGAGTTCAACGTTGATCATTCCACGATAACCGGTGGCGTGGAGCACGCGCAGCACGGGCGGGAAATCAATGTCGCCTTCGCCGAACATCCGGTGTTCGTGGACGCGGCCCTTGATGTCCTCGATGTGGACGTTGCGCAGCAGCGGGGCATTCTGCCGCACGAGGGCTTCAAACCGTTCCGGCTCGGTGCAGAAGATATGACCGATGTCGAGCGTGAGGCCAAACGACGGCGACGGCACATGTGTCTTCAGCCGGTCGAAAGCCGTGAGGGTGCCCACCATCATGCCCGGCTCGGGCTCGAACGCCAGCACGACGCCTTTGCGCTCGGCATACGTGGTGATCTCATTGCAGCCGGCGATGAGCCATTTCCACGCTTCTTCCTCGGTGACATCTTTTGCGCGCGGCCCGGACCAGAGACTTACGGCCTCCGCGCCAAGATCGGCGGCGAGGTTGATGGCGCGCTTCAAGAATTGGAGGCGCAACGCGCGGCCTTCGGGCTGTCGGCTGATGAGAGTAGGCTCGTGCTTGAACCACTTGCTGAGCAGGTAACGCGCGCCTGTTTCGATTACCACGGACAACTGAAGCGCCTTGAGCATCCCTTTCAACTGGCGCAGTTCGGTGGCGGTGATGTTGAACGGATCGCAGTGCTGCACATCCACCGACAGCGCGACGCCGTCGTAACCGCAGCCGGCGATCACCACCAGCGCATCGTTGAGCCTGTGATGCGCGAAACCATTCGTATTGTAGCCAAATCTTAAATTCATCGGAAGCAATCCAATATCCAACCTGCCACGTCTGTCATCGCGACCTGATCGCGTCGCGCCGGCGACTGTGGGCCGGTGACGACGAATGCGGCCGGCACGTCGTCGCGGCCATGCGAGCCTTTGACCAACTCCGGCTTCGTTGGAATCCGAAGCAACGGCCAGTCAAACCAAAGCTCACATGGATCATACCCGGGTTTGCGGTGAATGTCTATGTGACGTGCAAACGGGGGCGCCTTGTCTGGCTCCAGCCACCAGTAATAAGCGAACCACTTGTCTTGTGGAGCGACAGCGACCAGCTCACCGCTGCGTGGATGGTCAACCTGCCGAAACTCGACTCCCGCCGCCGCCAACGCGCAGCGGGCCGGTTCGATGGCATCCGACTTGCAGTAGATGTGGGCAACCTGATGGTCCACCATCGCGAATGCCGCGCTATGCTCGATGTCGAGATACTCACCACCACCGATTTCGCGTATGGCGAGCAGCCCGGCGCGGCGCAAAATCTGGTTTGGCAGGATTGCGCCAGTCACGGGCGTGATGGAATACTCGGAAACCACAAACACGGTTGTTCCCGGCGGCGCCGCCGCAACAATCTCGCCCACAAGGTCATCGACGAGTTTCAGATCGCGAGCCATTTGTGGCGAGCCAGGCCCGCGCTTCTGGGAATGGTAATCAAGGTGCGGCAGATAAACCATCGTCAGGTCTGGCTGCCTCGTTCGCAGTGTCCAGGCTGCTGCGGCGGCGATCCAGCGGCTTGACCCAATGCCTGCCAGCGGTCCCCAGTAGTTGTGAAGCTTGAACTTGCCGATGGCATGACACAGTTCCTCGTAGTAGCCGGCCGGCTTCGAGTAGCACCAGGGCAACATGCTGTGTTCGAGATGAATAGGTTTTGGCGTGATGACGACGTCGGCGTTGGCGTAAAGACTATGCTGCCAGAACAACACCGCGCACGTCGCAGCGGGGTTGCGTTGCTTGAGGATGTCCCAGAGCCGCGGCGCTTGCACGAGTTTGGCGGGTTGTTCCCAGAACGCCACCTCCAGCTTGTCGCGATCAAAGAGTCCATTGGCAATGATGCCGTGCGCGGACGGCGGTTGCCCGGTGGTGAGCGTGGCCTGCGCCGTACAGGTCACCGCCGGGAACGTTGGCGTCATCGGCGCAGTCCAGCCACTGTCAGCGAGCCGCGACAAGGCGGGGCACTGCTCGATGTGTTGCGGCGCGAGCGCGGCGACGTTGATAACGAGGACTTTTGGCGAACTCATGAGGCACCTGCTACGTAACGTAAAGCCGGCGCGCAGTCAACCACGCTGGCAACGCAAATGCAGCGACAGCAACGCCCATCCATGGGGTTGCCAGAGTTCCAACGAAAACGCCGTCAAGCAGGGGAATTGCCAGCAGCATTGCCTTGATGACAGCCTGCAGGCGCGGCGCGGTGACTTCGCGGGCGCTGACCAGACTGATGGCGACGACCCACGCCATCATGAACACTGCGAACGGCAGTGCCTTCATACTTGCCGCTGGGGCAGCGCACGCGCCGAGCAGCACATTACCGAAGCGGCACGCGCCCATGTTCAACGGACCCACTATGCGAAAGGACTTGAGACCGAAATTGTAGGTTACCACCAGAAGAACAATCGCTGACGCTGTCATCGCCGCCATGGCGCTGACGGCACTTGCCAGCATGATGCCCGCCGCGAGGAGTACGACCGCCAGCGTGACGGCTGTTTTGGACGCAACCTGACCGGATGGTAGCGGGCGTTTTGGCCGCTCGACGCGGTCCAATTCGATGTCACACCAGTCATTCAATACGACGCCGCCCGCATAAAGGCACACCGAGCTGAGCGCGAGCAGCACAATGGTTGCCGGCGCTGGCGATGAGGGACTCACCGCCGCGCAGCCGGTGAAGACGTTGGTGGCTGCCGTGAAGAGGTTCGGCGCTCGAACCAGCTGGAGATAACTTCTGACCCGCATGATTGGTGAACGAGGATATTGCCCGATCATGTGCAATGACGGAAGCAAATCCTGCAACCGACGGGCCATGAGAAGTGGAGTTTCAGACGGTTTCGCTGCGGTCAAGGTGAAGCGCGGCGAAGTCTCGTAAGTTCACACAATCCATGGGGCGGTGTCGGACGGGATTGTTCAGATATGGCTCGGATTCGGCTGCTTGCAGGAGAGGTGTTTCTCCAGCTTCTCACGCAGGTTCTCCATTTGTTTGCGCAACGCGTCCATTTGCTTCTGGAGGTGATCCGCGGCTTTTGAATCCATCCGCGATTTGGGCGGCCACTCCAAACGCCAGTCGCCATGTGGCGCGCCCGGCGGCCAGCCGTGACCGGGCCACGCCGGGTCGAAACCGCTAAACCACTCTGGCCATTTGCCAACCTTGACTGTCATGGACTTCTCATCTCCGCTGCGGCGGACTCGCAGGGCAATCTCGTTGCCCACGGCGGTATCGCGGACAATGCCGGTCAGTTGTGCTGGCGACCGGACGGATTTGCCGGCCGCTTCGAAGACCACGTCGCCGGCGCGCAAGCCGGCTTGGTCGGCCGGGCCGTCGCGGATGACGCCGTTGATCTTCACTCCGTCATCAGTCCCGCAGAGAAACGCGCCGATCCAACCCGGGATATCTTGATGAGATCCAGGATGTTTTTCGCTGGCGATTGCGGGAAGGACGATCAGGACAATACAAGCAAGGGAATACTTGAACAGAGCTGACATCTTCATACCGTTTTCTCCGTCTGGCTCGCGAGGTTCATCCTCGCCAACCAAGCAATTGGACAAGGCAGACGCGCGAAAAGTTCAGCGGTGTTGAGAATCGGACGCAGCAACGTCGTTGCTATACGACGCCAACGCGGCTGATGCGGGAGAGCAGGTAGATGCCGAGGGTCTGGAAGACGAAGTTGGGGATCCAGACGATGACTTCAGGGTAGAACTGCGGGCGGTTGCTGAGGGCTTCGGCGACAATGACGATGAAGTAATAGGCGAAGGCCAGCGCCAGCGACCAGGCGATGCCAATGGAGGTCTCGCGGCGCTGGGAACGGATGCCGAAGGGGATGGCGATCATCGCAAAAGCCAGACAGGAGAACGAGGTGGCCCATTGGCGGTGGGCGCGGACGACGTAGGGGCTGGGGTTGATACCGCGTTGCTTAAGGTGGACGATGGCGGCAACCAGTTCGGTGAAGGTGAGATGGTTGGTGTCGCGCCGCACACGCTTGGCCTCGATCATGGTCGAGATGTCCATCGTGAGATTGTAATCGGCCGCGATGACGCCAGGGCGGATGCGCTGCGGGTTATTGGGGTCATTGGGGTCATGAATCTCGTTCTTAACGTTGTGCAGCGCGATATCGATTTTCTTGTGAGGAAGGTCGGGGTAGAGCTCTCCGTGGGTGGCGCGAATTTTCTGGATGACATTGCCGCGTGCGTCGAGTTGGTAGATGCTCACGTCGCGAATGCGCTCATCCTTGCTTTCGCTGACGTAGATGAGGTAGCCGGGGAAATCGTCGTTGAAGCGCCCCGGTTCGAGCAGCGCCGTGGGGTGGCTCAAGCCGAGGTTGGAGAGGCCTTGTTTGAAAGCGGCCTTCAGCAATGGTGCCTGCTGGAGGTTGAAATACAGGCAGACCAGGGAGAGCAGGAACGCGGTTGCCAGCACGGGCGAGATCAGTTGCCAGAAGCTCTGGCCGCAGGCGCGCATGGCACTGATCTCATTGTCGGCGGAGAGACGGCTGAATACCAGCAGGCAGGCGGTCATCATGCCCATGGGCAACGAGAACGTCAGCACGAACGGCACGAGGTACAGCAACTGCTTCAAGACGGCGCCCGCAGGTACTTGCTTGGTCGAGAGCAGTTCCAACAGTTGTTTCAGTGCATTGCCGGTCAACAGGATGACGCTGAACACTGCCACCGCCACTACGAGCGTGAACAGGACCTGCCGTGCAATATAACGCTGGAGGATATTCACCGGCTTAGTTCACACCGAAGCCCTTGCTGGTCTTCGTGGGTTTCAACTGCTTTTGGATTTTCAACTGTTTGATCTGGCGTTCAAGACACTGAAGCAGTTTTTGCATCCGCAGCCGCAGATCGAGCATTTCCAGGAGCTGTTGTTTCTGGCGGAGATCGGTCACGAGGGTAAACGATATCAGATCGGCCATCGTTTCCGCATCGCCCAGGGTGGCCAGTGCCTGGAGAAGTTGCTTGGGAACAGCCTTGCCGGCGGCAGCACGGAGATGGGCCAATTTGCCAATCCTCGCAGCCAGTTCATTCGTTTCGGCGTCCGTCTCATGCGTGGTCTCCAGCGGCTCGATGGCGGCGATGGGGTAGGGCGTGTCCGGCAGGAACTCTCTGAAGCGCACTCGATGCAGTCCTTGGAGCAGGAGGTTTGACGTGCCATCAGGCAACTGGAACGAGGCGCTGATGACGCCAACACAACCGACATCGTAAGGCTGCGGGCATGGCTGGCTGGCTGCCGGCCTCTGTCGCATCAACGCAATGCAGAACATCCGGTGCGTCTCCAGAGCATCCCTCAGCATTCTGCGGTAATGCGGTTCGAAGATGTGCACCGGTAACACGGCCTGCGGAAACAGGATCGCGTTCGGCAAGGCCATGACGGCGATTTCATCAGGCAATTTCAACACGATTCACAATAGCGGCTTCGGCGTTACGCGCAAGCCTTGGCTTTCGGGAGATCGCAACCCATGGCAGAGCATCCGTGGCACCGCACGCCCTGTGTGTCACGCGTTACGCTTCGCGAAATTTACATCCAACTCTCGCGCGGCCTTCACCTCGTCCACGCGTTTCACCGGCATTGTGAACGGGGCGTTATGCAACATATCGGGGTTGCGTTCGATTTCTTCCGCGATCTTCCGCATTGCGGCGATGAACTGGTCGAGCGTCTCCCGGCTTTCGGTCTCTGTCGGCTCAATCATCAGCGCTTCCGGTACTGTCATCGGGAAGTAAATTGTCGGCGCATGGAACCCGAAATCCAACAGACGCTTGGCAATGTCGCGTGCGCTGGAGCCCTGTTTCTTCTGGAGCCTGGCCGAGAGGACGGTCTCGTGCATGCACGCTTGCGGGAACGGGTCGTCGTAAAGGTCCTTCAGCTTCTTCTTGACGTAGTTGGCGTTGATGATTGCGGCTTCTGACACGCGGCGCAGACCATCAGCGCCGTGCGCGAGGATATAGGTGAGTGCGCGAATCAGGATGCCGGTGCTGCCGTAGAACGAACGCATCTTGCCGATGGTTTGTGGCCGGTCATAGCTCCAGAACAGCGTGCCGTCCGCCGATTTACGTGTGATGCGTGGCGTTGGAAGAAACGGCTCCAACGCCTTCTTGACGCCGACGGGTCCTGCGCCGGGGCCGCCGCCGCCGTGCGGGGTGCCGAACGTTTTGTGAACGTTCAAATGAACGACATCGAAGCCCATGTCGCCGGGACGCGCGAGACCGACGAGTGCGTTGAGGTTGGCGCCATCGTAGTAGAGCAGCGCGCCAGCCTTGTGCGCCATGTCGGCGATTTCCAGAATATGGGTTTCGAAGACGCCGTGCGTGCTCGGATTGGTGAGCATGACGGCGGCGACATCCTCATTGAGCGCGGCGCGGAATTTCTCGACGTCCACCTCGCCCTGCTTGTTTGACGGGACGGTCACGACTTCGTAGCCGGCCAGATGTGCCGACGACGGATTGGTGCCGTGAGCAGAATCGGGAACGATCACTTTACGGCGCGGGTTGCCATGGGCGGTATGGTAGGCGCGGATGAGCAATAAACCGGTCAGTTCACCGTGCGCACCGGCGGCGGGCTGGAGCGTGAATGCATCCATGCCGGTGATCGCACAGAACATCTTTTCCAGCAGGTCAAACGCGGCGAGCGCGCCCTGTGTCGTGGTTGGTGGCTGATAAGGATGGACATTGGCGAAGCCCGGCAACGACGCGATGCGGTCGTTGATCTTCGGGTTGTACTTCATCGTGCAGGAGCCGAGCGGATAGAAATGCGTGTCCACGCTGAAATTGAGCTGGCTCAGGCGGGTGACATGGCGGACGACATCCATTTCGCTGACTTCCGGCAGCTCGGCATCGTGTTGGCGCAGGCAATCCTGCGGCACGAGATCCGTCAGCGGTTTCGTGGGCGCGTCGAAGGCCGGCAGCGAACAGGCGCGGCGGCCGGGCGACGAGAGATCAAAAATGAGCGGTTCTTTCATCGCGGTCAAACTTTCCGACTGGCGGCACGCCCCAGTGCTTCGGCGAGCTGCTCGATGTTGGCGGTGGACTTGGTTTCAGTGACGCACACGAGCAAATCGCGCTCCATGGCGGCGTCGAATCGGCCCAGGGGCAGGCCGGCGAGAATGCCGTCACTCTCCAGCCGGTCGCAAATCGTTTGCGCTGGGGCAGGGCAGGTGACGACGAACTCGTTGAAGAATGGTGTATGGGGGAACTTCAGTGCGAACCCAGGCACGCGGCTGATGACTTCGGCGGCCTGATGGCTCCGTCGCAGATTCAACTCAGCAATCTCGCGCATGCCGCGTTTGCCGAGCAGCGACAGGAAAATGGCCGTTCGCAACGCCATCAGCGACTGGTTGCTGCAGATATTCGACGTGGCCTTCTCGCGGCGGATGTGTTGTTCGCGCGCTTGCAGCGTCAGACAGAAGGCCTCGCGGCCTTCGGTGTCCACGCTGCGACCGACGATGCGGCCGGAAATCTTGTGGATCAGTTGTTTGGAGCTGGTCAGGAAGCCGATGTAGGGTCCGCCATAGCCGACCGGAATGCCGAGTGGCTGGCCTTCGCCAATGGCGAGGTCGGCGCCGTATTCGCCGGGCGGCTTGATTGCGCCAAGAGAGATCGGGTTGACGACGGCGACGAACCACGCGCCTTTCGGTTTGATCATCTCGCCGGCACGCTGCATGGGTTCGATGCAGCCGAAAAAGTTCGGCGATTGAAGCAGCACGGCAGCGGTGTTTTCGTTGACTGCGGCGGCGAGTGCGTCGAGGTCGGTCAAGCCATCACGCGTTGGCAGTTCGACAATCTCCACATCCATGCCGGCAGTGTAGGTTTTGAGAACCTGTCGATACTCCGGATGCACGGCGCTGGAAACGACGATGCGGTTCCGTTTCGGGTGCGCATTCAGCGCAAGGTAGGCGCTCTCGCCGACCGCCGAACCCCCGTCGTAGAGCGAGGCATTGGAGACATCCATCGCGGTGAGCCCGCAGATGAGAGACTGATATTCGTAGAGCAGTTGCAGTGTGCCCTGACTCGCCTCGGCCTGATAGGGGGTGTAGGCGGTATAGAGTTCGCCACGAGAGACGAGGTGGTCGATGGCGCTGGGAACGAAATGCTCATAAGCGCCGGCGCCCAGGAATGACAGGAGCGCGTCGAGCGGTGTGTTGCGGGCCGCCATCGCGCCAAGTTCGCGCTGCAATTCCGACTCGGACATTGCTGGCGGCAGTTCCATCTTGAACTGGCGAAGAGGGGCAGGAACCGCCGCGACCAATTCGTCGAAGCTTGCGACGCCGATCTCGCGCAGCATTGCGCTCAGATCAGCTTCGGTGTTGGGAATGTAGTCCATGGAAATGCCATATTCGAAGTTTGAAATGGGGAGTGGATTGTCGTGGGAAATGCGACGACCCATCTCGCATTTCGCAATCCGCAAGCCGCATGCGGCTTACTTCTCCTCGTCGTCGTCCTCGTCCTGGCTTTCCTTCTCGCTGAGGATTTCCTCGTAGTCGCTGTCGCTGAGCAATTCCTCAATCTCCGCGGGATCGGCGAGCTTCATTTTGAAGAGCCATCCTTTGCCGAAAGCGTCCTCATTGACGACGGCGGGGTCGTCAAGCACGGCTTGGTTGATCTCTGTGACCTGGCCGGAGAGCGGCGCGTAAATATCGCTGGCGGCTTTCACCGACTCGACCACGGCGCACTCGGTGCCGGCTTCGATTTCGTCGCCGACCTTTGGCAGGTCGAGATAAACGATGTCAGTCAACTCCTCCTGTGCAAAGTCGGTCAGGCCGACGGTGGCCGTGGCCTTGTCCTTGCTCAGCTTCACCCACTCGTGGCTCTCCGTGTATTTGAGATCGCTAGGGACGTTCATGATGTTCTATCCGTTCTTCCGGTAAATTGGTTTTGCTACGATGGTGGCCGGGAATCGTTTCCCACGAATCTCAACCTCCAAAATTTGCCCGCTTGTCTCGCACGTCAGCGGCACATAACCCATGCCGATGCCAACGCCCAGCGACGGTGACTGCGTGCCGCTGGTTACTTCACCCACAACGTGTCCGCCGGCCACCAGCGAATAATGCGGTCGTGGCGGCGCGCTCCTGCCGTTCATTCGAAACGCAACGAGCGTTTTGCTCCTGCCAGAAACTGTTTGGCGTTGCAAGTGTTCTTTTCCGACAAACTCCGGTTTGCCAAGCGCGACGAATTTCGACAACGCCGCCTCAATGGGTGAGGTCTCCTCGTCCAGCTCATGGCCGTAAAGCGGATAGCACATTTCCGTCCGCAACGTGTCGCGCGCGCCGAGGCCGCATGGCTTCGCATTTTGTTTCAGCAACAGTTCCCATACCGCCGCCGTTGTCTCCGCCGGGATGACCAGCTCGAAACCGTCCTCACCGGTGTAACCGGTGCGTGCCACAAACACATCACGGCCTGCGAGCGGCTTCCTGGCGATGCGATTGCGCTTCACTTCCGATGCAATACCTGGCAGCAGCGCTTCCATTACAGTTGCGCTGCGGGGGCCCTGTACGGCAATCGCTCCCATGTCATCGGAGCAGTTGGTGATTTGGAGTTCCGAGGGCGAAAAGGACTTCGATGCTGCAGTGTTTTGAATGTGCGGCACGTCCGCCTCGATCCTGGATGCGTTGATGATGAGCAGGTATTCCTGCTCGCCGATGCGATAGGCGTAAAGATCGTCGACCGTGCCGCCGCGATCGTTGCACATCAGATTGTATTGCCCCTGGCCGATGCTGAGCTTGGCCAGATCGTTGGTGAGCAAGTGATTCAGGAACGCCAGCGCTTGTGGGCCGCTGACACGAACCTCGCCCATGTGTGAAATATCGAAAATGCCGCAGTCAGTGCGGACTACGTTGTGTTCAGCGATAATACCGTCATACTGCACGGGCATTTCCCAGCCGCCGAATTCCACCAACCGGGCATCTAGGCGGCGGTGACATTCATAAAGCGGTGTGCGTTTAAGTTGAACTTCGGATGACATGGGCGCGAACGTAGAAGAAGCACCGTCGCTTGTCAAAGGTGTTTGTGATCATGCGAGAGATGCAACTGCTGTGCCGTGCAAAACAGAAAGAAACTCAGGATCAACACCCGGCCTCTGATTCAGTCTTTTGCCTGTCGTGCCCCGTTATTGCTCGCGTCGGACTGCTATCGAGCGTGAGTGGTGACGTCCATGTTCCGCACGCAACGGACGAAGTTGTTGATGCGGACGACATCGCCCTGGGGCCCGCGTCCATGCGGGAACGCAGCCGGATCACCGGTCTTTGGATCGCTGCGTTGCGCGCCAGCACCGTGAACGTCGAGCAGTTGATAATTACCGGAACCGGATGATCGCAGTCCGCCATCCCGGGAATCGCTGGAGCCTGGGGCACTCTTGCCACGCGGACCGCCTTTGCCAAAGCCGCCCGGCGCTGGAGGCCCACCACGCGAGTGCGGTTGCATCCAGCCCGTTGCGCGGCCGAACGCAATGTAAACGGCGGCGCTGCCCTGCCGGCCGGGTGGGCCTCCTTGATGCGTCGTGCTGGTCCAAAAGAAAGGATACTCGCCGTCAGCGAGTTTCGTTGTCTGGAACACCGGGTCTATTGCAGGCGAACGCGTCACTGCAGGCGCGCGGGCGTAGTCCACGAGGCTTTGCAACTCTTTCGCGTTCGGCAGTCGCCAGTCGCTGTGTCCGAGATATTTCTCTGCGTTACGTTGTTGCACCCACGCAAGTGCCGATTCCCAGTTCAAGCCTCGGTCGCTGTCAGCCTTTGACCACATCAACCCGGTGGCGCGATCCGTGATCGTGCCATCACGGTTGTCACAGAAATCGTTCTTGCCGTAAGCGGGGTTGCCGCGGACGCAGAGCACGAAGAACGTCTTCTCCGGCCTGCCAGGCATGGCCGTGCCATAGCCCTTGATGCGGCCGTCGGCAAAATTCACTCCGAACATCTGGTTTGGGCTGGCGGCATACACGGTGCAGGATGCCCACTGCGAGTCGATGGTTCGTTCGCCCGCGCCAGGGTCGCCGTAGGCGAACTTGAAGGACTTTGTATCGATGAACGGCATCAGCCGTGACGGGTCCGTGGCATTTAGTCCGACATCAACTCCGCTGAACAAGATCAGTGAATAAAGTTCCTTGATCGTCGGCAATCTCCAATCATTGAACCCACCGAATCCGGCGCTGTTCAGTTTCGCGGGGCGCTCGCGGGCTTGGCTCAATGTCAACTTGTCGCTGTAGCTGAGCAGACCGTCGCCATTGGTGTCCGCGCTGTGTTGCCAGGTCAGTCCTGTGTTGTTGTCGTACACTGTCAGGCCGTCGACGCTGGACTGATATGAAGGCTTGGCTCCTCGGAATTGCGCATCCTGCCCATAGAATGGCTGTCCCGGTTGTGGCGGCGCAATCTCCTGATGGTCGTCGTAACACTTCGTTTGCCCCGTCCCAACGACCGTATAAGGCCGCTGCGCGCCAAATCCGTCCGCACATGTCATCAGGGCCAACACCAGCGCAACGATGGCTCGGTTCATGATTCTCCTCAATTCACTTCCTTTTGGTCGTATTCGCATTGCCACACCCCTATTCAACAGCAGTCCCGTCAAATGGTTGTCCAGATGGAACCGAGAAGAAGTCAGCGAGGTGTGGAAGCTGCTGGCATGGGTTTGTGAGTCAGCAGGCCTTCGCTGGGGATGACGTAGTGGTGGCACACTTTGCCGTTTTTGCGGTCAGCGGTTTCGTCGGAGGGAAGGTAGCTGGAGACGTAATCGACGACAGCTTGCGTGGATGAGACAGTGACCCTTATGTGGCCGGAGCCGCCGAGGACGGTGCCGGTTTTGTAGCCGTATTCTTCGGCGTAACGGGGTAGCCTGCCGTTGCTCTCATTGCCGGGCTGGGGGACTTCCTGATACACGATGCCGTCGAGGTCTTGCTTGGCGTAGAGATGATCGTGGCCGTGGAAGACGATGGAGACGCGGTTCTGCACAAGGAGTTGGTGAATCGGTGCGGGCCATTTCGGACGGTTTTGTTTGAAGGCGTCCGTGCCATTGCCGTCCTTGCCGCCCCACTCGTAGAACGGCGCCGCCTCCGTCCCGCCGCGGCTCTGTTCATCCGCGCCGCCGACGAGATGATGGATGAAGACGAACTTGAACTCCGCCTTGCTGCCTTCAAGCGTGCGCTTGAGCCACCGATACTGTTCCTCGCCGAGCGTGTGCTTCCAGTTGTCGCCTTTTCCACGCTGTTTCTGTGTGAACCAGAATGGGTCAAGCGCGACAAACAAGGCGTCGCCCCATTCCCACGCGTAGTAGTCCTGCAACGGACCTGCCTGGGGATGTTTCGTCACGTTGCCCGTGAAGAAGCCGTCGGGAACGGGATTTGGGAAATAGTGCTTTCGCATCTGGCACGACCAGACAGCCAGGCTGTCAGCGTCGCTGCCCCGTCCACGCGGGCTTTCGCCATCGTGATTGCCAAGCACGAGGAACAGCGGCGCGGACCGGCAAAGCTGGCCGAAGTAGAACCGTTGCGCGAGGTATTGTCTGGCAGCGTTGTCGCGGCTCTCGTGCTTTTCGGTCATGAACGTGTCGCCGAGGTCCACATGAAAATCGGGCGCGTCGGCGAGCGCGTTGGCCAGCGTTTGCTGATAGACCTTGGCGCTGGTGCGGTCATCAAGATGCGGGTCAGCCGTGAGGGTGAACGTGAACGGTTTGCCACGTGAGCGTTGCGTGTGGAATGCGCCTTCCACGCTGTTCGTGCTGCGGGTGCGGAGTTGATAGAAGTACTGCGTGTCGGGCCGCAAGGAGCCGATCACGATCTCCGCTGGCTCGCCTTTCTTGAACTGTCGCGCCGGGGTCTGTCGCAGATAGCTGCCTCGCTGTGTCCCGTAGGCGATCCAGCCTTCGGCGTCCTGATAGGCAAGCACGCTGATCGTGACGGAATCCCGCGTCGGCCGGCCTAGCACTACGTCTAACGGATGCGCCGGCAAGTTGTTGCACTCCGAGTTCTGCGTTGGCTGATCCTTGTTGCCTTTGCTGCGGCCGCCGCGCTTGCCTTCGGGCGCGCCGAACGCGACGCAGACGCAAAGACAAATCCAAAACGTTGCCCTGTGGACGGAATGTTTCATCGGTCCTTTTTCTTCCCGCTTCTTCCCTTGCCGCGTTTGGGTTCGGCCGTCGGCTTGCTCGGGTCGTAATTCGGGTTCTTGGTTGGCATCTGCGCGTTGACCGACGTGAGGTAGTCGGTCAATCGCTGGTCGAGTTCCTTCACCTTGTCAGGCATCTGTTGCGCCAGATCACGGCGTTCGCCGGGGTCCTTGGCGATGTTGAACAGTTCCAGCGCGCCGGTTTCATAGACGCGGATAAGTTTGAAGTCGCCGAGCAGGGTCGCGGAGGCCGGGCCGATGGCGTCCTTGTCGTAGTGCGGGAAATGGACGGCGTATTCTTCGCGCGGGCGCTTGACCGTGCCGTTTCCGGCGTTGGCAAGCACCGACGCGAAGCTGCCGCCCTCGACGCCCTTGGGTAACGGTCCGCTCACGCGCGCCAGCTCGGCGATTGTAGGAAACAAATCCGCGCCGACCGTCCGCACGTGTGAGCACACGCCGGGCTTGATGCCGGGGCCGCGGATGATGAACGGCACGCGCAGGCCGCCCTCAGAGACGGTACCTTTGCCACCGGCGAAGGGAGAATTTTTCCCCGGCGTGCCGTGGTCAGTGGTGAAAATCACGTAGGTGTTGTTCGCGATGCCGAGTTCGTCGAGCTTTTTCAGCACCATCCCGAACGCGACATCAAGGTCGAGGTCGGCGGCGGCGGTGCTCGCGTCGCGCTCCTCCACAGACCAGCCTTTCACCGTCGTGACGCTCTCCGGCCGCGCGTCGCCTCCATTACGTGAGGCGTAGTGCGACATCTGGAGATAGAACGGTTTGCCGGCACGGACCTGGCGTGTCATGAACTCGATACCGCGCTCGGTCATGCCGAAGAGTTGTTTTGGGTGCGGATTGTCCACGTTGTCAGGGCCGCCGTTGCTGGTCGGACCGTCGCTCGAGTCGAATCCGTATTCCTTCGGGTTAATCCGCCCCACGTGCCATTTGCCGAAGTGCGCCGTCGCGTAGCCCGCGCGCTTGAGCAGCGCCGCGATCGTTGTCTCGCTCGTGGGCAGTTCGATTGAACTTGGGGGCGGCAGCATGCGGGTGTTCGCGCCGCCACCGCTGTCCTTCTTGCCTTCGCCGACGAACGTCATGTGCAACTGCGCCGGGCTTTTGCCGGTGAAGAACGTGGCGCGCGATGGTGTGCAGCGCGGCGACGGCGCGTAGAAGTTCGCGAACCGCATCCCGGTCTGCGCGAGCTTCTCGAAGTTCGGCGTGCGCGCGAAGCTGCTCTTGGACTCTGCTACGGCGTCATCCATTCGCACGGACGTGCTGCTCCAGCCATGGCCTTCGCCCAGGATGAAGACGAAATTGGGCCGCTGCGGCGTGGCCGCCGGAAGCGGTGCGCTGAGCGCGGCAGCGACCGACAGAGTGACGATCCACATCAGTCTTTTCATTTGCGCCTCCAAATTTCGCACGGTCATTTCTCTTGCGGCTTGTCGCGTTGCGGCTGGTTATCGCGATTTTCACCCGCGCCGCCACCTTCTCCTCCGCGCTGGCCGCCCTTGCCGCCGCCTTTGCCACCCTTGCCGCGGCGGTCGCCGCCTTTGCCTTTACGGTCACCGGCGCCTCTCTTGGGATAAACGTCAACGCCTTGCGCGGCGCGCTCGGTGATGGTGCCCTTGGGTGTCAGGTCGCGGCCTTTGAAGACGGGATGATCGACGGGGTAACGGAAGGCGCGGAAGGCAGAGTTGGTCATCGGCAGCACGTCGCCGAGCACTTTCACCGGACCATCGCGCGTGACGGGGTTGATGTACTCCCAAACGAGTTCGCCCTTGTCGGTGACCTCGAAGAAATGGCCCTCGGTGTCGGAGCAGATGAAGGTGTTGCCGTTCGGCAGGCGCTGGCCACTGGAGCCGATGTGGCTGAAGAAACCGTGGCTGTTCACGGAACTGTAACTCCAGACGACTTGCTTCGAGATTTGCCGCGGCTGGTTATGCGTGTCGTGTTCGTAGGTTTCGCGACGGTAGCCGGCATCGGGCGGATTGACATACTCGCCTGTGTTACGCCCGCTCGCGTCGAGGAACGGATTGATTTCCAAAATCGAGGAACCGGGCGTGCGCTGGTAGAGATATTGGCCGTTGTTGAAGACCATGATGTGTCCCGCGCCGGGCAGGCCGGGCCGGATCCAATGCACGTCGTGCGCGCCGCCCATCTGCTTGTGGCCGGAGGTGGCGGAGTCCCAGTTTTCCAGCACACGCGGCGGGTCGCCCTGCGCGTAGCGGGCCGGGTCGCCGAAGCGGTAGAGGAAATCGCCCGCGGGGTCGGCGGCCTTGGCGATGCTGGCCTTCGGGTCGCCGGCGACGAACGTGCCATCGTGGTCAACCACGTAGAGTTCACCCTGCACGGAATTGATGACGATGTGGCCGGTCTCGGCGTTATAGTCCATTGAGTTGCAGTGGAGCCAGTCGCGCCTGAGCGGACGGCCCGGCATGTTGATGTTGATGCGGCCGGGATGGTCCGCGATGGTCTTGCCCGCACCGACGTGGTTGGGCTTTGACGGGTCCAGGTCCTGCACGACGTGATCGAAGAAGCACCATTCCCAAATCACGTTGCCTTGCATATCCACCTCGACGACCGCGTCCATTTGGCCGCCCTCGGTCGAGGCCTTCTTGGGGTCGGCTCCGGCAGCGACGGCTTGGTCGTAAGAGATGGACTTGTTGGCGATGTAGAGCGTGGTGGGCGCATTGAGCTTCTTGTTGAAGATGCGCACCCAATCGTGATGCGGCGCGTAGTTCTCGCGCTTCTCGGTGTATTCCCAAACCTTCTTGCCGTCCCAATCGACCTCTGTGAAACCCTGGAAACCACTGGGGTCGTCTTTCGACGCGTCGAGGATGTTGCCGTTGTCGAGCAGGTGCGGGTTGGTGCCGATGGCCCACGTGTGAACCACGCGCCCTTCCATGTCGAGCAGGAACGTCCGGCTGCCAACGCCGAAGAGCGTGTAGCCGTTGAGCGCCTTCTCCTTGTTGCAGAGGAGCAACTCAGTGGGGCCTTGCAGGCGTTCGTAAGCGGACGCTGAACCCGCCAGTATTGCGCACATGATCAGTGTTGCGTATTTCATGATGCTGACTCCTTTAGTTGTTGCGCTGGTCGTCGCGAGATGAGCGGTTGTCTCGATTACGGTTTTCCTTGCCCTTGCCCTTGCCTTTGCCATTGGGGCCTTGGTCGGTGCGTTGCGCTTCGGTCATCAGATGGAGGCCGGTCTTGCCTTTCATGGAGGCGGGCAGTTCAACGACGCCTTTCGGAGTCAGATCGCGTCCCGCCAGACCGGGATAGTTCGGCTCGTAGCGATGGACCTTGAACACGGCGTTCCACAAATGGCCGCGCATGTCTTTGCCGGGCAACTCGCCTTGCGCGAGGATGCCGCCGCGAACCATGGCGTTGACGTATTGCCAGACCATCTCGCCTGTGGGTGTGACCTCGAACAAGTTGCCCACGATGCCTCCGCAGATGAGAGTGTTGCCGTTGGGCAGGCGGTGTGCGCCGGAGATCTCGGCCGAGAAGAAGTCCGTGCGATTCTTTGCCTCGTAGTGCCAGACAGGCTTGGCGGGACCGTAAGCTTTGCCCGGCTCAAGGATGTAGCGGCCGCTGGCATCCATCGGCAGCACGATTTCCTCGACGCTCGACCAACCGCGGTCGTAGCCGTTGTTGAAGATCGTCATGTGACCGGCGCCGGGATAACCGTCAGGAATCCACAGCGCGTCGTGCTGCTGGACCAGCTGCTTGTCCTTGAGAGTGCCGCGCTTGTAGGCCGCGGGATTGCCCCAGCGATAAATGAGATCGCCGCCTTTGCCGTGCTTGCCGCCGGTGCGACCGGCCGCTTGCTGTGTCGTCGTGCTGTGGTCAATGATCCAGATTTCGTTACAGCCGCGCACGCTCAGGACGATCTGGTCGAGCTTCGCGTTGTAGTCGAGCGAATTCATGTGATTCCAGAAGGCGGCCACCGCCCGGCCGTTGCAATTGACGTAGACCCGCTCGGGGTGTTGCGCGGGATCGCCGTAGTTGGGTTTGCTGCGGTCGGAGTCCTGGATCAGATGATCCCAGACGTGCCATTCCCAGACGATCTTCCCGCCCTTGGGCCGGATGGGCTGGATTTCGACCACCGCGTCGGGCACCAGGTAATCGTCGCGCATCATGCCTTCCTCGAAACCAACGGCCAACGCCTGCTCGTGGGATTTCCGCTCGACCATCAGGGCGAGGAAGTTTCCATTGGGCAGAGGCTTGATGTCGTGATGCAACTGGTAATCGCGGGTGGCGTGGTCGAACTCCCAGATCAGCTTGCCATCCCAGTCATATTCTTCGATACGTCCGCCTTCACCGCCACCGGTGCCGCCCTGTACCCGCAGCATGCAGGCGCGGATCAGGTGGCCATTGGGCAGCAGATAAACCGTCTGTCCGGGTTCGTATTCGCTCTTCCACGAATGACAGACTTGTCCGGCATTGTTCATCAAGTAGGTCACCATGTTGTGCTTGGGCGCGAACAGCGTGTAGCCGTTGTAAGCCTTCGGCGTGTTGAGGAAGAGACCGACGGTCTGGCCGGGATTCGGCGAAACCGGTGTTTTGTTCTCCGGCATCTCACGCTTGCCACCGCCTCCTCCGCCGCCTCCGCGACGGTCGCCACCACCGCCTCCGCCACCACCGCCCTCGCGATCCCGGCCCTGGCCATCGGGGCGGGGTGGACGGTTGTCGGGTTGCTCTTGCGCGGTAATGATACCGGCGAAATACGCCACGCTGCCGATTGCCAGCAACGTCAACAGTGCGTCCTTTACCAGTCTGCGTATGGTTTGTTTCGTTGTGTTCATGATCTTTCTCCTGTGAACCTGGTGTTAGAGGTGACTCAGCTTCTGATTTTCAATTGCGTTGCGGACGATCTTCCGACTTGCTTGGTCTGCGTCGCTCGCCGCCCCCGTCTTCGCCGCCATTGCCTGGGCGCGTGTAAACCACGCTCAATTCTGCGCTCGCAAGGATACGGTCCTTCATGGCCGCGAGAAGAACTTCGCGGTTGACTTGAGATGGCGGGACGGTCAGTTGCAGCGGCGCTGACAGCGCATAGACAGTATAGATGTAGGTCTTCGCGCCTGGCCCTTTCGAGTGGGGCGGGGCATATTCGGTCCGTTCGTTGACGCTGTTATTGCCCAGCGTGCCCACATCCTTCACATTCTTGGGCAGGTTCCGAACATCCGCAGGTATGTTGTAGAGGATCCAATACCATTTGGTCTGGTCCGGCGCCTCATGGTGCATGATGAGTGCGTAGCTTTTTGTGCCGGTCGGCGCGCCGGTCCATTGGAGTGGCAGCGTGATGCTTGCGCCGTCGCCGGTGAACTCCGCCGGCAGCGTCCCGCCATCGGTCACCTCGGGACTGCTCAGGACGAATGAGCCGGAACGAGCCGGCCGTTGGGCATCGGGACGCTGCGGACGACCGCCTTGTTCGCGCGTTGCGGCGCCGCCACCCTGGCCATCTCGCGGCGGGCGATTGTCATCTGACCGGGTCTGATCACTGGAGCGCCGTCGGCCACCACCGCCGCCTTTCCCTGGCCGACCTCCGCCCGGTGCACCCTCGCGACCGCCGATGTGTTGCACGGGCGTTGGCTTGATGACCGGCCGGCTTTCGGCGTTGACCGGCAGCACGACACGGAAGCCGAGGTGGTAATACGGATGATCCGGGTCCTGCGGACCGCGATAGTAGGACGGATTGCGGTTGGACACCCGGCCGTGGCCGTTCTCGCCATTATACCAATTTCCGCCGCGCATGCCGCGATACGGCTTGCCATCCTGCACCAGACTGCCGCTCGCCGGGCCGGGCGGGTTTTCCGCCGGGCTGTAAGCGTAGTAATCGCGCACGTACCAATCGTTGATGAATTGCCAGACATTGCCGCTCATGTCGTAGAGGCCGTAGCCATTGGCGCCGTTCGAGGTTTGAAACGTCTCCTGTGCGCCGGGCCAGCCGAAGTCCGCTTTACGGTGCGTTTGCCCGTTGAAGAACCCGACCGGTGTCGTCCAGGGAAGGGGACCGGCGCGAAACGGATTCTTCGACTCCGGCCAGTTCGCCTTTGTGGCGTCCGGCTCGTCGCCCCATGGAAAATTGCGGTAGGGATTGTGCAGGTCGCCGCGCCCGGCGTATTCCCACTCCGCCTCCGTTGGCAGCCGGAAGCCGCTCTTGTTGAAATCGCAGTCCCACGTCGTTGTGTTGTAGCAGGTCGGCAACCGTTTCTGTGTGCTCAGCCAGTTGCAGTAGACCGCCGCGCCTGGCCAGCGGATGCAGACAATGGGATGGTTTTCCTTTCGGTCGAGTACGGTGAACTTCCCGGCACTGAAGCCGATTCGGCTGTAAGGCGACATCTCACGCGTCTCGCACAAGAGGTCTTTCCCGCCCGTGAGGTACACGCCACCCTGCCGCACCTCGATCATGCGTTGGGCGATCGCCGAGTTGAGAAACTCGCAATACTCGCGCGTCGTGACCGTGCAGACGCCCATGTAGAACGCGTCCAACCGCACCGTATGGAGTGGCGTCTCATCGCCGCCGTGTTTCGGGTCCACGAATCCGTGATGGTCGCCCATCTCAAACTTGCCAGCCGGGATGAGCGCAAAGCCAGGCATCGTTTGCTGCATCGCCGCGCCATCCGCGCACAGCACCATCAGCCACGCGCCAATCACCACTGAAATTGTCGTTTGCGTTTTCATAGTTCTGTTTCCTTTACCTGTATTGAACAGCGGGCGTGTAAAGAATTCGTGTGTGACGCGGAGGAAAAATGTAAAGGAAACGTAAATGTTGCAGCGCAGTGGGGAAGGAGAGGGTACACTTCCTGTTGAAGAATCTGCTATGACTCCAACAGAGCGCCACGCCGATTCAGCCAGCGCCAGCACCGGCACGCTTGCGCGTGTGCTGGTGGTTGACGATGACCGCAAACTTTGCCGGCTCATCAAGACTTACCTGGAGCCACTCGGTTACGACGTGTCGGCGGTTCACACAGGGCCGGAGGGAGTTGAGAAAGCAACCGCGGAAACGTGGCAGGCAGTGATTCTCGACGTGATGCTGCCGGGCATGGACGGTTTTGAGGTGCTCAAACAGATCCGCCACAAGTCCAGCGTGCCCGTGCTGATGCTCACCGCGCGCGGCGACGAATCCGACCGCATCGTGGGATTGGAAATCGGCGCGGACGATTACCTGCCGAAGACTTTCTCGACGCGCGAGCTATTGGCACGCCTGCGCGCCGTCACGCGCCGTGCGTCCATGGCTGCGTTACAGGAAGACGAGAAGGCCGAACCAGAGATTGTTGTTGGCAAACTGCGGGTGAACACTGGCTCGCGCACGGCTGTTTTTGACGACAAGCCGCTCGTGCTGACGCCTGTCGAATTTGATTTGCTGGCAAGTCTTGCTCGCGCTCGGGGACGCGTAAAAACCCGTGAGCATCTTCTGGAGGAGATTCGCGATCGTAACTATGAGGTGTTCGATCGATCCATTGACGTTCATATCTCAGCGTTGCGCAGGAAACTCGGCGATGATCCGAAAGAACCGCGGTTCATCCGCACCGTGCGCGCCGCCGGTTATCTGCTCATCAACCCTGACGCCGGGCAATTCTGAGCCATGAGAATCCGCTTCCCACTCTATGCGAAGATTTTGCTTTGGTTCTTTCTGAACCTCATTGTGGTCTGCGCGGGGTTCTATATTTTCTTTCACACGCAGGTGAAACTTGGCCTCAACTCGCTGATGATGGGCCGCTCTGGCGACCGGATTCAAGCGGTGAGCGAAGTCATCACGGCCGAACTCAACAAGTTTCCCGGGCGGGCTTCGGCAAATGAGATACTCAAACGCTTCAGCAGTTCCTACGGTGTTCAATTCTATCTATTTCAAACCGACGGTGGCCAAATCGCGGGTGAACCGGTTGAGTTGCCTCGTTCCGTGGAGAATGTGCTTGGCGAACGACGTGGACCGCCATCTGATGCCGGTTCCAGACGGCGTCCCTATGCGAAATTCATGGAACGTGCGGGGGACCCTGCTCGTTACTGGGTGGGCGTGCGCGTGCCGGTGGTCGGTATTGAAAGAAAACGCGAGTTGCCGGCGGTTCTATTAGCCGTGTCGGATTCGATGAGTGGTGGCGGCCTTTTCCTTGATTTCAAACCGTGGCTTCTAATCGGTCTCGGCACATTGATGTTCTCCGTGGTGTTTTGGATTCCCCTGGTGCGCAGTATTACACGCTCAATTTCCCAGATGACGCGAGCCACCGCTGAGATTGCTGACGGACGTTTCGACGTGCAGGTGGCCACGCGGCGGGGCGACGAACTGGGCCGGTTGGGCGAAAGCATCAATCGCATGGCGTCTCGTTTGTCGGGCTTTGTCACGGGGCAGAGACGTTTCCTGGGTGACATCGCGCACGAATTGTGTTCGCCCATCGCACGCATCCAGGTGTCACTTGGCATTCTGGAACAACGCGCAGATGAAAAACAAAAAGCCTGCGTCGATGACCTGCGCGAAGAGGTGCAGCAAATGTCGGAACTGGTCAGTGAACTGCTCGCCTTCTCCAAGGCTGGCCTTAAGCAGAAGGAAATTGCCCTGGAACCGGTGGCGCTGGTGGACGTGGTGCGGCGCGTGGTTGATCGGGAAGCTGCGGGTGTGTTGGTGGAAATCAAGGTCGATGAAACAGCCCGTGCCCTCGCTTCGCCGGGCTTGCTGGAGCGCGCGCTTGGAAACGTGGTCCGCAACGCTGTGCGCTATGCCGCCGACGCCGGGCCAATCACCGTCTCCTCGGCAGGCACGCCAGATCATACGATGCTCATCGTGAGCGATTCCGGCCCCGGTTTGCCCGCCGATGCTTTGGACAGGGTTTTCGACCCTTTCTTTCGCATCGAATCCTCCCGCAGCCGTGACAGTGGCGGTGTGGGGCTGGGCTTGGCTATCGTCAAGACTTGTGTGGAAGCCTGCCAAGGCACGGTCACCGCCCGCAATCGCACACCCTCCGGCTTGGAAGTGGTAATCCGATTGCCAGCGGCAACTGCCTGACGTCTTTCATAAGGAACGGTTTGTAGAAAAGGAATGTGCGAGGCCCCCCTCCCGAAGCCTCGCACATCCTGTTGACAGATACCTAGGTGAGTGCCTCTTACTCAGACGGTGGACGGGGCTTGGTGCTTGTGCCGGTTTGATCACCCTCAGGTGGCGGCGGCGGTGGCCGACGGACGGTGCCTGAACCCTGATTGTTCTGGCCCTGCTGACCTTGCTGACCGGCTTGATCACCATTGGGCGGAGGCGGTGGGGGACGGCGTGCACCGGAGTTTTGGCCAGCCTGGCCATTTTGGTCTTTCTTGCCCTGCTGGCCGGCTTGATCACCATTGCGCGGCGGAGGCGGTGGGCGACGGCGTGCACCGGAGTTTTGGCCAGCCTGACCATTTTGGTCTTTCTTGCCCTGCTGACCGGCTTGGTCGCCATTGCGCGGCGGAGGCGGTGGGCGGCGGCGTGCACCAGAGTCTTGGCCGGCTTGGCCATTCTGGCCCTTTTTACCCTGCTGGCCAGCTTGGTCGCCATTGGGCGGCGGAGGTGGCGGACGACGAGTGTCAGAGCCTTGGTTGTTTTGGCCGCCTTGACCTTGTTGGCCTTGCTGACCGACTTGATCGCCATTGGGCGGCGGGGGCGGTGGACGACGAGTGCCGGAGCCTTGGTTATTCTGACCGTCTTGTCCTTGCTGATTGGCTTGATCCCCGTTGGGTGGAGGAGGTGGTGGGCGGCGGCGGGTACTGGAATTCTGGTCTTGCCCACTCTGGTCCTGTTTGTCCTGTTGGCTTGGCGGACGATCCGTGTCTTGGGCGAATGCGTAAAACACTGTCACGGCAAGTGTTAGTACTGCGATTGCAATGGTCCTCTTCATGGTGTCTGTCCTTTCACTGTTCGTGTCCTCACAGCGTGTTTTGTCCCTGCACCATGACTTAACGATTGTGTTAACAGATTATTGTTTCAAAGAGGCAGAAAAGTGACAGGACAAGGAATATTTCACGCATCCATTGGTCATGTTGTGGAATAGTCGATTCCCATGACATTGGTCGGTGAGCATCAGCAACCACACAAAACCAGTCGGACTCGGTCTGGGCGCCGTGAAAACTCGCTTCGAATCCTGCGGGGCAGCGTGACCGTTGCCAGTCACGCCTCTTCTGGCTTGGAGGATGTGGCCCGGTTGTAAACCGCGACAGCCTGACATCCTCCCTGCTGATCCGCTTGCTCTACGGGATATGAATGCCGTTCTTCTGGAATGCCTCGTTCAATGCCATGTGGAGATCGTTGAGCACCGGCATGCGGTCCGCCGGCTCCTTGACGAAAACGCGCAATTCGAAGTTCAGGGCGCTTTCGCCAAACTGGGTGAAGAAAACCGTTGGCACGGGCTTTGCGAGCACGAGCTTGTGTGCTCTCGCGATCTCCAGCATCAGGCGTTCGGCCAGCTTCGTATCCGCGCCGAGGGCAAGGGAGACGTTGATCACCACCCGTGTCATCGGGCTTGTCAGCGTCCAGTTGGTGACGCGGTCGGTGATGAACTTCTTGTTGGGGACGATCATCTCCTTGTTGTCCCAGTCGGTGATGGTGGTGGCTCTCATGCGGATACGGGAGACGGTGCCGCTCATGCCGTCCACCGTCACAATATCGCCCACTCGAATTGGGCGCTCGAAGAGCATGATGAGGCCCGAGACAAAGTTCGCGAAAATTTCCTGCAAGCCGAAACCGAGTCCCACGCTGAACGCCGCCGCCAGCCACTGCACCTCGTCCCATCCCACGCCGATCTCGTTAAACGTCGCAACCGCGCCAATCGTGATGACGATATAGATCGCGATGCGGTTGATGGCGTAGCGGACGCCCGCGTCCAACGACAAACGCGGGAGCAACAGGATTTCCAGCAACCCCGGCACATTACGCGTGGCGACGACCGTGAGGACCGCGAAGAGAGTCGCCATTACGAGATGACCCACGGTGATGTTCTCCAGCTGTATGGCGGAGGCGCTTTTCACTGTGTGCTGCCACAGTGGTGTGTTTCCGAGGACCCGCAGGGCTGGCAGCATATCCGCCCAGATGGTCCACAGGAACGCCCCGATCACGACCCACAGAAGCGCGTCAAAAAGCGAACGCGTCTGCGCGTTGATCGTCACCAGATCGACCTGCAGCAAGTCGAGCGATTGAGGCGTGCCCTGGCCGGCGGTTTCGGCCACTTCGTTCCTTGTTCGCGAGATGGCGTCGGCCGCGTGCTTCTCGCGCGCTTCCCAGAGCAGAATCTTGTTTTGCAGCAACAGCAACCAGCGCGTTGCCAGATTGTGCAGCAACAGGACGGCGATGATGATCAGGAAGGACCGCAGCAGTCGTCCCTCAAACGCCAGCGCAGCGTGGTAGTAACCCAGCAGCGCGGCCATGCCGAGCAACAGCGGCGTGATCACTGCAAGCGGATACCAGAGGATGCGTGTCCGCCAGACCCATCGGGCACGGCGATCAGGTGTCATCGTCGCCAGCACGCCTTTGCGCAGATGCAGCACGGACCAGAGAAACGCCGACAAGGCGATGGACATCAGCACAAACGCAAATCGTCCCAGGCCGCTGGCATAGTCGCCTGTTGAGTTCGCGTTCATGGAACTGGCGTACGTCGTGGCGATGATGAAACTCAGCGGGACATAGACCATGAGCAACCAGCCCAGGTTTTGCCGGAGCACCTTGAGCGTGGACTTGTTCCATTGGAAATGAGCGTCCGCAAGTCCATGGGAACGGCAAATCTGGCGAAGCAATTCCAGATACAACCCATACTGGGCCGCGCGACGCAAACCGGCGCTCACGAATTTTACAAACTCAACCGCACTGCCGCTTTGCGACAAGAGAAAGGAAATGGTCCACAACAACGCCGGTCCGGGCAGGGCCGTCAGCAGCGTTATGACCAGCGCCATGCCGGTCACCTTGAAACCTCCGCCGTCCGTCGCCCTGGCGAGTTTGCCAAGCGTATCCAACCGCGCAAACAGCCGGCGCCGGGCAAGCACCAGAACGGCGATCAGCGCCAGCACGGGCAGCGTCTGCACGGGTTGCCGATGTATCTCCGCCGCAAGGCTGGCGGCGACCGCGCGCCAGTTTTCGGCGCTCGTGAGCCAGCCGGTGGAACGGGCGATCCTGCCGAGCCATGCGTGGCTGACCGGCGAAGCGCTGGGAATCCACATGAGCCGCTCGTCCAGCAGTTGCGCAAACGCCGCGGATTTGGATGCAAGTTGTTGTTCGCGCTCCTGGAGCGAACTCAAGAGGTCCATGTAGCGGGCGTAGCTGCCGTTGAGATTCTCGACCAGTTGCTGGCGAGTGTTCAACAGGCTGCGGACTCGCGTGCGGATCGCCTCGCGCTGCTCCGATGGCAATGTCTGGGGAACTTGATCGGCGAGAATCTGTGCGCAGCGTTGGTCAATGTTCTCAAGATTCTGGGCTTCCTGGTTGCTCTGCAACTGGCCCACGCGGGCCTGATTGGCTCGATGCCTCGCCTCTGCCGCGTCCCGGCGGCATTGTTCCGCGTTGGGCAGCTTTCGCCGGTCACGGCGCAGTGCTTCCGCTTGCTCCACGCCCACGCCGTCAATCGCCATCTCTTCCTTCGTGATTTCGTAGTTCTGGCTGATCTCCTGCAGCCGGGCGTTGAGTGTTCGCAACTGCGCAAGGGTCATCTTGATCTGGTCGATCAGGGTGTCGAGTTGTTTGCCGAATTTTGCGTTCTGCTCGATCACGGTCCGCACTGCGGGGTGCTCGTGGTCGGCGTTTTGCGCCTCCAACTGTGCGCGCGAAGCGGACTCGCGTTGTTTTGCGTTAAGCAGGTCGCTCAGTTGACGCGTGACATCTCTCGCTGCGGCCATGCGGCGCGCGATTTGCTCACGACGTGCCGCCAGCAAATCCTGGCGTGCAGCCGTGCTGGATTGCATCAACTCCAGCCTGTGGACGCGCGCCGCGGCGGCCAGTTGTTGAGCCTGCCGCAGTGTCTGCCGGGCTGCTGCCACCTCCGCCGAATCGCTTCCTGTCGCGGGAGTGGCTGTCTGTTTCAGTGGGTCCAATTCCGCCCGGGCTGCGGCCAATGCCGCGGCCGTTGCCATGGGGTCTTCCCTCAGGGCTTTGATCTGACGATCCAGCTCTTCGAGCAGACCTTTCAATGTGCGCACGGAAGCCACTTGCGCATCCAGCCGTTGTTGCAGTTCTTTCACGGACAGGGAAGCTGTCCCGGACAGGGGGGCGGCTGCGGGAGGCAATACTTCCTGGCGTATCGCACGGGCCTGCGCGGGACCATTGTCTATCGCGTCCTGATACTCCGCGGCCTGCTTTTCGTCCGACTGCGCCTGGGTCACTGCCTTCAGGCAGGATTTGTACAAGTCAATCGCCAGCGTCCGGACCTCGTCCTTCAAGTCCTTGTCGCCGGTGAGCGCGGCGATCTTTGCCTGAATCTGCTCCGGTGATAGCGCGTTGTCCTTTGCGGCCTGAGTAGCCGTCGTGGGTGGAGTCGTTTTTCCTGTTTGGTGGGTTGTTTCCTGCGGAGCGGCCAGAGTGAGCGATGCGAAGGACAGCATCGCCACGGCGCCAATGACCACGGTTGACAGGGTTATGTTGAGTGCTTCTGATTTTGAGTTCATTTGCGAAAATCCAATGGTTCGGATCGTGACGCGCGTGAAGAACCACAAACGAGTCACGGCTTCTGGCATCAATCGCCGAGTTGCAGCCAGCGGGCGATTTCGTCGAAATTGCGGGCTTTGAAGTGGGCTCCGCGGACCTCATCCGGGCGGAGCATGGTCAGCAACGCGCAACAGGTGGCGCCGGAGGCGACACCGGCTTCGATGCCGGGGTGTGAGTCTTCGATGACAAGGCAGTCACGAATCGGAATGTTGAGACGCCGGGCGGCTTGAAGAAAAATCTCCGGGTTGGGCTTCGGTTCTGCCACGTCGTCCACGGAGACGATGGTGTCGAAGAAGTCGCGTGCGCCGATCTTCTCCAGCACGGCGCTAATGAACGGGCGCGAGGCGGCGCTGGCCAGTGCAGTCGGCAGCCGGCGGGCCCGGACGCGCCGCGCGAAGTCCATGAATCCCGGGATCGGCTCGGCGACGCGGCTGGCGACCTGGCAGGTGAGGTCGACCTTGCGCCGGAGCCATCGCTCGATTTCCTCCGGGGAAGGTTCACGACCGTGATCGCGCTCGGCCAGAATTTCGCGGAGGAGAACCCGCGTGGCGAGACCGAAGTGGCGTTGAACATCAAGGGAGCGGCGCGGGGTGCCCATCTCGACGAGGAGGATTTTCCACGTGTCGAGGTGGAAGTTCATGGAGTCTACGACGACGCCGTCCATGTCGAAAAGGATGGCGCGAATGTTGGGAGCAGTCATGGGATGCAAGGAGTAATGAGTTGGAAATGGTAAGGGTGAAGGCCAGAGGGTTTGCCTCTCTGATCCGTCCGGTGTTCCGGCACACTGAGGATCTCAGTCTGGATAACCGTTCGGGTGCGCCTTGTGCCATGCCCACGCACTGGCGACTATGTCCTGAAGCTTGTTGAACTTCGGCTTCCAACCGAGTTCGACGGAAATCTTTTTTGACGATGCCACCAGCTTCGGCGGGTCGCCGGGACGACGCGGGCGCTCGGCGGCTGGAATCGGGTGTCCGGTGACCTTGCGGCAGGCTTCGATCACCTGTCGCACGGTGTAACCGTCGCCACTGCCGAGATTGAAGCTGCCACTTTGGCGGCACTGCAGCGCCAGCATGTGGGCGTTGGCAAGGTCCACAATGTGGATGTAGTCCCGCACGCAGGTGCCGTCGGGCGTCAGGTAATCGGTGCCGTAAATCTCCACCTGTTCCTTCTTGCCAAGGGCCACGGCAAGGACGTTGGGAATGAGGTGCGTTTCGCGGCGGTGATGCTCACCAAAGTTTTCCGACGCGCCGGCGGCATTGAAGTAGCGCAGGTTCACGTGCTGGATGCCGTGGATTTGTTCATACCACTTCAACATGCTTTCGAACATCGCCTTGCTCTGGCCATAAGGCGACAACGGCTTCACTGGCAAGTCCTCTGTCATTGGCACGCGATCCGGCGTGCCGAAAATGGCGCAGGTGCTGCTGAACACAAGCCGCCGGACGCCGGCCTCGACCATTGCATCGAGGAGGTTGATCCCGTTGGCCACGTTGTTGCGGAAGTACTTCGACGGATTGACCATGCTCTCCGGCACCAGTGATGCGGCGGCGAAGTGCATCACCGCGTCGGGCGCGGCCTGTTTCAGCGCCTGGCTGATGTCGCCGTAGTTGGCGAGGTCGCCCTGGAAGAACGCCGCGCGTGAATCCACGGCGCTGCGATGGCCTTCCGAGAGACTGTCGAACACCGTGATCTGGTGTCCGGCGTTGAGCATCTCCTCGACGCAGATGCTGCCGATATATCCCGCGCCGCCATTAACAAAAATGTGCATACCGCAGAGTATAGGAAGCCGCGTGAGGGGTTGTCAACGCAGCCGCAGGGCCGGAAGGGCAGGGGGGGGTGACACCGGAGTTCGGTGCCAAACGCGTCAACCTTTTGGCATGGTGTTTGCGGGGGCACTCCTTTGATTTGAACAAGAAGACCGCTTTCCAAAATGAAGGAAGTGTTGGAACAATTCCACCGCTATTTTGGCCTGTCCGGTGACCCAAAATTTGACTTTTTTGGGTCGGATCAGGTCGGATCAGGTCGGACTAGGTCGGACTAATCTGCGGGTTACTCGGATCGCGCTGGCAACCTCCTGTGTCGGTGCGGGAGACGGCCACCACAAGGCGGCTCGCCCAATACACTTGTCAAAGAACGAAGGGCATAACCGTTCTCCATCTGTTAACAATCCCTCATCGGCGTTTCAGATGGCCGACAGCCGAGGCCTCTCGGAACCGGTTCTGGTTTTCTGGAGGTTTCTGCGAAAACCATCCATCCCCTGGCACGGACATGGTACAGCAGATCTCACGATTTTGGCAAAGATCACATCACCCATTTTCTATTGATCGCTTGCCGCATGGTGAGCCCGTATACTGCAAACCAGCTCTATTCAACTCTCAATCAGATAACCAGTGGGACGACAGCGATTATAGCTTTTTGGAACCGAATGCTTTCGAGATCTCAGTCTGAAGGCGACCTATGCGAACGTATGTGTTTTTGACACTTATGAGTTTGGCCGGCGTTGCTGCATGCGCGGCGGAGGCACTGGACGAGCCAGTCTCGATCAAGGGAATAGAGTACCGTCGCTTCGTGGCCGATCCGGCACAAGTTCGCGTCTATTGGAGCAATCCCTCGGGTGAGGCGTTCCGGCAGTTTGCAGTCTTGGTGCCATATTTGGAGTCGAAGGGAGAGCGGGTTCAGATGATAACCAACGGTGGCATCTTTGAACCGCAGGGTATTCCAGCCGGGTTGCTTGTGCAGGATGGACGGCAGATTCGTCCTCTCAACCTCGACTCAGGAAAAGGTAATTTCTATCTCAAACCAAACGGGGTGTTCTTCGTCGCGCGAGGTGTGGCTGGCGTAATGGAGACCGCGCATTTCTCGTCGGCAAAACTGCAGCCAGAGTGGGCTGTGCAATCGGGCCCTTTGCTTTTGGAGAATGGCAGGGTTCATCCCCAGTTTCGCGCCGGCTCGGAATCGCGCCTCCACAGAAACGGAGTGGGAATCCGAAGCGATGGCAAAGCAATCTTCCTGATCACGAGGTTTGAATCGCAGCGGAAGCCGAATCTCCATGACTTCGCCATGGCCTTCATGGAGTACGGCTGCCAGAATGCGCTATTCCTGGACGGAGATATATCCGACATGAAGGTGTTTCCTCCGGATCAAATCAAACCGGGGAACTGTTTTGGTTCCCTCATCGTGGTGATGAAGAATCGGGAGATACAGCCAGGTGCCCCATCCAAGCGATGACACTGCCGGTGGGGTGAATGTCAATCGCCGCGGCCAGTTGGCGCTGCTTGCACCAATCTGCAGCGATCCGGACGCTGCCTTCCCAGTGACCAGCGAACGGTTTGGCGATGGCGTCGTCCTCGGCGTGAGAGGTTGGTGCCACGAGCAAGGCCACAACTCAGGAAACACATTCAACGACGAGTTTGATGATCTCATGGGAATGTATCCCGCCACCGTTAGCGCCTATAACGTAGACGCCAGAGACCGCAGAAGAACGGGGACGGGGGCAAAGGGCAGGGGATATTTGAGCACACGCGCGCGATGTGCTAGTCTCTCAATGTTGTCTGGTTCATGGATTGAGACGAGTCATGATTATCAAGCTCATCATCGGTGCTGTGATTGGCGGCGCGTGCGGATTCCTCTACTACAAGTTCGTCGGCTGCCATTCGGGAGGGTGAATGATCACAAGCTCTCCGTGGGGGAGTATCATTTTCGGAGTGGTCTTGGGCAGTCTGGTTTCCAGCGGCTTTAAGTGATATTACCGTGGCTTGCAGCAATGTCCTCCAACAAACCGCCAACCAATACCGATGGACATAAGAAACTGCTCGCCGAGATTCTGCGTGAGCAGGAAATCCGGCAGCAGGGATATCGGGAACAGGCGCTCAAGATATTTCCACACATCTGCGCAAGTTGTGGCCGCGAGTTTTCCGGGAAACGCCTGCGAGAACTCACTGTTCATCATCGGGACCACAATCATGACAACAATCCCGCCGACGGCAGCAACTGGGAATTGCTCTGTGTCTATTGCCACGATCACGAGCACGAGAAGTCGCTGATCGGCAAGTACTACGAGGGGCAAAGCGGGCCTGATAAGCCGCCTCCGCCTTTGGTCACCAATCCCTTTGACAAGCTGGAGTCGCTGTTGAAACCCAAGCAGGACGAAAAGAAAGGCTGATGCGCCGCGCGAGTGGCTTGTGGGACAACTTGGATTTGCAGATCAAGGACGGCCTGAAGCCAGTTGCCGGCAAAGCGGCGCCAAGCGGGCGATTCGCTCGCCAGCCGGGGGATGGGAGGCAAAATACTGGCCGAACTCCGCGCACTTCGGTCCGAGTCGCTCGATGCGTTGCAGCAACGCGATGGCGCCGCCGGGCGCAAAACCGGCTGCAGCCATGAGATGAAGACCCAGTTCGTCCGCCTCTTGTTCGTTGTCTTGGGAGTGGGCGCTTTGCAGAAGCCCGATGCCCTTCTGGCGTAACCATTCGCCCAACGGGCCGGCGCGTGCGGCGATGACCGACACAGCGCGCGAGATTGCCTGGTTCAACATCCGGTTCCATGCGTGTTCGCGGATGACGTGGGCCATCTCATGCCCGATGATGAACGCCAGTTCTTCCGGACGGCGCTCGCAAAGGTCCACCAACGAGTGGCTCACAAAGATGAAACCTCCGGGCAGTGCCATTGCGTTTGGAGAGTCGTCGTGAATCGCCTCACAGCGGAAGGCCCGGCGTTTGTCGCGCGCACATCCGGCCAGCCGGCCGCATAGATCATTGAGAAGGGATGTCATGTGCGGGTCATCCGCCCGCTTCGTAGCAGCCCGAAGCTCGACAGCCAGTGCGCTGCCAAAAGATGCTTCGGCGCGCAATGCTTCTTCTTCAGTGCCGGTCAGGCCGTCCCAAATCCACTTGGACTTGCGGATGGTCGGCACGGCGACGCGTCCCATATGGCGTCCGAGGTTGTAGAAAAATCCACTCACGACAAATCTTGGTCCAACAAGGCCGGCTGCGATTGGCAATAGTCACGGCTTGTCACAGGGTGACTTCACTCGGGAAATAGCGAAGGAATATCCACCACACTACGGGTGGGAACAACAACGGGCATTCAGTGTGAACTGCGACGGCGATTCCGCCAGACCGCCATCAGGCTCCCGCAAGCCAGCAGTGTCCATGTGCCTGGCTCTGGCACCACCGTCAGCGTAAACGAGCCGGGTGTCGCAAACGTGTTGATCTCCTCGCCCGAACCGTAGGTCAGCAGGACACCCACCGGCGTGAATACATAGGTGCCCATTCCAAGCGAACTGATGTTGAACTGATACGTGCCGATGGATTGGTCGGAAAAAGCACTGTAATCAGGCGAACTGGATTTGAACCAAATGGTATTGGCTGCCGAATCCGAATTGACCGTGGCTCCTGCCGTCGGGGGTTGACCCAACCCCGTCAAGTCCGCCGCGACGAATGGGTTATTCAAAGTCGTCAGGGGTGTCGTGCCATAGGTGACAGCATCCGCTGGTGAGGTGACGATGTAATACTGCAATCCACCCACCGGATTGCCGTCGGTGTTCGCGCGCACATCCAGGCTGAAAGTCAGCGTGCCAAGAAAAACGGTATCGCTGTTTTGCGATGTTGTGCCGGTTTTCACCAAGCCAAGCCAAGGAGCGGCTTGTGTGCTTATTACGCCGGCCATCACGGCTGCGGCTACCACCCATCTCAAGGCTCTCGGTTTCATGGTTTTGCCTCAACTGAAGCTGACTTGAGAATGTCCAATAAATCGTCTTTTGGCAAATCTTTTCTGGGTGACTGAATGTCCTGCGACTCTTGTTTCGTTTTCCGGACGGGAGGGGCACTCGCGGCGTTTTCTGTGGGTGGCGGCAATATTGAGGAAAATTCCCTGGCCCATGGGGATTCCGGGAAGTTTGCTCACAGCCTGCTGCGGCGGCGTGCGAAGATGAATATGAGGATGCCGACAGCCGCCGCAGGCACCACCCACAACAGACCGTGCTTCCACCTGCCGCGATCTGATGACGCTTTTGCATCCCGGCCCGCATGGCTGGAGTTCGTCGCAACGCGCGAGCCGGCAACCTTTGCATGATTCTTGCCCGCCCACGCGCGCGAACCTCTGACAGAGGCGGGACCCAATTCAGCAGCCCGGCTGAGGTCTTTGATGGCTTGGTCGTGATCCATCTTGTTGTCGCTCAGGGATATGCCGCGATTGTTCAATGCCGCGGCCAGCTTTGGGTTCAATTCGATGGCGCGCTTGAAGTCCTGGAGGGCGCGCTCCAGATCGCCCTTGTCGCGATACGTCAGGCCGCGGTTGTAGTAGGCTTCCGCGGAGTCCGGTTTCAATTCGATGGCGCGCGTCAAATCCTGGATGGCGCGGTCCAGATCGCCCTCGGCACGATACGCGACACCGCGATTGTTGTAGGCATCGGCGAAATTGGGCTGCAACGTGATGGCGCGGCTGTAGTCATCGACCGCAAGGTCGTAGTTGCCTCTGCAAAAATCCGCATTGCCGCGGCCCAGATACCCCAGCGGGTTGTTCGGCGCGAGTTCAATGGTGCGGCTGTAATCCTGATACGCCAGGTCGTAATCGCCGGACTCCCAGTAGGCGTTCCCTCGTCCCCAACTGGCCTCCGCCAGATTCGGATTCAGCGCCAGCGCTTGTGTGTAATCCTGGATGGCACTCTCGTAGTCGCCTTGCTGGCTGTAAGCTTGGGCGCGGTTGCTGTAGGCTTCGGCAAAGTTCGGGTTCAACTCGATGGCGCGGTCAAAACTCTGAATGGCTGAATCCAGATCGCCCTCGGCGCGATACGCGACGCCGCGATTATAGTAGGCATCCACCAACGTCGGTTGGATTGCGATGGCTTGGTTGTATTCCTGAACCGCCTGGTCGTAATTGCCCTGGCGGACATACACGTTGCCGCGCCCCAGATAGGCCAGGCTGTAACCCGGGTCGGCTGCAATCGAGCTGTTGTAATCCTGAAGGGCGAGGCTGTAGTCGCCTTTCTCCCAATAAACATTTCCCCGCCGCCAATACGCTTCGGCAGAGCCGGAACTCGATTCGATGACACTGGTGTATTGTTGAAGGGCCTGGCTGTAGTCCACCTGCGCCTTGGAGGATGACAATGCCCCCACAAACACGAGCAGTGCCCAAACCTTGATCAAGGTTCTTCTCAGAAGAAAACCTCCCTCTCTCTGCCATGCACTCCATTCATCGCGCCAGCATCGTGCGACGGTGCGCCCAAACGGTCAAACGGAAAAGTGCCGGGCCGGCTCGGCGGACATGACGATGGCCTGCGAGCGGAGGCGCGAGCCTTTGACAATGGTCGGTCTGGGTCAGTTTGGAAATGTCGGCATGACGTTGGGGCCCAAGCTTCAGCTTGTCTGTAGTTCCTTTCAGCGAGCAGAAGGACATGCTTTGTGCGTCGAAATGCCTCGCGGCAGACGGTAAAACGATTCGAAGGTAAGCGATGACAGACACTGCATTGAAGAAACAGCAGACGAGACGGGGAAAGTCTGCCAAAAGTCGAAAGTCGACCCGGTGATGATTACTTTTTTCGCCTCAACCAAATATTGAAACCCGGGATGTGACCCCATTGTTTTCGTTCCGCCTTACGTTGGCTGTTGCCGAGAGTCTCGCATCCAGTCAACTCCAAGCAAAACAGAAAAACAATCGGCTCATCTCCAACTTCTGATGTCATCTTTGTAGGCTTTAGCAGGGTTTTTGCCGCCGGAACATGACTGTCCAGTACCCGTGCGTCTATCCGGACCGTTGGAGAAGAAGGCATAGCCCGTTCGGATAACACTCACAGTTGAACCGTCTTCGAATGGTGTGGGGATTGTGTCATCATTGGCTTTATTATCGTGCCACACCACTGGAGAATTCGTTCCCGGACCGAGGTAATAGATACCACCATTGCCGTTGTCGAAGGCAAAGCCGAAGGGAGTTCCCCAAGAATCGCGCAAGCCCAATTCTTCCTGCGGTCTTCCATGGAGCGTCACATCCTTGAGCTTGAACTTCATGAACTGAACGTGCCGAGGATTTTGCTTATGCAGATCAGGTCTTGAGTCCCTGATATCCTCACCCGTCCGAGGGTCGCGCAAACCGGTGAAGATCAATACCAAATCTTCCGAATTGCGCGGCTGCGGCCAGTGACCGTATTCGCGATGCGACAGGGGGTCAGGTCTCAACAACAGACAAATGCGGTTGGGTAGCGAACGATGAAGGTCGAACGGACAATTCAGATTCGGTGGTGGCGGCGCGCTGTTACTGCTGGCGTCGCCGTTCGCTTTCCAACGGTGGAGTAACGGGGTCGCATCTTTTACTTCAGAACCGCGGGGGCGGAAAAGACTGCGACGTCATCCGGGCCGTAGTCCGTAATCAGGAAACGCTTCGCACTCTGGGGCCACGCGTTGCCGCGTGACAGAGTGAGTTTGCCGCCGCTCATGTCCAAAATCCGCCAGCTTTGTGTGCGCGCTTCGTCAAGGAGATGCATTCCGGCTCGCGCGTGCGGCATCGTGGCGGAGGTTCGCATTTCTGATCCTGAATCCCGCATTTCAATCCTGGCCGCGTCTCCGCGGGCCACGACGCAGTCCTGATCGCCCAGCTCGATTCGCCGTGTCTTGCGGTCCACACCGCGAATCTCGTAAGCGTAACGGTCTTCGCCGAACATCACCGTCTGGCCAGCCTCCACGCTCTTCGGGATATCGCTGTTGAGCGTGACGGTGTGCTGGTTCCAGTCTGCGCTGACGACCTTTAACGCCGCCGCGGGCGCAGCCAGGTCGAGCTTCCCGAATCGCAACGAGCCGCCATGCGCCACATACGCCTGCCGCACCTGGCCGCTCTCGTCCAGCGACAACCATGCGAATTCGCCGCTGACGCGGATGTTGTTGGGGGTCGTCACGTTTCCACCGCTGGCGTTGAAGACGATCCAGTCCGTCCGCCCCGGCAGTTTCACGCACAATGCAGTGGCGCCAGCAACCGGCGGCGACAGTTTCACACGCTCGACCTGCTGGATTGCGGGGGCGTTCGCGAACGGCTCGAACACCGAAGAGAAAACACTCTCCAAACCGCCTTCACCTTCTGTGGCGCGGCGGCGCATCAGGAACTTTACCTCGTCGGGATTGGATCGGCGATTCTGCGGTTTCCCGGAGCAGACGGTCGCGGATTCACCTTCACCGACGCACCACAACGAAAGATGCGCAGGCGTCGTGTCGCGTGTCCAACGCCATTCCGCCCGATAGATGCCGGGCGCGTTCTTCACCGTCTGCGGCTTGGTGAGGAACTGAAATCCGCTGCCGCGATAACCGCCGTAGCCCGAGCCTTCGGGCAGGTTCTGGAGGCGTTTGTCATCGTAGAAGAAACCGTAGGGCACGTCCGGTCCGGCGACGGTGCCTTGTGCGGCCACGGGAAGTTTCAGGTCGTCCGTGCGAAACTCGACGTGGCTGCCGTGAACCAGCCAGTCATGTTGGCGGCCTCCCGCGACGTGGAAGAAGTCAGCGACATAGGCGCGCGTGTCGTCCATCGGCACCAACGCGACGCAGCGGCGATACGCTTTGGCTTTGGCCGGATAGACACCGGGCGCGGACACGTCCACGCGTTGCAGCACAGGCGTCGTGTCGTAGGCATGCAAGCGATAGGGGGAGGCGAATGTCTGACATTGGCCGTCCACCAATACCGTATTGTGCGACACTGTGTGGCAGAAAAAGCCCGCCCGCCGCGGATCATCCGCGCTGGCCGTTTCCGGATAACCGAAGTCGGGCACGAGCGACTTGCCGTTGGCATAGAGACCGATGTCGAGGAAGTCGGCGTGGCGGTGGCCGTGATATTGCGGGAAGCTCAACGTCGCTGCCACGCCGTTGGTGCCGCCGCGCTGCAGCGTCGCGAAACCGTAGCCGGGAAAGAGCTTGCTGCGCGTGCCCAGCGGCTCGGTGACCGTCGTTGCAGCGCGCTGGATGTCTTCGTCCAGCGGACGCTCGAAGATGTCGCGGCTGGTGATCCTGCCCTTGCTGTCCACAACGATCCGTGCGTGGCGCGGATTGCGGTAGGCGCGAAACGCCTGGAGGTAGAGCGGCGGCGACCAGCCGACACGGCCGGCGAACATGTCGCTCGTGTCGCCCAGCGGCGGCGTCAGTCGGCCGAGCACGGCCATGTCCAATGGCCAGTCGTAGAGCTGGCGGAACTTCGGCTCGCGGGACAAATCCATGCCTGCCCGTTTCAACAGGCGGGCCACGTCGGTGAGATTGCTCACCCAGCCCATGTTGTAGGAGGGCGACTCCTCCGGCACGCCGTCGCGAAACACCAGGTTGTAGATCGCGTCGCTGACGTTGAGCATGACGCCTGCGCCGCGGCTCTCCATCACCCAGCGCACCATGTCGTCGCGCGTCGGCTGGCCGGTCGTCTCATGCAACGCGAGCGCGATGCTCAGCAGTGTCTCCTGATGCATCCCGAAGTTGCCGCGCACCTTGCCCGTCACCATCACGTGATGCGCGCCGTCACGCAGAATATTCGTCTCGATCCGCTCCGCGATTTGCCGCGCGCTCAAGCCGCTCTGTCGCTGCAACTCTTCGTTCGCCACCAGCGCCGGATGGATTGCGTCATAGGCTTGGGCGAACTGCGTCACTGTGTGCGTTTCCCAGATGGCGTTCAGGATTTTGCCTTTGTAACTCCTGTTGATCTCCGTGCCGTAGCGCGACTGCGGCCCATGATCGTAACGCGGATAATACTCGGCGATCTTCAGCAACAACACCGCCACCTTGTGCGCGTAGCGTGCGTCGTCCGTGAGCAGATACGCGTTTGACAATTGCGATAACGCACTCAACACCCCGCGTTCCCAAACCGCCCAGTGGTTGTAATACGCGATGAACCAATACTTCGCGCCCTTCTCCGTTTTGCGCCAACCCCAGCCGTCGTCGGCGTAAGGGCCGGTCAGCAACGACCGGTCCTTCAGGCCCGACTTGAGAAACGCGCCGAAGTCGTTCGACGGGTAAAGCTCGCCGCCGACGGGACATTTCACCTTCCAAGGCGTCTCCAGCGACAGGATCCACGGATAACCGCCGTGCCTGTAGACTTCCTGTCCATGCACGGGACAACCCTTCTCATGCGCGCGAAACGCCCGCGGCACTTCCGGCGGCGTCACCATCTCCCTCAGCGCGTCGTCTGTCATCGCGGCCCACTTGTCTGCCGCCCTGCGGGCCGCCTTCACCTGCGCCTGCGCCCAAGGATGACGCGCGATATTCTCCCGCATGATCGCCATCTCTTCCGCGCTGTGCAGACCTCGCTCCGGGGGCGCAGCTTTTGCGGCAAATCCTCCAAACACAAACGCCACTGTAAGAGCGGCCCGTAGCCATTGCGGTCGTCGGCTGAACATGACGGGCGCAAGCATTAAACGTGTTCGCCGCCAAAGGCGAGCAGATAGGACGCCCGTCGTTGCTTATCTGTATGACTGGGCCGGGAGATCGAAGCCTAAGTTTCCTTGGCTTGATAAACGCAGCGGCCTGCGAGGTAGGTGGCTTGCACGTGCAGATTGCTCACGTCGCCGGGTGTTTTCACATTGCGCAGGTCCCTGTCCCAGATGACGAAGTCGGCGGCCTTGCCCGGTTCCAAGCTGCCCAGTTCCGTTTCATCGAAGGCGGCGTAGGCGCTGCCGCGTGTGTGGACTCTCAGCGCTTCCATGAACGAGATGGATTCGGCCGTGTCCAGTTGGCGGCCTGAGTGGGTCTTCCGGCTCATGGCGCAACGGATGGAGTCCAGCGGCGCGAAGTAGGGGAATGCCGGCACGTCGGCGCCAAACGCGAGCGGCACGCCCTGCTGGAGAAACGTCCGCGTGGGGACGATGGTTCCCATGTATTTCTTCACGGGGCTTCCCAACCGGCGTGTGAAATCATCCACACGGAAATCCATCAACGTGGGCTGGACGCAGACGGGCACGTCCATCTCGGCGGCTTTGTGGATCGAGTCGAGTTTTCGGAAGGCGAAATGCTCGATGCGGTGCCGGCGTTCGCGAGCCTGACGCACGCCGCCAGCCGCCTTCTCAAACGCTTGCAGCGTCCAGTCCACTCCCTTGTCACCCGCGGCGTGAACATCCACCTGCCAGTTGCCCCGGTGAATCGCGGCGATGATCTGCTCGAAAATCGGCTGCGGATGCATCGGCAGCGCGATGTGTTGATGCTCAGGCTGGGACTCGTACATGAGCGCGTAACCATCCACGGCCAGCTTGATGCCCTGAACCCGGACCAGCGAGCCGCGGTAGTGAACCATTTTGGCCAGCACCGTCTCGGCTTGTTGAAGATTGGCGATATACGGATACAGCCGAATCCGCATGTTCAAGTCACCCTCGCGTTCCATCTTCACATAGTTCTTGTTGTGCTGCGGCAGGACGAAGTTGTCGTGGATGCAGGTGACGCCCGCGCTATGGAATTGTTGGACGGCCCAACGGATGCACTTCAGCATGTCCTGCTCGTTCAGCACGGGTTTGTAGACCGCGTAGATGGCGGGGTAATGGATCAGGACACCGTTTGGCAGGCCGGTCGTCCGCTCACGCACGAATTTGCCGCCGTAGGGATCTTCAACATCCGGGCTGAACAGGCCCGCCTTCTTCAACGCCGCTGTGTTCGCCACGCCATACTGGCCGCTCCAATGAATCGTCAGCACCGGATGATCCGGCACGGCATCGTCCAGGACAGCGCGTCCGGGGAAATGGCCTTCCTGGAAGTCCTGGAATCCGCGCGCCACGATCCATTCGCCTTTCGGAACGGACTTGGCCGCATGGCTGAGCGTTCTCTTCAGCGAATCGAAATCGGTGACCTTCGGCGGCCGGATGACGACGAACATCAACTCCATGTGTCCGTAGGCCATCGGGTGGCTATGCGCGTCAATCAAACCGGGACTGACGCCCCGTCCGGCCAGCTTGATCACGCGTGTCCTGTTTGCAATGCAGTCGGACAGCTCCAGGTCGGTGCCCACGGCCAGCACCTTGCCGTCTCTGATTGCCATGGCCGACACGAACGGCTTCGCGTCGTTCATTGTGGTGATTACGCCGCCTGTGAGCACCAGGTCCGCCGTCCGTCCGCTCGCGGCAAACACTTTCGCATGGCGTCCCAACGATGTGCAGGCGACTGCTCCAGCCGCCATGCGCAGAAACCTGCTCCGACTGATTTTCATCGCCGCCTCCTCTTAAAACCTCAAGGATACTGTTCGGCGTCAATGTCAGACACGCAAGGGGTTCTGTCAATCGTGGGACGAAGGCAACTCCGTATGGGGCGTAACTCGGCACACGCGGCAATAAAGAAATGCGCGCGAGGCAACCCCTCACCCGGCCTTCGGCCGCCCTCTCCCCATCGGATGGGGAGAGGGCAGGGTGAGGGGGCTTCGGAGTGCGATTCGCGCATGATTCAAATGGTGTGCCGAGTTGCGCCCCTCCGTATGCCACGATGGACGGTTTGATTGCAGGTTTGCGGCCGGCGCCGCAAGGAGCGCGGTTTGCTCTCGACGCTTGAAAGAAAACACGACTTCATGCAAGCATCGGTGGTCAGGTTCATGGATCGCATTCAAGAGGAGGATGTCATGAAGGAACAGTTGGAGTTCTTGCCGGGGTTGCGTTTTGCCTGTTCGTGCTGTGGACGTTGCTGCCAACAATGGGGCATCGAGGTGAGCGCGGCAGAGAAGGAGCGCCTTGAAAAGCTGGATTGGAGCAAGGTTCCGGAAGCGCCGCCACGCGAGCAGTTTTTTCGCGACCTGGGTAAACCATCCCAGCCGCGCTGGATGATGGGGCTGCAACCATCTGGTTTCTGCCGTTTTCTCGGCAGTGACAAGCTCTGTCTGATTCATAAACACTTCGGCGCCGAAGCGAAACCGGTTCCTTGCCAGCGATTTCCATATCATTTTGTGAGAACCCCCACGGGTGTTTATACCAGCCTCTCCTATGTCAGCGATGGTGCCCGGAGAAATCTGGGTGCCGAGTTGTCAGAATCCCGGGATGAATTGACGGCATTCTATGAGCGCGTAGGCGCGGACCGTGAGCACGGGGCAAGCGTGGCCTTGAGTGCTGCGAAACAGATGAGTTGGGCGGATTACCTTGCCTTGGAGAATCGTGTGCGTGCGGTGATAACCAGCGCTCCAACCGGCAGGTTTTGGACGGCGTTGTTTGAGGGAGAGCGATTGCTGGCAGAAGCAGCGGGCGAGACGGTGCCTCAGAGCGATCCGCTGCCGATGGCCGAACTGAAGCTGCGGCACCGCGTCATTCTGGGCCTGTGTATTCAGGTTTTCTTGCGGACGAAACTCGTGGATTTGAGTAATGCGGACGTCTCGACCTACGTCGAGGCGATCGTATTGCCCGCCTTGCAGCGTCGGTTGCAGCTGGACAATCGTACGTTCACATTTGCAGAGATAAGCACACTGCCCAAGGTGACGTTGGATGCTCCCGCGGAAACGATGTTGAGGCGATTCATGGAGCAATCATTGTTTGGCAAGGCCTTCTTTGGTTGTTGGGGGGACGAGCAAGTCTCGGTGCTGGCCGGCTATCGTTTGCTTATGCTGCAATGCGTGCTGACGGTTCTATGGATACGGCTTCACCCCGGATCGAATACCGCCAGAGAGACGTCGGAGGCGCTGATGATCACGTGTCGCAATCTTCAACATCGCGTGGGTCTTGGCAGTTGGATCTTCTCGGCGGAACGTCTTGCCACGGAGATGCGCGCATTGATACTGCGTATTGCACCGCCCGAATAAAAGGTGGCAAGAGGTCGGCATGGTTTACTTATTTTCGGCAACTTTATTCTTTGGCGCCACACTGTTGTTTTTGGTGGAACCGATGGTCGGCAAGATGATTCTGCCTTTGCTGGGCGGGACACCTGCGGTTTGGAATACCTGCCTGGTCTTTTATCAGACAGTGCTGCTGCTCGGTTACGCTTATGCCCACTTCTCCACGCAATGGCTCGGGCTGCGCCGTCAATCCTTGTTGCACTTGGTGCTGATAGTGCTTCCGCTATTCGTGTTGCCCATCCGCGTTTCCGACGGCGCAGTCGCATCGCTGCCGAGCGCGGACAATCCAATTCCGTGGTTGCTGCAGTTGCTGGGGACAACGGTTGGTTTGCCGCTGCTCGCGGTTTGTACGACGGCGCCATTGCTGCAGAAGTGGTTCAGCCAGACGGGGCATCGGCAGGCGCACGATGCCTATTTTCTCTACGCGGCCAGTAACGCGGGCAGCATGGCGGGGCTGTTCGGTTATGTTGTGCTGGTGGAACCGAATCTGCCGCTTTGGGCGCAGAGCCGGTTCTGGACGGTGGGCTATACACTATTGCTGATGTTGACGGTGGCTTGTGCCTGGACATTGTGGCGTTTCCCGAAGAAGGAATCTGAAACCCCGGACCTGAAGTCCGAACTGTCGGAAGAACGCAGCACTCGACCCGTGACGCCGGGACGCCGGGTTCGATGGGTGGTGCTGGCATTTGTGCCGTCAAGCTTGATGGTGGGTGTGACGACCTATCTGACCACGGATGTGGCGCCATTCCCGCTGTTCTGGGTGCTGCCGTTGGCGCTGTATCTGGCAACGTTCATCTTGGTGTTTGCGCCCCGGCCTGTGTATGCATCGCCATGGATGGGGCGCGTATTGTGCCTGCCGGCACTGGTGCTGACGGTGTCATTTATCATCGAGGCAACACACCCGCCGGTGGTGTTCGTTGTGCTGCATCTGCTGATGTTCGTGGCTGCCGCATTCATCTGTCACAGCGAACTGGCCAAGGATCGTCCCTCCAGCCGGTATCTGACGGAGTTCTACCTCTGGATGTCGGTGGGCGGCGTATTGGGCGGCATGTTCAACGCGCTGCTGGCGCCAATGATCTTCAACTCGGTGCTGGAATACCCTCTGGTGATGTTGCTGGCATGCGCGGTTGTGCCGCGAGTGGGCGAGCAGCGCGGCTTCAATCGTTGGGACTTGATCTGGCCCGCGGGGCTGGGATTGGTGACGCTGGCATCGATTCTGGCTGTGCAGGTCATGGGCGCGGAGCCGGGGCGGCTGAGCACGCTGGCGATCTTCGCTGTGCCGGCACTGGTGACGTATCGGTTTGTGTTACGGCCCGTCCGCTTCAGTCTGTGCCTCGCAGCGGTATTGGTGGCGGGTGTCGGGTATGTGGGTGCGCACGGCCGGGTCCTGTTGGCCGAGCGGAATTTTTTCGGCGTATTGCGTGTGACGGAGGACACCGCTGGTCGTTTTCGCCAGATCGTTCATGGCAATACGTTGCACGGCCGGCAACATCGCGATCCCGCGCACGCCGGCGAGCCGCTGGCGTATTTCCACCGACACGGTCCGGCTGCACAAGCATTCGCTTTTTTTGATTCAGTGGCGCGATCGCTCCCGCCGCGCGTCGGCGTCATCGGCTTGGGGGCAGGGGCGCTGGCCACCTATGCGCACCCAGGACAGTCGTGGGACTTCTACGAGATTGATCCCGCCGTGGAACGCATTGCATGCGACCCTCGTTACTTCACGTTCATGAGCAGGTGTCCCGCGTCGCAACTGCGAGTGGTTCTGGGCGACGCCCGGCTGAAGCTGCAAAGCGCGCCGGACCGTCATTACGGGATGTTCGTGCTGGATGCGTTCAGTTCGGATTCGATTCCGATTCACCTGCTGACTCGGGAAGCGTTGCGGCTGTATTGCTCGAAGCTGGCCGATGGCGGCGTTCTTGCGTTTCACATTTCGAACCGGCGTTTGGATTTGAAACCGATTGTGGCAACCCTGGCGATCGATGCCGGGTTGACGGGTTACGACTGGCAGGACTTCAAGATCAGCGACGAGGACCGGCGGGACGGCAAGGAAGTCAGCGAATGGATCGTCCTCTCGCGGCGTGCTGATTTGCGGCAGCAATTCCAACGGTATCCCAAATGGCAGCCGCTGCCGGCAACGCGCGGCATTCTCTGGACAGACGATTTCTCGAATCTGCTGATGGCGCTACGGTGGCAGTGACGCGTCACATTCGATGGTGGGGACGGCAACTTATCTGAAGTTTTTGGTAAAGGAATGAAGTGACAAAGGAAGAAGCGATCAGAACAGCTAGGGAATTCATGGCAAAACGCGGACACGACATGAGTGGCCGGAAGGTGGCAGCTCGTCTCGTCACACGCGAGGTGTTGGAGGAAGGCGATCCAGAACTTAAGCAGAAACGTCCAGATGCATGGGAATACTTGCTATCGCATCACAGAGACTACTGGACCGTGGCGTTCGAAGACAAGGCTCCGGCTGGCATGAGTCTCCCGAGTGCGATTTTCATTGATGTTGATGACGAGACGGGCGAAGCCACGCAGCCGAGGCAACTGTAGTCAGCGGTTATGGGCGTCAAGCGTCTAGATTCAACTGCCGGGTGGCTGCGCGGCGGCCGGCTCTGTTCGTTGGCGATCTTGAGGAACAGCAGATACGTCAACTGCTCGACATAATTGCCGTAGGACAGCCCGTCATCCCGCAAAGATGTTCAGTAGTTCCAGAGCTTCTGAACGAGGGCGGAGGGTGCGCTCATGGGCGCTTGGACAGCAGTTTCCGGAGCCGTTCGCTGGCCTCGTCGCGGTCAATCGCACTGGCGGCGACCACCATCGTGAGTTCTTCCCACTCCGGCCCGTCGCTTTTCGGCTCGATTCCGTTGAGCCGTAGAAACACGATGCACGCACCGAGTGCCGCCCGCTTGTTGCCGTCAATGAACGGATGATTCCGGCAGATGTAGAACAGATACGCCGCGGCCACTTCGGCCAGGTCCTTGTAGGGCGACTGTCCTCCAAATGTCGCTTGCGGCGCCGCCACCGCCGACTCCAGCAGCGCCATCTCCTGCACGCCGTCCGAGCCTCCGAACCTCGCGATGGCCTCGGCGTGAATCTCCCGCACGATCTCCACGGTGAGGTGGAAGCAATTGTTCGGCGTGGCACTCATGCCAGCTTCTTCATCGTCCGCGCGTAATCCTTCATCGTGGACTTGATCACCTTCGACACCTCGGCGCGTGACGGACGTGGGCGGATGGGCGTGAGCGTGAGGGTGCCGCCCTCATGCACCTCCACATTCACGTCGTCGCCGGCCTTCAGGTGCGCCAGCTCCAGCAGCGCCGCGTCAAAGATGAGGCCCTGCGAGTTGCCGACTTTGGTAATCGTCTTGATCATGATGTAATACTATGTTTTACACAGCCAGAAGTCAACCGCCCTCGGCAACCAACTGCCTTCAGAAATCGCGATGGCCGGCGATTGGCATCATGTCACGGCGCACGGCGCGGATTTCGCCTCCTTACGTCGGCGCCTACGGCAGCGCAGTGGTTGGCGGAGCGAGTGACTGAGGACAATGCGTTGCATAAGGCGGTAGCGGAGATGATGAAAAGAATGTCTGATGTTGAGACCTGACCCCCATGATTGCCAGTGGTTGCGTGCGTATCAGAAGCGCTTGCCCGGCGACATCCCACGATACAAACACTCCGCAGACACGAATTCAGGCACGGGCGGGCAAGATGCCCGCGCTCCCAGGATGCGCCATCTCCCAATCCACACTTTGAAGTCTAGAGTTTCGACCGGGCGATGGGATTGGCGACCCGGCATCTCGCCAGTCCGTTGTCCGTCGCGCCAATGACTCCAAGACTCCACCCCTCCTATTCCCCAAGTTCGTTGCGCCGTTGAAGAAGCCCGGCGTGTTGGCGGGTTCGTTGCAACAACCCACTCGATTCCCGGAAAAACCAAGGATTTCCTTAGGGGCACGCAAAAACCGAAAGTGTGAATTTCTGTGGGAAAAGATGGCTCCGGAGGTAGGGATCGAACCTACGACCAACCGGTTAACAGCCGGTCGCTCTACCGCTGAGCTACTCCGGAACCCGTCAAACTGCGGCTGACTATATTCAGCGCTGGGCCGAGGTCAACGCGAAAACATAAAACATGGCCGAAAAAACCGCGAATCTGGCCAGCGGGGCGCCGGCGTCACTTCTTGAACGGCCAGAGGCGCAGCCCCCCCTCTGACACCAGTTCATAGAACATGCTCTCGCCGCTGACGATAAACGTGAAGCCGTCGGGGATGCGGGTGGCTGAGATCTCCGGGCCGCGTTGGCCGGTGGGGGAGAGCGGGAATATCTTGAACGGGCGATCACGGTGCAGGGTGATCGTGGCGCGAACCGGTTCGAGCAACGTGCCGGGCTTCGCGCCGGTCATCTTCAGGTGACCGGCCAGATTCTCGAACCACCGCTGCTCCGTGTTTTCGCATCGCGACACCGCCGTCAACAGAAGCTGGCGTGATTCCTTGATCTGGTTGGCGTCGAGCGCGGTCAGGGAGAGGGCTGCGAAAGTCGGCGAGCTGAGGTCGAATGTCACATCTGCAAGGTTGACAGTCTTGCCTCCGACAAAGCCGGTAGCCGCACAGCAGGCAGGCGTCAACAAAGTGAACTGCCCGTGATCCTGGTCCCACGCGAGTTGGCCGTTATCGCTGGCGAATTCGCGTTGGGGGCCTTCCTCCCAACCGAGTGGGACGCGGAGTTTGCGGGCGGCGCCCACCCAATGACGCAGGAGCGCGAAGGGGTCGTCGCCAGTCTTTTGCACGAGGCGGATGGGTTTCTTGACAGGGGCGTCCTTCGGCGTCGCGTTGCCATCGGCAGCGATGACGATGTCCGGCGTTGGAGCGGCGATGTTGGGCAGGGAGTTGCGCCAGCGGCTGATGAACGTGAGCCACGTGGGCAACTGCACCGTGGCGGCGTCGTTCCTCAACACGCAGGTGCTCAGCCGTGAAGGTGACGCGAACTCACCGAGAAAAACGCGGGCGGCAATCGGAAACTGGCCGATGACGGCGGGATCATTCGTGTAGTTGTCCCAGATGATGCCATCCCAGTCCTGGAGTGCGGCGTGGGCAGCCAGAAGCAGCGGAGCCTCGGCACGATACTCGTTGACTTGCGGATGCGAGACATGCGTGACGATCAGCGGTTTGTGGGCGACGGACGCACTGGCAAACTGGCGGAGGTAACCGCCATTGCCCGACACCAACGCCTTGTTCTCAATGAATCCATCCGGGCGCACGGGATCCCAGGTGCTGCCGATGCCGATGGCGTCGCCCGCGCTGATGAGCGCGGTCAGGTCGGTGGTTGCCGGCGGCGAGTCGTCTGTAATGATGGGGCACTTCACGCCGATCATGCGAAGGTATTTGTAAATGCGGCTGTAAAACTCAATCGAGGGATGGGAGGTGGCGGCCGCAGCCGGCTGAGACCGTTGGAAGGTCGGGCTGTTGCTGGTGATCTGGACCATGGCCAATGAGGGATCGTCCACCCAACGCTTGCCGATATGGCGGTTCTTGTGGAGCAGCCAGTCATCAGCGGAACGCTCCACGAACTTGGCCAGGGGTTCCATGGCGAGCGGCGGCGCGATGACGGGGTTGTCGGGACGCGACAAGGGCAGGGTGAGATGAGAGTAAATACCGCGCCGAGCCAACGCGGCGACGAAGCGGTCAAGCCGGTCCATTTCAGTATCGTTGGGCTTGAAACTGCTGGCGGTCCAGCGGACGAGGTTGATGCCATACTGGGCAATGCGCGCGGCGACGGCATCCGCATCTTCCTGTGCCGGGGCAGATGTCGTTGAGAGACGGACGCCCCAGAACCTCTGGCGTGCGCCATTCGACCAGACGAAGTGACCACCCTTGGTTTGAAGGACTCCGAATTTGCCGGCCGGCGCCTGCAGCAGATCTGAAGCGTCAGTGGGCACGCGCTTCTGCGATTCAATCGGAGGTGGAGGCTTGATGGCGTCCTGCAAATCAAACCGCGTCCATTTCCGGGTGTCGTTCACGAATTCACGGCCGTTGCCGCCGACGATCAGTTCGGGGCGCTCCGCGAGTTCGAGTTGCATCGCAAGGTCGTATTCGCTGCCGGCTTGCAGTCCGCCGGTGGCAAGGAGCACCCGCACCTCGAAATCCTCGCCACCGACTTGACGCCTGTCTTCGATCCAGACCACCTGCGGTCTGTCGAATCGGATGGCCACTGAGCCGAGGGAACCACTGTCAATGACGATGCGTTGCGGACGGCCGGTGATGGGGCGCTGGGTGGGCGGAGCGGGTCGCTCGGGCAACACGAGGTTGACGTTGTCCAACCGGATGTTTTTCCCAGCGAAGCGTTTGGCCGGCAACGTAAACGACACGTGCAGCAGTTCAAGTTCCATGGATCGGGCTGCGCGGAACTTCCAGGATATCTGGAGCAGGTCGTTGATGGCGACCAGGGTCTGGTTGTAAGAGAACCATGTTGCGTCGGGTGTTTCCTTGGGACCGAGCGTGCCGGTGAAGCCCCAACTGCCATCTGCGTATTTCGTGACGAGGTTGGTGGTGGAATCGGTCTGGTTGTACGCTTGTTTCCAGCCGGTCGTCGCCGCGCCAGCCTGGCCGCGAAGCCATGGCTCGCGGTTGACCTTGATGGCGAACAAGCCCGAATCCGAGAACATCACCGTCGCCGGACGGGAGCCGGTCATTTGAGCCGCACAGGCCATCACAGCTGCGAACAGGAACGTAATGATCGAACGCAAATGCATCGGGCCGAAATGTTAACGGCAGGACCCGTGGAGGCAAACCCAAAACATGAAAAATATCTGTGAAATTTCCGGGCCTTGGGGATAATCGAAGAATGACTCAAGCTGAAATCATTCGCAGGGCGCTCAAGCGCGATACCATTCTCATGCCGGGTGTCTATGACGCACTAAGCGCACGCATCGCCAATCAGGTCGGGTTCAAGATCATTTTCATCAGCGGTTACTCCGTCAGTGCCACCGCGCTGGGAGAGCCGGACTTTGGCCTGCTATCACTGGGAGACATCACCGAGGCGACACGGCGCGTCTGCAAGAACTCGGGCGCGCCGGTGATTGTGGACGCCGATACCGGCTATGGTAATGCATTGAATGTCCGGCGCACCGTCTGTGAGTTGCTTGACGCTGGCGCCGCAGGCGTGTTTCTGGAAGACCAGGTTTGGCCGAAGCGTTGCGGTCACATGCGAGGCAAGAAGGTGATCACCGCCGAAGAGCATGCGCACAAGATTCGTGCCGCGCGGGATGCAGCGAGAGAGAGCGGGCGCGACTTGTTCATCGTGGCGCGCACCGACGCCCGTCAGCCACTCGGGCTCGACGCGGCCATCGAGCGATGCAAACTCTACAAGAAAGCCGGTGCCGATGCGTTGTTCGTTGAAGCACCGCTCTCGCTGGCTGAGTTACGCAGGATAGGCCGGGAGTTGCCACGTCCGCTGGTGGCGAACATGATCGAGCGTGGCGCGACTCCGCAACTGACCCGCAAGCAACTCAAGGCGCTCGGATTCCAGATGATTGTCTGTCCGCTGGCCGGGCTCTGTGCGGCCGCAAAGGCCGTGACGGACATATACCGCATCCTGAAAACGAAGGAGACGACCCGGAAGGACCTTGACCGCGTGCTGACGTTCGATGAGTTCAACCGCATCATTGGTCTTCAGGCGAAGTATGACACCGAAAAACGGTATGCGGTAGAGTGAGATGGCTGGGCCTGCCACGGTGTTGCACCGTTTTTTCGTTTGCCTTTGCTGTCGCCTTGCGCAATGGTCTTCGCGTTTCAAGGCTGTGGGCAAGGCTGCGAAGGGCCTCGCACAAGCGCTTGTCCCACGCTGGGATAGGTCGTATGCCGGTGTGGATTGTTGATGAACGTCAGTAGAATCGGTGGTCTCCGAACCTCCGATAAACCAAACAATAATAACCACGAAGAAAGAGCACAGGGCGGGACCATGAAACGGTTTGTGACGGAAGTTCAACGATTTGCTCCAGAAACATTCTATTGGGAGCAATTTTCCGAGGAGTTGCAGACAACGCTCTCATCAGCGGCTTTTCGAGCGGACACGGAAGTGGTGCTCTTTGACCCGCTGCCCCTGGCGATGGCGGCCATGAACAAATTGGTGGGCCATGCGAGCCGGGCGTTCATCCTGCTGACCAATGCGAACCATGAGCGGGCTGCACTTTCGTTGCGCGAGAACATGCGCATTCCTGTTTGGGCGCACGAGTCGGCCAAGCCGGACCTGGAGATGGACGTGAACGAGTGTTTCAAGGAAGGCGACAAACTGCCGGCGGGATTGAAGGCGATTCATATACCCGGCAGCAGCCCGAGCGAGACCGCTTATTTCACGCCGAAGAACGGCGGCATCGTGTTCATCGGCGATGCGCTGGTGAACCTTGACCCGGAGAAGGGGATGGAGTTTCTGCCGGACAAGTACTCGAAGAATCCCAAGCAATCACGCGAATCCCTGCAGAAGCTGCTGAAGCTGGATTTTGAGACGATGACGTTTGCGCACGGCCAGCCGATTGTGCGCGGCGCCAAGAAGTCCTTGGCGGCGTTGCTGGATGGGGGCGGAAGCCGGAAGTTTAGAACCACGGAAGCCGAATGAAACGCTTGCTGTTTCCTGTCATCGTGTGTCTGCTGTGCGTTGCGACAGCCGGCGCAGAGGAGGCGCCGCAGGAGCTGGTACAGACGTGCGCAACGTTCTTTGGCCAGCTTCGCGAAGGCAAGGTGGCGGAGGCTTACACGGTGTTGCTGCATGGCAGCCGGATTGCAGCCAAGCTGGAGGACGTCGCGAAATTGGAGGAGCGCACGCGGGAGATGCTCCAGAGCTACGGAAGCGTGCGCGGCTATGACGCGGTGAACGTCGAATTCGTTGGCAAGAATCTCTGCCGGCTGACCTACCTCACACGTTCGGATATCGCGCCAGTGCGATGGCGGATCGTGTTCTATCGCCCGGCGGACAAGTGGCGCGTGTTCAACCTGCAGATGGACGATGCGGTCATGGAGTTCTTTGGGAAGTAATCGGCGTTGCGTGTCTCGCCACGACCTTCCACGCGCAGCCGTACGCAAGCAATCGAGATTCACCTTTTGCCAGGATTGCGCTAAACATATGCCATGTCGATGATGTTGAGATTGGAGTCGCTGGAGGTTTGCCCGTGAAAACAAAGAACACACTGTTGGGTTGTCTCATCTGTGGTTGCTTGTTTGCGTTCAGCGTGGCGTTGCCAGTACCGGGAGCGCAAGCGGCTGGCGGGAAGCCGGCCGCTCAGCAAAAAACGCACCAAATCCGCGGCAGCGTGGTGAGTTGCGACGACAAAACACTCGTTGTTCGCATCAACAAGGGCCAGGAGATCAAGTTCATCATCACGAGTGAAACCAAATTTGGTTCAAAAAACTCGGCCAAGGACAGCCCCGACTTCAAGTCTGGCAACCATGTGCAGGTGACTTACGTGAAAGGACATGGTGACGACAGAATCGCGAAACAGGTTGTCCACGTGGTCAGACATGTGCATTGATTGTTCCCATGCCAACGATCGCTGAAAATCTTGCTGCTGTTCGTGCCCGCATCTCGGCGGCAGCGTCCCGTGCGGGACGAAACGCCGCCGATGTCCAACTCGTGGTTGTGAGCAAGACGCATCCGCCGGAGATTGTGCGCGAAGCGATTGCCGCGGGCGCGACGGTGTTGGGCGAAAGCCGTATTCAGGAAGCGAAAGCGAAGATTCCCGAGATGCCGGGCAAGGTGCAGTGGCATTTCATCGGCCATCTTCAAACGAACAAGGCGCGCGAGGCGGTTGATCTATTCCACACCATCCAGTCGGTGGACAGCGCTCGTTTGGCGGGTGAACTCGACAAGTTTGCGGGACAGGCGAGCCGCAGACTGGCGGTGTTGCTGGAGTGCAACGTGTCTGGAGAGAGCACGAAGTTTGGCTTCAAGCCTGACGAGATCATGGAGGCGCTGGCGGGGTTGAACAAGCTGTCCCGTCTGGATATCCAGGGGTTGATGACGATGGCGCCCTTTTTTGAGGATCCTCAGGAGGCGCGGCCGACATTCCGCGCATTGCGTGAACTGCGCGACCGGCTTCAAGCACGGCATGGGATTCCGCTGCCGACGCTCTCGATGGGGATGACGAACGATTTTGAGGCCGCCATCGAGGAAGGTGCGACGATGGTGCGCATTGGCACGGCGATTTTCCGGACATCGCCGGACGATGCCCCATGAGGACTGCAATGATGAGCGGCACGGGCGCTGGATGCTGGCGATGGCGTGAATGGTTTTCTATTGCCAGCGACAAAAGGCTTCTGTTAGTTAACATCATCGTGTTTGCTTCACCTCTGACAGGGAGCATTCGAGGCTGGTGTCTCGCCGCATTGTTGCTGGCGGCGCACGGCTTTGCCGCGGCACCGACGGAGAAGACCCCGCCGCCTGCAAAACCGGATCCAAAAGCCGAAGTCAAGATCGAGGTCGCGGAAGACGGCACGTTGCGCTTCGACCAGACCACCAATATCGCCTATGCCGAGAAAGACGTGGTCCTGACCCGCGGCGCGTTGCGGATGACAGCCGACCATCTCCGCTACAACAGCGTCACACACGACCTGTGGGCGGAAGGCAACGTGCACCTCTATCAGGGCCTGATGCAGTGGATTTGCGAGCACCTCTACTACAACTTCGACACCGGCCAGACGATCATGGATCGGAGCCGCGCGTTCAATTATCCGTTCTTCGTTCATGGTGAGAAGGTCGAGAAGGTGGGGGAGAAGTACGTCGTCAAGAACGGTCTGGTCACGACATGCGACGATCCGGTGCCACACTGGGGATTGCGCGCGCGAACCATCGATTTCTACCCGGGCGACAGGGTTGAGGCACGCAGCGTGACGTTGCGGATAGACGACACGCCGGTCTTTTACCTGCCTCACATCAACCGTTCGTTGAAAAACAGCCGCCAGACCTTTGAATTCGAGCCGGGCTCGAACAGCCGTTTTGGCCCGTATTTGTTGACCTCCTACAACTGGTATGTTGACGAGAAGCTTTCCGGCGCCTACCACGCCGACTATCGTCAGAAGCGCGGGTTTGCGGGCGGTGTGGACGTGGATTACAAGTACAAGGGTATTGGCACCGGCAAGCTGATCACATACTACGCCCATGATCTTTCGCCCAACAATCAGGCCTGGGTGAATCCATACGAGACGGTCAAGAAGGACCGTTATCGCGTGGCATGGCAGAACGAGACGAAGCTGCGCGAGGATATTACGTTCAAGGCAAACGTCAAAAGGCAAAGCGACTCCCGGATAATCGAGGATTACTTCCGCGACGAGTTCAAGAACGAGGTGCAGCCGCAAAGCACGATCGAGGTTGAGAAATACGATCCCGGCTACATGATTTCCGCCTGGGTACGGCCGCCGGTGAGTGGTGTCTATACGACCACCGAACAACTCCCGGAAATTGCCATTGATGTGAAACGCCAGCAACTGTTTGGCTCGCCGATCTACTACGACGGGTCGCTCACTTTTGCACACCTCCAGAAACACTTCTCCAGCATCGACTCCAACAGTTTTGTCAATCCGTTGGTCCCGTCCTCGGGGACGCGGGATGACTACAACGTCACACGGGTGGATTGGCTGCACCAGATCAGCTATCCGCAGATGTATTTCGGATGGCTGTCAGTGACGCCACGTGCCGGGGTGCGCCAGACGTGGTACAGCCGGACGATCGCCGGCAGCCCTGCGCAGGGATTTACTGATGGTGGCCCGCAGGATGGCCGTGTGGTGTTTCCCCTGGGTCTCGAAACCGCGTTCAAGATGTCGCGCGTCTATGACGTGAACGACACTTTCTGGGACGTGCATGGCTTGCGGCACATCATCCAACCGGTTGTGGATGGCGCGTACATCCCGACGCCGGACACCCGGCCGGTCAACTTCTACCAATTTGACAGCAATGGCCGTTTCGACCGCAACCTTGCCACCACACGCCTGCTGCCCAACGATTTCCCGTTCAACGATCAGGTTGACGCGATCGACCGCATGCAAACCGTTCGCGCAGGTGTGCGCAACAAGTTGCAGACCAAACGCGATGGCCAGAGTGAGGACTTCGTCAATGTCAACGTTTACGGCGAATGGCGCGGCACCAGTTATCCTTATTTGACGTCGTCAGGAACTTACAAGAACCAGCGAAGCATCAGCGACATTTATAGCGAGATGGAAGCGCGTCCGTTCAAGTGGCTCGTCCTTGATTTCGACAGCCGCGTTTCTGATACAGGTGACTTGCTGGAAGCCAACGCCACCATCCGGTTCATCAAAGAGCGCAAATGGGAAATTGCCTTGTCCCGGCGGTATATTGAAGACGTGGACGGTATTTTTGGCGGCAACAGTGACTTCTACAGCATGATTGCCCACCTTGCGATCACGGAGAACTGGGCCGTGCGGGCCATGTATGCCATCGACACGGCTGCCAACCGCGCCTATATGCAGGAGTATTCCATCATCCGCGACTTTCATGACTGGGAGGTTTCTCTGAACCTCAGCAACCAGGAATTCGGCAACGGTGTCAGCGAGTATAACGTCTACCTCGCCTGTGCTTTGAAGGCGTTGCCAGCGCTGAGACTGCGCGGCGGTCAGTGATCCGGACTTTTTTTGGATATCAACTCTCAACACGTTTTGACGTATGAAACTCACTATCATTGGCACTGGTTATGTCGGACTTGTCACCGGCACTTGTTTTGCTGAAAAGGGGCACGACGTCCTGTGTGTGGACAACGACCCCGCCAAGATCGCGATGCTGCAAGCGGGACAGGTTCCCATCTTCGAACCCGGCTTGGAACCGCTGATCCATCGTAACGTGACGGCAGGCCGGCTCCGTTTCACCACGGACACGGCCGAGGGTGTGCGCCATGGTCATGTCGTTTTCATCGGCGTGCCCACCCCGCCGCGTGCCGACGGTTCGGTGGACATGCGTTTCGTTGAGCGCGTCGCTCGTGATGTGGCCAGCGCGATGACCGAGTACCGCATCATTGTGGACAAAAGCACGGTGCCGGTCAAAACCGGTTTCAAGGTTGCCGAGAGCATCAAGCGCTACAACAAGGCCGGCGTGGATTTCGACGTCATCAGCAACCCGGAGTTTATGCGTGAGGGCTGTGCCGTCGAGGACCAGATGAAGCCGGAGCGCATCGTCATTGGCGTAGCCAGCCAGCGCCCCGTGGCCACCATGCAGGAGGTCTACGCGCCGTTCAAAGCGCCCATCATCGTTACCGACATCAATTCGGCGGAACTCATCAAGCACGCCTCCAACTCATTTCTTGCCCTCAAGATTTCCTACGCCAACGCCCTCTCAGCGCTTTGTGAGGCCAGTCATGCGAACATCCAACAGGTGGTGGATGGCATTGGCATGGACAAGCGCATTGGCCGGGCCTTCCTCAACGCCGGCCTTGGCTACGGCGGTTCCTGCTTCCCGAAGGATATCTCCGCCTTCATTGCGATTGCGCAGGAGCTTGGCTATGATTTCCGCCTCCTGAAGGAGGTCCAGCAAATCAATGCCAGTCAACTCCAGCGTTTCGTCAAACGAATTCAGGACACGCTCTGGGTGCTACAGGACAAGGTCATCGCCGTCCTTGGCCTTGCCTTCAAGGCAAACACGGACGACGCGCGGTGTTCTCCGGCGGTGGATCTCGTTCTCGCCCTCCAAAAGGAGGGCGCTCACATCCGTGCCTACGATCCGCAGGCGATGGAGAAGGCGCGCCCCCTGCTGCCCAACGTCACTTTGTGTGCCGATCCCTACGAAGCCGTGCGGGGCGCCGACGCCATGATCATTGCCACCGAATGGGACGAGTTCAAGAATCTCGACTTTGGCAGGATCAAGCCGTTGATGGCTCATCCGACTCTGTTTGACGGTCGCAATCTCCTTGATCCGATGACGATGAAGACCCTCGGATTCACTTACCTTAGCGTCGGTCGTTGACGCTTCACCTTTCACACTGCCCATGCCTGAATACCTTGTTACCGGCGGTGCCGGCTTCATTGGCGGACACCTCGCCGAGCGTCTTGTGCGCGACGGCAAGTCCGTTCGTATCCTCGACAACTTCTCCAGCGGCCGTGAGGCCAACCTGCGCTCGTGGGGCGACCGCGCCGAGGTCATTCGCGACGACATCCGCGACCGCGCTGTGGTTGCTCGTGCCATGGCTGGCGTTCGTGTCGTTTTTCACCTCGCCGCGATGCCGAGTGTGCCCAAGTCCGTCGCCGATCCGCTGACTTCCCACGACGTCAATGTCAACGGCACTCTCAACGTCCTGCTCGCTGCGCGCGACGCCCGGGTTCAGCGCGTCGTCTTCACCAGTTCTTCCGCCGTCTATGGTGACGCTCCGGCTTTGCCCAAGCGCGAGGACATGACCCCGACGCCCATCTCTCCCTACGGCCTGCACAAACTCATCGGGGAGCAATACTGCGCGTTGTTCACGCGCACCTATGGTCTGCAGACCATCAGCCTTCGTTATTTCAATGTCTATGGTCCGCGACAGGATCCGCAGTCGGAATATGCCGCCGCAATTCCCAAGTTCATTACCTGCCTGCTTGCCGGCCGGGCTCCCACGGTCTTTGGTGATGGTGAGCAGACGCGTGATTTCACCTATGTCGCCAACATAGTGGATGCCAACTTGGCCGCTGCAAACGCCGCCCCTGAAGCCGTCGGCCAGGTCTTCAATATTGCCGGCGGACGGCGCATCAGTGTCAACGAGCTCATCACCACATTGAACAAAATCCTCGGCACCACGATCTCTCCATCCTACGCGCCACCGAGGCCGGGCGACGTGCTGCATTCTCTGGCTGACATCACCAAAGCCCACCGCCTTCTCGATGACACTCCGCGCGTCGATCTGACCGAGGGGCTCCGTCATACGGTCGAGTGGTTCAGGCAGTGATCTGCCTGCCCATGTTTTCCACGCCGGGTTTCTCGGCCTGATGATGTCTCTGAAGAGACTTTATTCCACCGAAGAAACTTTATTTACGGGTTTCACGAAGCAAATTGACCGGGCAAAGAGTCATGTCCTAAGCTGGCCGGAGTAGAATGAGCGAGGAAGCCAAGGCACACAAAGGGCTGGCGGTGCAGGCAATTTCTGTCGGTTCCAGCTTGCGTCCGCCCAAACATGTGGTGATTCTCGGCGCAGGGCCGGCGGGATTAGGGGCGGCTTACGAGCTTGCGCGGCATCAAACCGCATGCACGCTCGTGGATAAGAACAAGCGGGTGGGCGGTTTGGCGCGGACTCTGGAGTTCAAGGGGTTTCGTTTTGATATTGGCCCGCATCGTTTCTTCACGAAGGAAGACCGGGTGAACCGGCTTTGGCGCGAGGTGTTGGGAACGGAGTTTGTTCCCGTGCAGCGTCTGACGCGCATCTATTACGGACAGCGCTTCTTCCATTATCCCCTGAAACCGCTTGATGCTTTGGTTGGATTGGGCATTGCGCGATCGATCATGGCCTTTGGAAGTTATCTTTACGCGCGGATGGCATATCGGCTCCGGGAGGCGCGTTCGTTTGAAGAATGGATCACGTTTCACTTTGGCTGGCAGCTCTACAACGCGTTCTTCAAGACCTATACGGAAAAAGTGTGGGGCATTCCCTGTTCGCAAATCGCCGCACAATGGGCGGCACAGCGAATTCGCGGCTTGAATCTCTGGCGGGCGGCGAAAAACGCGTTTCTTGGGAACCGGGATCAGGTTCGCACACTCACAGACCAGTTCTACTACCCGCGGCTGGGCGCCGGCATGCTTTACGAGAAGATGGCGGATCGGGTTCGTTCGGCGGGCAGTCATGTTTTCTTGGAGCGCACGGTTGAAGAAATCCATGTCAGCGGCAACAGGGTGACGGGCATTCGCTGCGCGGATGGACAGAACCTTGAGGTGGGGCCTGACGACTATCTTCTCTCGAGCATCCCCATCACGGAGTTCGTCACCAAACTGAGTGTGCCGCCGCCACCGGAGGTTCTGGCTGCTGCCCAACGGTTGAGGTATCGCGATCACATCACAGTGAACCTCACTTATTTTGGGCCGCGGCCGTTTCCGGATAACTGGATCTACGTGCATTCGGAAGGAGTGCGGACGGCGCGAATCACCAACTACGCCAACTTCACCCGCGATATGACACCGGATGCCGATGCGCACGGATTGACGGTCGAGTATTTTTGCTTTCGCGACGACGACTTGTGGAGGATGCGCGATGACCTGCTCATTCAACTGGCTGTGGACGAGTTGAAGAGCATTGGTGTGATTCGCGCCGAGAACGTGAGGGATGGCTTTGTGGTGCGGGAGAAGGATGCCTATCCGGCATACTACGCGGGCTACGAATCGCATCTCGAGACCGTCAGAAACTACGTCGGCAGCCTGGTCAACGTGCAGATGATTGGACGGGGAGGGATGTTCAAGTATGACAACCAGGATCATGCCGTGCTCACGGGCATTCTGGCCGCACGCAATCTGATTGGCGAAAAGCACGACCTTTGGTTTGTCCACGAAGAGAGCGAGTATCTTGAGGAGAAGAACAGCGATTCCCGGTGACAGCGGGGAGAGTGGTGTGCACAATGATCGTGTTTCGTTCTCTCAGCCCACCCATTGCTGGCACAATACCGGCACAATTCGAACACCTGAGAGAGCAACTGGAGCACATACAGTCCTCCAGCCAATGCAGTATTGCGGCAATATAGAGCGCGCACAAAAAGAAACATCCAGATCGCGATCAATCCAAGCGTGTTTTTCTCATGCCCGAGCGCCAATAAATGAACGTCCGTGTCGTTCTAGAAGGTGATCGAGTCCTGTAACCTTTGAATTGGAGTGTGAAATGAGAATGCAGATTGCGAACAAAGCTATCATAACGTTCACAGTAGCAGCGCTGGGCGTTGTCACATATGCGCAGGGGCCCTCGGATGCGCCGCGTGGCGAACGTGCCGGCCCCGGGCGTGGTGGACCGCCTCAATTTATGTCGCCGCTGTTGCGCACGTTCGACCTTAACGGGGATGGCACGATTGATGCCGAGGAGATGGCCAAGGCCTCGGAGACATTGAAAAAGCTGGACGTGAACAAGGATGGAAAACTGACTGCGGACGAACTGCGTCCGAGCGGTGGGCGGGGAGGCGGACCGGGCATGCCGCCGCCGGGGGGCGGCTTCGGCGGACCACAGGGACCGTCTGGCCGCGAAGGCAACACTTCCTTTGCCAGCAAGGTTCAGCCGAAGTCCGACATGGAAAAGAAGATGCTCGCCGTGCTGGCTGACATGAGCCAGAACCAGCGCCGTGGCAGTATGAGCGTGCCTGACGACGACGGCCGCATCCTGCGCGTGCTGGCGGAATCGATTGGCGCCAAGCACGTTGTTGAGATCGGCACCTCGATTGGCTACTCGGCGGTTTGGTTTGCGATGGCGCTGGAGCAAACCGGCGGCAAGCTGACGACCTACGAAATTGACGCGGGCCGGGCGGCGAAGGCACGCGAGAATTTCAAGCGCGCGGGGGTCGAGAACATTGTTACGCTCGTCGAAGGCGACGCACACGAGGAGGTCAAGAAGCTCAAGGGGCCGATTGATCTGTTGTTCCTCGATGCGGACAAGGAAGGGTACCTCGATTACCTGAACAAGCTGCTGCCGTTGGTGCGGCCGGGCGGTCTGATTGTGGCTCACAACATGAACCAGCGGCAGGCCGATTCGCGTTTCGTCAAGGCCATCACCACCAACCCGGAACTGGAAACGTTGTTTCTGGACATGGAGACTTCCGGTATTGGCGTGACGTTGAAGAAGCGGTAGGCTGCGCCATGACGCAGAAGCCCACACCGCAACTGTCGCTGTTTGATTCCACCTGCCTGATCGTTGGCATCATCATCGGCGCGGGCATCTATCAGATGGCGCCCGACATTGCCAAGGGCGCGGGGGGAACGTGGGGTGTGATTGGCATCTGGGTGCTGGGTGGCTTGCTCTCGCTCTGTGGCGCGCTTGGCTATGCCGAATTGGCAACGGCATATCCGCACGAAGGCGGTGATTACGTTTACCTCGGTCGCGCGTATGGGAAGTGGGCGGGCTTTTTGTTTGGCTGGGCTCAGATGGCTATCGTGCGGCCGGGCGACATCGCGGTGATGGCGTTTGCCTTCGCGACGTACGCCAGCGCGATATGGGATCCGTTGGCGGGCAGCGCGTTCCCTTACGGACAACAGTGCTATGCCGTGCTGGCGACAGTAGCCTTTACCTTCATCAACGTGATCGGCGTCCGTGAGGGCAAATGGACACAGAACCTGCTGACCACCGCCAAAGCCGTCGGTTTGCTGGTGATCGTGGGGGCGACCTTCCTTGCGCCGCCACAGTTGCCACGCGTGGAGACAGCAGGGCAGTTGCCCTACAGCCTGGCACTGATCTTTGTGTTGTTCACCTACGGTGGCTGGAACGAAATGGCTTATGTCGCGGCCGAGGTGCGCGACCCGCGGCGTAACATCGTGCGCGCCTTGGTGCTGGGGATGGGGGCGGTGATAGGGTTGTATTTGGCCGTTAACGGCGCGTTCCTTTACGCGCTGGGCTACGAGGGGTTGACCGGTTCGAAGGCGGTGGCTGTCGACGCGGTGAGCGGAGCGATGCCGCGGGTGGCCGGCGGGATTGTCAGTATGTTGATCTGTGTGTCGGCACTCGGCGCGGTCAACGGTCTCATCTTTACCGGCGCGCGGATTTCCTATGCCGTCGGCGCGGATCATTCGCTGTTCGGGTTTCTGGGACGATGGCATGCGCGTTTCCGCACGCCGGCAGCGGCGCTGCTGCTACAGGGCGCGATCACCGTGACACTCATCATTGCACTCGGTTCGTTTGTGAACGCGCTCCTTTATACGGCGGCGACGGTGTATTCGTTCTACCTTGGCTCAACGATGGCGGTGATCGTGCTGCGTTTCAAAGAGCCGCACGTGGAGCGCCCCTATAGGATGCTTGGCTACCCGCTGACGCCCCTGCTGTTTGCGGGTGCGTGTGCGTTTCTTATCTACAGCGCCGTCGTCTACAAGCCGTGGATTGCGCTCGGCTCGTGCGGCTTGCTCGCGCTGGGGTTCCCATTGTGGCTGGCCAGCAACCGGCTGGCGCGCAATCGATCCAATTCCGCATGAACCACGCATGGAGTTAAGGGGGCATTGGCCAAAACGTGGAGTAATCCGGGTTGTTTGGCCTGAAGACGTGAGGGGCGTCTTTGATGCCGTCCTGACGTGGGTTGGAGGGTGCGCTTTTGAGGTTCACTATTCGGCCGTTACCCTTCACACTCATCTCGTATGGCGCACATACACGAGAAGATAGATTTCACCGTGGCGATTTTCGTCGTCCACGAGCGCAGGATATTGCTCATACATCACCGCAACCTTGATCGGTGGTTGCCGCTTGGCGGGCACATCGAGTTGGACGAAGATCCTGAAGCCGCCGCGTTGCGCGAGGCAAAGGAGGAGAGCGGCCTGGACGTGGAACTTCTCGGCAGTCGGCCGCCGACGACCGAGAAGGGCAGCCGCGCCCTGATCGCGCCGCGTTTTCTCGATATTCACCGCATCAACGACACCCACGAGCACGTGGGCATGCTTTACTGGGCGCGGCCCCGCAACGGCCAGCTCAAGCTTGCTGCCGCCGAGCACCACGACATCCGCTGGTGCTCGACCGCCGATCTCGACACACAGATCAACATACTGACAATCCCGCCGGCCACCCGCGGCATCGCTCCGCTCACCGCGTCGACAGCCACCGCCTTCGAACCGGTCAACCCCTC
>CAZGGF010000399.1:0-8916 GCA_964524715.1 uncultured Verrucomicrobiota bacterium | reverse complement strand
GTACCCGAAGTAACCCAACACGCCGTAACGACCAGCCGATGAATGATGCAATGCATGATAAATCCGAATCTGTGAGTCAGTCTGCGGGTTATCGGGCACACCTCAGCGCGGGCCGACGAAGCCACAGCCAATGTTCAACAGGATTCCCGCTGATTCTCATAATCACGAGCCTACTATTGAAAACTATAGAAGAAAGCCCGCGCGCTTGCCACCACGGAAAACAGCGCCGCGTGGATGGGCTTTACTCGCGGCGCTGACGGCATGACTTGCTTTGGCCCTTGTGACAAATAAGGACTACAGTAGCTGCGAGAACACTGGTTTGGCGCGACGTCCACAAGCGCGCGAAGAAGGAGTGCGAGAATTTTGAGGACGTCGTTGACCTGCGTCAATCCCAGCGCCGCTCGGAAAGGCGAAATTAGCGTCATGAATTACAGAGGTCTCTGGTTCACATTGGCGGTGGTGATCGTCGGATCGTTTGGAGTGTTGGGTTACTTCGGGTACGAGATTTACCAGCAAGCGCCTCCGGTTCCCGAAAGCGTCGTAACAACGGACGGCAAGGTGTTGTTCACGGGGCAGGAAATCAAGGACGGCCAGAATATCTGGCAATCCATCGGTGGCCAGGAGGTCGGCACGGTGTGGGGCCATGGCGCCTACGTCGCGCCGGACTGGTCGGCGGACCGGCTGCATCGCGAAGCTGTGTGGATGCTCGACCGTTGGGCCACGATGGAACACGGCAAGGCATTTGACGCGCTGGATGTCGAGAGGAAGTCGGCGTTGCAGGGACGGCTGAAGAAGGAAATCCGCGCGAACACCTACGATGCGGCCACAGGCAGGCTTGTCGTTTCGCCTTTGCGCGCGGAAGCCATCACGGCGGTGAGCGCGCACTATGCGGCGCTGTTCGGCCATGATCCTGCGCTGGCAAAGTTGCGCGACGCCTACGCCATCCCGGCGGATTCGATCAGGGATCCGCAGCGGCAGAAGGCGTTGAACGCGTTCTTCTTCTGGGCCGCGTGGGCGTGCGCGACGGACCGGCCGGGACAGAGTGTGACCTACACGCAGAACTGGCCTGCGGAACGGCTGATTGACAATCATCCAACGGGCGCGGCGGTGGTGTGGTCGGTGGTGAGTTTCGTGTTGCTGCTGGCGGGCGTAGGCGCGCTCGCGTGGTATTTCGCCATCGTGAATCGCAAGTCAGCAAGGGAGGAACCGGCGACAGTGCCCGAACAAGACCCGCTGCGCGCGCTGGTGGCGACGCCTTCCATGAAAGCAACGCTGAAGTACTTCTGGGTCGTGGCGGCGCTCATTGTCGTGCAGGTCGGGCTGGGCGCGGTGACGGCGCACTACGGTGTTGAAGGCGGCGGCTTCTACGGCATTTCGCTGGCACAATGGCTTCCCTACTCGGTCGCACGGACATGGCACGTGCAGCTCGGCATCTTCTGGATTGCGACGGCGTGGCTGGCGACGGGGTTGTTCGTCGCGCCGGCGGTGTCGGGGCGCGAGCCGCGTTTCCAGTCGCTCGGCGTTAATTTCCTTTTCGTGTGCCTCTTGATCATCGTCGGCGGCTCGCTGACGGGGCAGTGGTTCGGTGTGCAACAAAAACTCGGTTTGACGGCGAACTTCTGGTTCGGCCACCAAGGGCTGGAGTACGTTGACCTTGGCCGGTTTTGGCAGATTTTTCTCTTGGTGGGTTTGTTTGTGTGGCTGTTCCTGATGGGTCGCGCGTTATGGCCGGCATTGCGGCAGCCAAGCGAGAACCGGCATCTGTTGGCGTTGTTTGTCATCGCGTCGGCGGCGATCGCATTGTTCTACGGCGCCGGCCTGATGTGGCGCCGCCAGACCAATCTCGCCATGATCGAATACTGGCGGTGGTGGGTCGTGCATTTGTGGGTGGAAGGATTCTTCGAGGTGTTCGCGACGGTTGTCATCGCCTTCTTGTTTACGCGGATGGGGCTGCTGCGGATTGCGACCGCCACGAGCGCGGTGCTGTTCTCGACGATTATCTTCCTGACCGGCGGGATCATCGGCACATTCCATCATCTTTACTTTACAGGCACACCGGTGGCGGTACTGGCACTGGGCGCGACGTTCAGTGCGCTGGAGGTGGTGCCGCTGGTGCTCATCGGGTTTGAGGGCTACGAGAACCTGACGCTGACGCGCGCGAAACCGTGGGTGAGCGCGTACAAGTGGCCGATCTATTTCTTCGTGTCGGTGGCGTTCTGGAACCTGGTCGGCGCGGGCCTGTTCGGGTTTCTCATCAACCCGCCGATCGCGCTTTATTACATGCAGGGACTGAACACAACGCCGGTGCATGGACACACGGCGCTGTTCGGCGTCTATGGCATGCTCGGCATTGGGCTCATGCTCTTCTGCCTACGAGGACTGACCCCGAACCGCGTCTGGAAGACGGGTGCGCTGAGCTTCACATTCTGGAGCATGAACATCGGCCTGATCCTGATGGTGCTGCTGAGCTTGCTGCCGCTCGGCTTGATGCAAACGTGGGCCAGTGTCGAACACGGAATGTGGTATGCCCGCTCCGCTGACTTCATGCAGACACCGTTGTTGAACAGCCTCCGCTGGGCGCGTGTCATCGGCGACACCGTTTTCGCCGCGGGCGCCGTCGCGCTCGGCTGGTTCGTGCTCGGCCTGAAGACCGGCTGGTCGCTCAAGCCCGGGAAGCCGTCCGGCGAATAGACCATCATCCACTCGCAGCGACATCGTTCGCGAACAATGGAAGCGCGCCGGGCGGCCGCGGTTCTATTCCACTCAGGCGCGGATCATTGTCAGCATCATTTTGAAACGGACGGGCGCTTTCAGGGCGTGAGGCTCGTTCGCCGGCATGACGATGAACTCGCCGGCTTTGACGCGGTGGACCTTGCCGGAAATGGTGATGTCCGCCTCGCCTTCGAGCACGTTGATCAGCGCATCAAAGGGCGCGGTGTGCTCGCTAAGACCCTCGCCTGCGTCGAAGGCAAACAGCGTCACTGTCCCGACGCTTTTCTTGACGATCTGCCGGCTCACGACCGAACCGGTTTGGTAATCCACCATGCCCAGCGTGTTCAGCGCCCGGGCCTTGAATTTGGCGGTTTCATCCGCGTTGTGGTTGCATTCCATGATTGCGTCTCCTGTATGGGTTATTGTTTGCACTCTGCAGATGGTGGTTTCGCGGCGTGCGCGATGCGCTCCACGTAGCCGATGAATTCGACATACGCCTCGACGTATTTGCGGCCGGCATCGGCGTTGCTGTCGGCGTTTTCTTTGGCGGCATGCGCGCGTTCAAACCGTTTCCGTATGCCGTCGGCAATGCCATCGGCAAGGGCTCTGGCCAAAGGCTGCACATCGCCGTTGATCAGAGCCGCGTCAGCTTTGGCAACAGCCGCCTCGACTTCGGCGCCCGACGGTTTCTGTTCCGGGCAGGATGCGGCCGTGCCGTCACGATAAGTTCTCACCAGCGCGTTGAGGAAATAGCTGTCGGCGAGCTCCTTCGCCTCCGGGCCGAGTTTCCTCACGATCATCGTTTTCCGAAACGCCTCGCGAATACCGGCTTCGCGCTCTTTCTTGACCCATTTCAGCGCCGGTGTTACGTCGCCCTTTTCCAGCGCGGCTTTTGCAGCGGTCACAACCGGCCCGTTCGCGGTGTCGCCGGAACCGCGCGCGGCGGGCGATCCGAGCAGGCAAATGCCCGCACTGACAGCCACGACGGCGATTCCAAATCGGCTCAGCGTTGTCATCATCTTCAGGTCCTCAATCGGATTCTTCGTTCAACCCACCTTAAATCATACCCGGAGAGGGCGGATTGATGAAGATCAACAATAGACTGTCTTGCTTCACCGGGGGTCCCGCCCCATGCCGTTCGGCCCAATGCGGGCGAACCGCGCAAAGCCCCAGGGGTTTTTGTTTGACCAATGGGAGAATGCCGCCGAAGTTAGCGCCGCCATGGGCGAAAAACCGATCCGTATTCTGCTCGTCGAGGACAACTCGGACGACGCGCTCCTGCTGCGACGCACGCTCAAGGAAGGACCGCCCGATCAGTTCGAGCTGGTTCACGTTGAGCGGCTCGCCACCGCGTTGGAACGGCTCAGCCAGCCGGTATTCGATGTGGTGCTGCTGGACCTCTCCCTGCCGGACAGCCGCGGGCTGGAGACCTTCCGCAAACTCCACGACCAGACGACGACGGTGCCCGTCGTTGTGCTGACGGGACTCGACGATGAGACCACGGCCATCACAGCCGCCAAGGAAGGCGCCCAGGATTATGTGGTCAAGGGACAATTCAATCGCGGCCTGCTCGTGCGCGCGATGCGATACGCCATCGAACGAAAGCGGGCGGAATTGGAGCTGGCCCACTACGCCCAGCAACTGCGCCAGAAGAATCAACAGATGCAGACCGACCTCGACCTGGCGCGCGAGGTCCAACTGGCGTTGCTGCCGCAGCAGTTCCCGGCGTTCCCGCACGGCGTTGCGCGAAAGGATTCGGCGTTGACGTTCTGCGGGCATTACGAACCCGCCGCAACACTCGGCGGTGATTACTACGACGTGTTCCCGCTGTCGAACACCACGGCAGGCATCTTGATTTGCGACGTGATGGGCCATGGCGTGCGGGCGGGATTGCTCACGGCCATGATTCGTGCGCTGATGGAGCAGCTCACCGCTCCTGCCACCGGCGTCGCCGCCGATCCGGGCCGGTTGCTTACACAGATCAACCACGGGCTGACCCTCATCTTGAAACAGGCGGGCACGACCCTGTTCGTGACGGCTTTCTATTTGGTGGCCGACGTGGCGCGCGGCCAGTTCCGTTATGCCAATGCCGGCCATCCGAGTCCGTTGCACATGCGGCGGGATCGAAAGACTGTCGAACTGTTGGGCCGGGACAATGAGTCAGGTCCCGCGATGGGCTTGATCGAAGACGCCGTGTTTGAGACTTTCGAGCAACCGATGGCCGTCGGTGATATGGCGATGCTGTTCACGGATGGCGTGTTTGAGGCGGAAGGGCCCAGCGGTGAGATTTTCGGCGAGAAGCGGCTGCGGGAAGCGGTGCAGAAGTACCTTCACTTGCCAGTGGACGGTTTGTTCGAGGCCGTTCTCACCGAGGTGCGGCAGTTCTCACAACAGCGCGCGTTTGCGGATGATGTGTGCCTGGTCGGAATGGAAGTGGCGCGCGTCGGCTGACAAGAGCAGGCGGAGAAGGCGTTTTTCAGGCCAGTGGCACTTGCGCCGGGATTGTTTGTTGGTCTAGATTTTGCCCATATCATAAACCATGGAGATTTGACCTGATGCCGGAGGGCCATATCAAAGTTCTGCATATCGAAGACGACCGCGGCAGCGCAGACGTGGTACGCGCCATGCTGTCAACGGCGCCGGGCGGCGCGTTCGCGTTGGAGCGGGTGGATCGTCTCGACAAGGGTTTGGAGCGTCTCGCCAAAGGGGACATCGACGTGGTGCTGCTGGATCTGGGTCTGCCCGACTGTCATGGCTTGGAGACATTCACCCGCACGCGCACGATATCGCCGCAAACAGCGATCATCGTATGCACGGCCGCGGACGACGAGGAACTGGCCATCCACGCCATGCACGAGGGTGCGCAGGACTACCTGAGCAAGAGCATGATCCAGGGTTCGGCAGGACGTTTGCTGCTGACGCGTGCCATCCGTTATGCCGTCGAGCGACGTCGTGCGCAGGAGACGCTGGCCGAGGAACGCCGGCTGTTGCGCAACCTCATCGACAGTTTTCCCGACCACATCTACGTCAAGGACACCGAGAGCAGATTCCTCATGGTGAACGGGGTGACGGCGCGATTCTTCGGCAAGGAAAGGCCCGAGGATGTCGCCGGAAAGACGGATTTCGACTTCCTCCCCCATGGGCTGGCCATGCAATTCCGCGCGGAAGAACAATCCGTCCTCCAATCGGCGCAGACGCTCATGAACCGCGAAGCGGCTGTGACCGACAGCACAGGCAAGACCCGTTGGATACTGACGACCAAGGTCCAACTGCGCGATGGCCACGGCAGGGTCACCGGCCTGCTCGGTGTCAATCGCGACATCACCGACATCAAGGAAGCCGAGATAGAGAAGGCGCAGTTGGCGGGCAACCTGCACCTGATGCTGGAATCCACCGCGGTCGGTTTCTTCGGCATGGATCGCGCGGGCCGTTGCACATTCATCAACAAGGCCGGCGCCAGGATGCTGGGTTACGAGCCATCCGAGCTGGAAGGCAGGGATGTGCATCAGACCATTCATTTCAGACGGCCTGACGGGTCGCCGTATCCGCCGGAAGAATGCCCGATGACCCGGGCGATGCGGACGGGAGAGGGCGCCGATGTGGACACGGAGATTCTGTGGCGGCGCAACGGGACATCGTTCCCGACGGAATACACGGCGTTTCCGGTGAAGGAGAACAACGTCATTCAAGGGGCGGTGGTGACATTCCTGGACACCACACAACGGCACGCCGCTGAAATGGCGCTGGATGCGGAACGCAATCTGCTTCGCTCACTCATCGACAATCTGCCCGACTACATTCTCGTCAAGGACACGCAGGGCCGCTATCTCGTGGACAACATCGCGCACCGCCGTTTCGTGGGAGCCAAGATCGCCGAGGATGTCATCGGCAAGACACCGGCCGATTTCTACCCTCCAGCCGAGGCCGAGCGCATCCGAGTCGAGGATGAGGGGATCATGCGCAGCGGCCAGCCGATAGTTAACCGCGAGGAACTCATCACCAGTCCCAATGGCCAGCGGATGTGGGTCTGGGAAACCAAGGTGCCTTTGCGCGAAGCCAGAGGCGCCATTACCGGCTTGGTCGCCATTACCAGCGACGTCACCGAACACAAGAAAGCCGAACAACGTCTGGCCGTCCAGCACGCCGTGACCAGCGTCCTGGCCGAGGCGCTCACGCTGGACGCTGCCACGCCCAAAATCCTCCAGGCTCTCTGCGAAGGCCTCGGCTGGGACTTTGGCGAGCTGTGGATTCCGGACTGGCACCAGAATGTCTTGCACTGCATCAAGACCTGGCATGCTCCCAGTGTCGATCTTGGCGAGTTCGAAGCAGCCACGTCCGAGACGTTCCTGTCACCCGGCATCGGCGTGCCCGGCCGTGTCTGGTCTTCCGCCAAGCCTGCCTGGGTGCCTGACGTCACCCACGACAACAATTTCCCCAGCGCCCGGTTCGCCTCCAAGGCGGGATTGTGCGGCGCGCTTGGTTTCCCCATTATGCTCGGCCCGTTGGTTCTCGGTGTCGTCGCTTTCTGCAGCCGCGAGATTTCCGAACCGGATGACAGTCTTCTCCGGATGTTCACCGCCATCGGCAGCCAGATCGGCCAGTTCATCGAGCGCAAACAGGCCGAGGAGCAACTGAAGAAGACGCTTCTGGACCTGACTCGCGCACACGAGGAACTGAAGACCGCCCAGGCGCAGCTTGTCGAGGTGGAAAAGATGGAGACTGTCGGCCGCCTCGCCGCGGGTGTCGCTCACGAGGTGAAGAACCCGCTGGCCATCATCCGCATGGGGGTGGATTTCGCCAGGACCCAGCTCAAGGGCCGGAACGGTGACCTCGAGCAGGTGCTGAACGACGTGGACGGCGCCATTCAGCGCGCCGCCAACATCGTCAACGGCCTGCTCGACCTCAGCGCGGCGCAGGAACTGACCGTGAAGCCGTCGGACGTGCATGCGTTGCTGGAACAATGTCTCTCGATGCTCCGCCACGCCACCTCCACCGCACACGTGCAGGTGATCCGCGAGTTCGCCGACAAGCTGCCGATGCTGAAGCTCGACCCGCAGAAGATGGAGCAGGTGTTCCTGAACATCATGCTCAACGCCATCCACGCCATGACCGAAGGCGGCACGCTCATCGTGCGGACCTATTCGAAACGGCTCAAGGTCGGCGATGTGAACCGCGACCCTGGCAGCCGTTCCGGCATGCGGCTTCGTTCGGGCGACATGACCGTGGTCGTGGAAGTGGACGACACCGGCACCGGCATTCCGGAAGACAAACTGGCAAAGGTGTTCGACCCCTTCTTCACCACCAAACCCACTGGCAAAGGCACTGGCTTGGGATTGACAGTCTCGCAACGGATTGTCAACATGCACGGAGGTACAATTCGGATACAGAACCGGCCCGAAGGCGGTGCGCGTGCCACGATTTTGCTCAAGGCCTGAACCAAGAGGAAACAATCATCATGGATAAGAAACGTATTCTGGTTGTGGACGACGAGGTTGGCTTCACCCGTATGGTGCGGCTGAACCTGGAGCAAACGGGCGTCTATGAAGTTCGCGAAGTCAACGAAGGCAAGGCTGCCCTGGCCACTGCCCGCACTTTCAAGCCGGACTTGATCCTCCTGGACGTGGTCATGCCGGACATCGACGGCGGCGATGTTGCCGCTTCAATCCAACAAGATCCGATCCTGAAAAAAGTGCCCGTGATCTTCGTCACCGCCGTCGTGCGCAAGCGCGAGGCGGGCAGCGCCGGCATGGTCAGCGGGGGCGCGCTCTTCCTGGCCAAACCCATCGGCATCGTGGAACTCATCGAAGCCATCGAATCCGCCATCGGCAAGCCCAAGCCCGCGTCCTGACCGGCAACGCCGGTTCTGGCGTCATACTTCAGGCCGAATCGGAAAAGCATCCAGCCTGAGATGGAAGCCGTTGAAAACGGCTGTGGAATATGCATTCCCGTTGTGTGCCACGCCCCCGACGTGGCGAAATCATCACAAACGATCTACATACCGCTCTTTGCGGGTCTGCGGCAGTGGTTTGCGTGCGCGCCATGTGAGGGCACGTGGCCAACAGGGATCGTAGCCCGCCACGCCGAGGCTGTGAGTATTTTTGTTTGATTGAGTAATCGCGTCTGTTGGCAGTCGCCGTCGAGGCGTTTTCGAGTTGGTCGACTGTCGTTAGCTCATCGGTTCGTTGGCTTTCTTCGTCGGCCCCG
>CAZGGF010000398.1:0-4639 GCA_964524715.1 uncultured Verrucomicrobiota bacterium | reverse complement strand
ACAGGAGAAGGCGAACCTCGCCGCAATCGAGGCGGAGGCCAGCCGCGCGCAGGCCGACTTGAAGCGATACCAATCCGTGGAGAGTCGCGCGATTTCCCGCAGCCAGTTGGATCTTGCGGAAACCCAGGCCCGCTCCGCCCGTGCGCAGGTGGGAGCGGCTCGCAACAAGGCGCTCGCAGCCGAGGCGCAACTTGGACTGAGCCGGGCAGGTCTCGAAACCGCTGCTGCCGACATCCAGCAGAGCGAGGCGGCCGTCCGCCAGGCTGAGTTGAATCTCTCCTACGCGAAGATCACGGCTCCCGAGGATGGCCGCGTCACCCGCCGGACCGTGGAACAAGGAGCCTATGTCCAAACCGGACAGGCATTGATGGCGATTGTGCCGCGCCAATTCTGGGTGATTGCCAATTTCAAGGAGACGCAACTCTCTCTGATGCGCGTCGGCCAGCCCGTTGAAATCAAGGTGGACGCTTATGCGGGGCTGAAGCTCAAAGGCCGGGTGGAGAGCATTCAAAGCGGTTCCGGGGCGCGGTTCAGCATGTTCCCACCGGAGAATGCCACCGGCAATTACATCAAGGTCGTGCAACGCGTTCCGGTGAAGATCGTGTGTGACGAGGTCCCGGACTCCCGGTTTGTCCTGGGCCCCGGCATGTCAGTCGAGCCAACGGTGCGGGTGAGGTGACACAAAGCGTTCCCGCCATGAATACCCAGGAATCCCAACCCAAGGTCAACCCGTGGTTGGTCGCGGTTGCGGTAATCGTGCCGACATTCATGGAAGTTCTCGACACGACCATCGTCAGCGTTTCTTTGCCCCATATTGCGGGGAGCCTTTCCGCTGCCACCACCGAGTCGACCTGGGTCCAAACGAGCTATCTTATTTCCAATGCGGTGGTCCTGCCCGCCAGCGCGTGGTTCACATCGTTTTTCGGCCGGAAGCGTTTCCTGCTCGCCAGCATCGCACTGTTCACCCTGGCGTCGTTCTTCTGCGGCTTGGCGCCCAGTCTGGGGGCACTCGTGCTGGCACGCGTCTTGCAAGGGGCTGCGGGCGGAGCGCTGCAACCTCTTTCGCAAGCCATCATGCTGGAGGTTTTTCCCGTGGAGAAACGGGGTGTTGCCATGGCTGTCTATGGCTTGGGAGTCATCACCGCGCCGGTCTTCGGTCCCATCCTCGGAGGATGGATCACGGACAACTATTCGTGGCGCTGGGTCTTCTACATGAACGTGCCCGTTGGCTTGCTGGCCGTCTGGCTCGTTGGCCGGTTTGTCTTCGATCCGGATTACATCCGCAAGGCCAAGCCAGGACGCATTGACGGAATCGGGTTTGGGTTGCTGACTCTCTGGCTGGGCACGCTGCAGGTGGTACTGGACAAAGGCCAGGACGAGGATTGGTTCGCTTCACTCTGGATACGCTGGTTCTCCGTGATCTCGGTGGTGGCATTCGTCGGGTTCGTTGTCTGGGAACTCCGAAATCGTCACCCGGTCGCAGACTTGCGTGTCTTCAAAGACCGCAATTTCGCCGTCAGCACGTTGCTGATCAGCATCGCGGCGGTGATCATTTATGGACCGGCCACTTTGCTGCCACTGTTCCTGCAAGGACTGATGGGTTACAGCTCTCTGGACAGCGGGATGACCCAGGTTTCCCGTGGATTGGGAATGCTGCTGGCCATGCCGCTGGCCGGTGTGCTGATCAATCTTGTCGATGCCCGCAAACTGGTCTGTGCCGGCTTCGTTTTGGCAGGGATTTCCACGTGGATGTTCACCCGCCTGAATCTCGAGTTTGCCGGCAGCTACTTGTGGTGGCCGAATCTTCTCCAAGGCGCAGGTCTGGGACTTTGCATGGTTCCTTTGATGACTGTGGCGGTGGGCATGTTGACCAGGGAACAGATGGGCAACGCCACCGGCATCTTTGCTTTGGCGCGCAATCTGGCCGGGAGCATTGGCATCGCGCTGGTCACAACCATGGTCACCCGCGGAGCGCAAGTTCATCAGACGACTCTGGTCACGCACGTAACCCCCTACGATCCGGCGTATCAGATGACTGTCCAAAACGCCCGGGCGGCCCTGGCGTCGCACGTTGGATCGGTCCAGGCATCCTCCATGGCTGACGGGATGATTTATCGGTCTCTGATCCAACAGTCCAACATGATGGCGTATGTGGACGACTTCTGCATGCTGGCGTTGATGTGTCTTGCGGCCGTGCCACTGGTGATCTTCCTCAAACGCGTCGTTGCCAAGGAACCGGTGGTCGCTCACTGAAGGAAAACCTGATGAAAGCTCGAATTTCCAAACACGTTTTCACGGAACGGCCTGCGCCTCATTTTCTGGTTGCGGGCCTCGCTTCTGCGATGACTTTTCTGGCCGGCTGCGCGGTGGGACCTGACTACCACCAGCCCCAAATGGCCACGCCTGCGCAATGGAATGCATCCCCGATCAACGTCGCGACGAACATCGAGCCTTCGGTCACCGCTTGGTGGACCACTTTCAACGATCCCCAACTGAACTCGCTCATTGATCGGGCTGTGAAGGCCAACCTCGACCTGCGCATGGCCGGGGCGCGCGTGCGGGAAGCGCGGGCGCAATACCGTATTGCCGCCGCCAACCGCTGGCCCACGGTGGATGCTACCGGTTCTTACGCACGCCAGAAACAGAGCGAGCATCAACCGATCATCGGCTCGCTGCCCCTGCCCGGGTATGTCCCTTTTGAAAACAATGTCTATCAAGCGGGGTTCGATGCCTCGTGGGAAATCGATGTGTTTGGCGGAACGCGACGCGCGGTCGAGGCAGGGAAGGCGGAGGTTGCCGCCGCCGAATTCGGCCAGCGGCATGTGCTGGTGACACTGCTGGGCGAGGTCGCGCGCAATTACGTTGAAACACGCGGCTGCCAGCGCCGGTTGGAGATTGCGCGCAAGAACATCAAGGCACAGGAAGAAGCTCTGGCGCTCACGCGTGACCGGTTCAAGAACGGGCTCACAAGCGATCTCGACGTGCAGCAAGCCGCCACGCTGCTCGCGACGACGCGGGCGGATATCCCGATGCTGGAAAATAGCATTCAAGCTTCCATCCACCGTCTGGGCGTGCTCCTGGGCCAGCCGCCCGCCGCTCTTCTGGCGGAACTGTCAAAACCAACTCCCATTCCCGCCGCCCTGCCGAAGGTGCCGGCCGGGCTGCCGTCGGACTTGCTGCGCCGGCGCCCGGACATCCAACAGGCCGAACGACAACTGGCTGCGTCGACCGCGCGCATCGGCGTTGCCACGGCGGATTTGTTCCCGAAATTCTCACTGACCGGCGTGGCCGGTTTTCAAAGCGTCAGTGCCAGCGACTGGTTTACCGAAGGCAGCCGGTTCTGGTCTTTGGGACCGACGGTACAGTGGAAGGTATTTGACGCCGGACGCATCCGGGCCAACATCCGGGTTCAGAACGCTCGTCAGGAACAGGCCTTGGCGGCCTACGAAAAGACGGTGCTGACCTCGTTCGAAGAGGTGGAGAACGCGCTCGTTGCCTATGCCAAGGAACAAATCCGCCGGCGTTCGCTGGAGGACGCGGTGAAATCCAGCCAGGATTCGCTGCACCTGGCCAATCAACTCTACTCCAACGGTCTGGCCAGTTTCATCAACGTGCTCGATGCGGAACGTTCGCTCTATCATGCAGAGGACGCGCTGGCACAAAGCGACAAGGCCATCACCCAACACCTGATCGGTCTCTACAAGGCACTTGGCGGCGGCTGGGAGAATCAGTCCCGCCGTGGCGCGGCATGATGTCCCGGCGCGAGGCGAGAGAAACCGCAGCAAGGAACTTCCAACGCCGCTCCAGCTATTTTACCAATTGCGGAAGACAAGCGCGGGTGGCATCATCCAACCCATCAAGGCTGTCGCGACGAACCGAGGAGAGCGAGTGCCCTATCCGGAACCATCCAATCAAGCTGGCAGAGTCAACGAGGCGGACACCTGCCGCCAATTCGTTGTGCCGATGCTTCAAACGGCTGGCTGGGACACGGACCCGCATTCCATCGCCGAGCAACGCACAGTCGCTCCAGGCCGCATCGTGCCGCTTTCCAAAGGGGCGGCCCGCAAACCTCCCAAACGCGTTGATTATCTCCTCCGCTACACCCGCGACTTTCCCATCGCCGTCGTCGAGGCAAAGGCCGCCTACAAGAAAGCCGCCGATGGACTACAGCAGGCGAAGGATTACGCGGAAATGCTCGGTCTGAAATTCGCTTACGCCACCAACGGCCAGGAGATCATCGAGTTCGACTACATCACCGGTATCGAAAAGCCGATTGCGTCCTACCCAACGCCTGACGAGTTGTGGGCGCGTTTGCAGGCGAAGGAAAAGCTCAGCAGCGAATCTGCACAACGGCTGCTCACGCCAGCCAACCTGACCACGGACAAGGAGCCTCGCTACTACCAACAGATCGCCATCAACCTCGCCATCAAGGCAATCCTCCAAGGCAAGCCCCGTGTGCTTCTGACGCTCGCCACCGGCACTGGCAAAACGGTCATCGCGTTCCACATCTGCTGGAAGCTCTGGTCATCCCGCTGGAACCGCAAGAACGAACCTCAGCGCAAGCCGCGCATCCTCTACCTTGCCGACCGCAACTTCCTCGTGGACGACCCGAAAGACAAGACTTTCGCGCCCTTCGGCG
>CAZGGF010000397.1:0-1812 GCA_964524715.1 uncultured Verrucomicrobiota bacterium | reverse complement strand
GCCGATGAAGTCCATGCGGCATCCGGGTGTGGTTCCGAGCCCTTCGAACACGCCCTCGACAATGCCGGGGCTTCGCGTTTCCTGGACCAGCGCGGCCACCTTGCAGTTCGGGTCCACGATGAGCAGCACACGAGTGGTTGAAGGGGTCACGGCAACCGTTTTTCCGACGAGGCCGGAGGTGGTTACGACGGCGCAATTCTCGGTGACGCCATGGTCGGAACCGATGTCGAGGATGATGGTTTTCCACCAGTTGGATGGGTCGCGCCCGGTGATGCGCGCGGGCTTCAGGCGGGGACCGACAGTTTGGCGGAATCCAACCATGTCACGTAGACGACGGTTTTCGTCCTCCAGCTCGGTGACGCGCAACCGCTCCTGCATCTGGAGGGCGAGTTGTTCGCGGAGTTCGTGGTTCTGCTGAAGCAGTGCGGTGCGGGATTGGACCTCCTGGCGCGATTCGTTCCACCATTGCTGGAAGGCCGCGCTTACCGAAAGCACCGGGGAGAAAAGCTGGGTCACCAGTGACCTCAGTCTCAGCGATGGCCCCGCGGGCAGCGCAAAGTAAAGCACCAGGCTCAGTATAATCGTGCCGAGCAACGCCAAATAGCTTCGTCGTAACATGCCTTCTCAGGCGGGGACTCTCGCGTCCCTTCGGCGGGCGATTAAGTACAACATCAGGCGGCAGGACCGGCGCGACGCCGGCTAGGTGCGGTTGGTGGCGGAGATCTTCTCGAGAAAATGAAGCTCATTAAGTACGCGGCCGGTTCCCTCAGCAACGGCGCTGAGCGGATCGTCCGCGACATGAACGGGCAGGCCCGTTTCCTCTGCCAGCAGCTTGTCGATGCCTCGCAGCAACGAGCCGCCGCCCGCCAGCATGATACCCCGGTCTACGAGGTCTGCCGCGAGTTCGGGTGGGCAACGTTCGAGCGTGACGCGCACGCTCTCGACAATCTGGGAAACCGGCTCCAAAAGTGCTTCGCGAATCTCCTGTGACGTAATCGTAAGGGTCTTGGGCAGCCCTGCAACCAGGTCGCGGCCTTTGACCTCCAACGTGATCTCTTGCTCCAACGGAAAGGCTGATCCTACCCGGATCTTGATATCCTCCGCGGTGCGTTCACCAACCATCAAATTATAGGCACGCTTCATGTATTGGATGATCGCCTCATCCAGTTCATCTCCTGCCACCCGGATGCTGCGGCTAAAAACAATGCCAGCCAGCGAAATCAGGGCGACTTCGGTCGTGCCTCCGCCTATGTCCACGATCATGTTCCCTGCCGGTTCCTGTACCGGCAGACCGACGCCGATCGCTGCAGCCAGCGATTCCTCAGTCAGATATACCTTGCGGGCTCCGGCATCAGTCGCCGCGTCTTTCACTGCCCGTTTTTCCACCTCCGTAATGCCCGAAGGCACTGCCACAATCACCCGCGGCGCAACCATGGAACGCCGGTTGTGCACTTTGCGGATGAAATATCGCAACATGCTTTCGGTGATCTCGAAGTCGGCTATTACGCCGTCCTTCATGGGTCGGATTGCCACGATGCTGCCGGGGGTTCGGCCCACCATACGCTTGGCTTCCTCGCCAACGGCGAGGACATTGCTGGTGCCAGCCTGGATCGCAACGACACTGGGTTCCCTCAGGACAATGCCATGGTCTTTAACGTAAACCACGGAGTTTGCAGTCCCTAAATCAATCCCGATGTCGTTCGAGAATAACCCTAACAGTTTGCTTAGCATGCTTCGCGGCGGCCGGTATTATCGACTACCTGATCTTTCCAGTTCTCCATTCTTCTGTTGGCCACAATGTCACAGACCAAA
>CAZGGF010000396.1:0-4306 GCA_964524715.1 uncultured Verrucomicrobiota bacterium | reverse complement strand
TCGTTTCGTCCTTGGTGATTTCCTGGACCACCTTCATGCAACCGTCGAAGTCGGTGTCGAGCGACAATACGAGCGCATTGTTGGCAATCGGCTGGACCAACTGGGCGATGGAGATTTTTCCCTTGGGCAGCAGCACGATGGTCCCGATGTCGCACCGCCTGAGATCATCAACCATCGGCGATCGGTAATTCGCTAGGGTAGTTTCAGCCGGATCTTCCTCATTTGGAGTCTGTAGTGCCGTATTTACAACGGGTTGCGTATTTTATGGATTCGGGGTGTTGGTGCGGGCTGCTTCCGCAATCTCCATGGTTGTCATGATCGCGGATGCCACCGGTCTTCCATGCCTCACGGGTAGTATTTCCGGCCGTTCCGTTGGCGGCGGGGCATATGGCTGAGGCGGGTCTAAAAACCTTGAAAATGCTTGCTTGACGCGGAGGCGTTTTCAGTGGCTAATACGCGACTCTGATAATTACACACATCGAATGAACGTAAGCGAGACAGTCGAAATCAAGTTGCGCAAAGGCGAGCCGGTGGAGCGGGCGTTGCGAAGGTTGCGCGAGAAGTTGAAGATGGAAGGCGTGCTGGACGAGATGAAAAAGCAGCGCTTCTATGAGAAGCCCAGCGATAAACGCCGTCGCCGCCGCGCACGCGCCGCCTACAACACACGGCGCCAGCAACGGCTTTCCGCCTAATCCCCGCGGTTTTCTTCCGATATGAGCCAGCCGGCTCCAGTCCCGTCGGTTACGCCGACGGGAAAATGTGGCTTTGTCGCGCTTGCCGGTCGGCCAAACGCCGGCAAGAGCACGTTGCTGAACGCGTTGGTCGGCACGAAGGTGGCTATTACCAGCCCCCGGCCCCAGACCACGCGCTACCTGATCCGCGGCGTTATCCACCGTCCCCAAGGCCAGGCCGTGCTTGTGGACACGCCGGGATTGTTCATGAAGGTCAGCAACAAGTTGACCGAGCGCGTCAACCAGCGGCTCAACGAAGCCCTGGAAGGCATTGACATGGTCGTGCATGTGGCCGACCCGACGCGCGCTGCAGGCCCGGAGGAACGAGCCGTGGAGCACCTCATCCTCAAGGTGCCGAAACCGAGGATTCTCGCCATCAACAAGATGGACCTCGCCAACAAGCCCTATCTGGAGGATTGCCGCGCGCTGGCGCCGCGCTATGACGTGGTCGTGGAGGTTTCTGCCTGGAACGGCAAGGGCGTGCCGCAACTTGCGGACGAAATTTTCAAGCGCCTGCCGACGGGACCGTTATTCTACGAGAAGTTCCAGGTCACTGACATGACCAACGAACAGTGGATGTCGGAGTTGATTCGCGAGAAAGTGTTCCTCCACACCGGCGAAGAATTGCCCTACCACTGCGCTGTCGAGATTGAGGAGGTGGCCGACCGTCCGCGCCGGGATAAACGTGCGCCCGCCACCGTCTATATCAAGGCCAACATCATCACCAGCGCCGAGCGTTACCGTCCCATGCTGGTGGGCGAAGGTGGCCGCCGCATCCGTTCCATCGGCCAGGCCGCGCGCAAGGAACTGGAAGTGGCGATGAACAAGAAGGTCTTCCTCGAACTCTTCGTGAAGGTGGACGATCGCTGGATGGAACGGTTCGAGTAGGACGGTGTTCGCGGGGCCGTGCGGCAGCCGGACGAAGTGTCTCGACATGAAAGCGACGAAATCGGTGTTCACAGTTCTTCTGGCCGCAGCGTTGTTCTTACCCGCCTCGCTGTGTCCGGCCATCAGCGCGGAGGCCGCCGCGTTGCCGGACCTCACGGTCGAACTCGCCGGAACCAACCGTTGCAACGGCCTGACTGTGCCCTCTGGCGGTGACGGCGTGAACATTCCCGAGATTGCCGGCGGCCAACCGGTTCGCCGAATCGCCGGCGAGCGATCCCTCTACCTCTACGTTCGCATCGACCACCCGGCCTACGCCGGCGGTCCGCGCGATCTGTATGTCATCGTCGAGGTCTTCAACGACACGTTCACATGGCTGCGGCTGCAATACGACAAAGCCGCAACGCATGGAGATACCCCCGACAGATACGCTCATTGTGCCGACAGTGTCTTGTTGAACGGCGCCGGAGGGTGGAGACGCGGTGTTTTCCACCTGCCCGCCGCGCGGCTGGGCCATGGACAAAACGGCAACACGGATTTCCGCCTCTGCGCGCAGAATCTGGCCGTGCGCCGGATCACCGTCACGCCGCGCCAGCCGGATGATTACAAAGCCAACCAATCGATCGACGCAGCCTCGCTGGACGCATTGCGGGTTGAGCGGCCCGCTGGCATGGAGTTGACGTTCGGCAACGACGCGGCTCCCGCCGATGCGGCGCTGTTCAAAGCCCTCAGTGTCACCAGCGTCGAGAGCTACGTGGACTGGGCCGGTGTCGAGCTGGAAGAGGGCAGGTGGGACTGGAGCAAATGGGACAAGCAAGTGGCGACGCTGAAGGCGGCCGGGCTGAAGTGGGTGCCATTCCTCATTGCAGGCCCTGCCTACGCGACGCCCCTGTGGTTCCAGCGCGGCTCGCACTCGCACGTTTACCGCTGCCTCGAACACGGCCGCGACAGCAAGGTGCAGAGTATCTTCAATCCCGACTGGCCATACTACGTCGAACGGTTTGTGAAAGCGTTTGCGGCCCGCTACCGCGATGCCGGCGTCATCGAGTCGGTGCTGCTGGGTGTGACCGGCATCTACGGTGAGAGCATTTACCCCGCGGGTCCCGAAGGCGGTTGGACCGCGAAGTTGACGGGCGATTATCACAACCACGGCGGCTGGTGGGCGGGCGACGAGTTCGCCGTCGCGGCGTTTCGCGCGGCGATGAAGAAAAAGTACGGCGGTATTGCCGCGCTCAACAAGGCATGGGGCACGAGCCACGCGAGTTTCGCCGGCGTGACGACGTTCCTGCCTGACAAAGCGCCCTCGGATCGCGCGCGGGCCGATTTCGCCGAGTGGTATCAGCAGGCGATGACCGACTGGTCTGCTCTCTGGGTGCGCGCCACGCGCCGGGCCATGCCGAAGACGGAGATTTATCTCTGCACCGGCGGCGACGGCAGTCCGTTCCTTGGCGCGGATTTCACCGCGCAGACCAAAGCCATCGCTCCATTCGGCGCGGGCGTGCGCATTACCAACGAGGGCAGCGATTACGCGGCCAATTTCACCATCACTCGCGAGGTGGCCACCGCCACGCGGCACTACCGCACATTTTGCGGCTTCGAGCCGGCCAGCGGCGTCAACGCCACCGGCGTCGTTGCCCGCATCTACAACGCCACCGCTTCCGGCGCGCGGCAGTTGCACTACTACACAAACAACGTCCTCGACAACGCCGCCAGCCTGCGGAACTTTCGCGCCAACGCAGCCTGTCTCGTGCCGCGCCGCCCGTGCGTGGACGCCGCCCTCTACGTGCCGCGCGAGACGTGGGCGCTCGCACAGGATTCTGTCCGTCGCTGGTACGCAGTCGCCCGAAACCTGCGGGACCTTGTGGATGTGGATTTCGTCACGCGCCTTGCGGTGACGGATGGCTCGCTGCGGTCTCATCGCCTCCTGGTGCTGGCCGAAGCGCCGGTGCTCGAGCCGGGGGCGGCAGCAGCCATTGAGAAATGGGTGCGGCGCGGCGGTGTCCTCATCGCCTCGACCCGCGCGGGTGAAACCCTCGGGGGCCGCCTCTATGACAACCAGGAGTGGCGCGCGAGGATGCTGGCCGATGCCGGGGATTGCGCGGGCTTGTTGAAGCCCGCCCTCGATGGCGACGCGCCGGCGCGGTGGGTGCTTGATATCGGTCGCGAAGGCGACGATCGATGGATTTTTGGCGACTGGCACGGCCGCGAGCGCATGTCGGCAAACGCAACGATGCGCTGGACCGGCGCGCGCGCGGGCGTTTATCTGCCGGTGAAGCCCGGCGCCAGCCATGCATTGCGCCTCACGTTCGGCGTGCAAGGCCAGGCCCTGGCCTCCGGCGGCAACGAAGTGCGCGTCAACGGCCGCGTGATCGGGCGAATCACGAAGGCCGGCTCGCAGACCCTTGACCTGATTGTGCCCGCCGAAGCCCTTGGCGGCGAGCCGGTCGCTTCCCTCGAAATTGCCGCAAAGACATGGAAACCATCCGACCACGGCCCGAATGACTCCCGCGCGCTCGGCTTCAGCGTCAGCGCCATCGAACACATCCCCCCCGGCGCCGAGTCACCCTCGCCCGCGGCCCCGTCCTTACGTCCGGCACTCGACAAACAGCGACCTGCGCCTCTCGTGCGCGGCTTTGGGATGTGTGGGACCATTCTCCTGCCGGTGCTTTGCGCCACTGCGAGGTCGTCGC
>CAZGGF010000395.1:0-3026 GCA_964524715.1 uncultured Verrucomicrobiota bacterium | reverse complement strand
TTGAGCCCGCCGACGGTGACGATGTCGCCTTCCTTGAGCACGCGATCCACGGCCATCTTCATCTCCGCCAATGGCTGCGGTTTCTGGCCTTCCGTGATCGCGCCCTTGCCGAGCAGCCACGCGGTCAACGCGCTGTCAATCTTGGTAAAGAACCCGATGGCCTTCTCGTTGCCCATCGTCGCAGCGGCGATTTGCGATGCAAGCACCTGCGCACCGGGAAACATCTTCCGGAACGCCGGCACGGCCATGACGTGGTCGGGATGGCCATGTGTGACGACGATTTGTTTTACGTTCGCAGGCGCGACACCGAACTTCGCAAGCTGCGCGGCCAGCACCGGACCGCAAGGGCCAACGCCCCCCTCCACCACTGCGGCCTCGCCGCCGTCTTTGACGAGATAGATAGGATAATCAACCGTGCCGAGCATCAGCAGGTTGTCGTTAATTGCAACAGGTGGATTGTTGATGATCATAGTCGTTCTCTTTGGTGAAAGCGTATCACAACTAATCAGAGGCTCAGATCATAGCCGGCTCGCGGCGCGAACTTCAGCCACTGGTTCGCTTCGGGGCAGTTGCTGAACTGCCGCTTGTCATGGTCCCAGCGAAGCTCCTTGCCGGGGAACCGGAGCGCGATGCAACCGAGCAGGATGGCCTGCGTCATGGGGACGGCATACTCGAACTTGCTGCCCGGCTTGGCCGTGTCGCGAGCCTCGGCGGCCCTCAGCCATTGATGGTAATGATCGCAACCTTCCAGCTTCTTCATTTCAGTCCGCCAGAAGGTTTCCGCGTCCTTGACGGCGGGACCGTAGGGTTGGCCCGTCAACGCCATCGGAATCGGCGGCGACGCATGGGAGCCTCCGATGGCGGTCATCTTGGAGCCGATGACCATGCAACCGTTGGAGCCCAGTTGGAGTTTCGGATTGCTGCCCTCGGGATTCGGCGGCAGTTTCTTGCCGTCGTGCCACGTCATCTTCAGGCCCTTCGGACAGAGTTTCGAGCACGGGAATGTGTAATCAATGACAGACCACTCCGGATAAGCGATATCAACCGGCGCTGACACCTCTGCCTTGACGCTATCGGGCAAGCCGAGCTTCAGAATCCAGAAAGCCGGGTCCATGTTGTGGCAGGCCATGTCGCCGAGCGCGCCGGTGCCAAAATCCCACCAGCCCCGCCATTTGAACGGAACATACGCTGTGGAAAACGGCCGCGTCGCAGCAGGTCCAAGCCAATTCTCCCAATCCAAACCTGCCGGCACCGGTTCTTCTGCGGCCATCGCCGTCATCCCCTGCGGCCAGATCGGGCGGTTCGACCAGACATGCACACGCTGGACATCGCCGAACGCGCCGTCGTTCATCATCTTCTGCCAGAGAAGCAGTCCTGCGCCGGCGTGACCCTGATTGCCCATCTGCGTGACCACGCCATACTTTTTGGCGGCGTCGAACAGCACCTGGCATTCCTGGAAAGTCCGCGCCAGCGGCTTCTGCACATAGACATGCTTGCCGCGCCGCATCGCGTCCAACGCAGCCACTGCATGGACGTGGTCGGGCGTCGAAACCACCACGCCGTCCACCTCTTTCCCGAACTTGTCGAGCATCTTGCGGTAGTCGGTGAACTTCGGCACGTCGGGATGTTCCTGGAATGACTTCGCCGCACGAGCCGGGTCCACATCGCACATCGCCACCAGTTTCGCGCCGCCCTTGAGCATGCTGTTCATGTCGCCGGCGCCTTTGCCCCCACAAGCGATCTGGGCAAAACGGAAGCCTTCTGACGACGCAGCCGAAGCTGCGCGCACCAATGCCGGGCTGCTGACGGCAAGAACGGTTGCCGTGGATTTCAGGAACGATCGACGGGAGAACATGACAGATGTTTTCATGATTTGGTGGTTCGATGATTTTCCATTGCCAGCAGCGCCGCGCCGAATGCGCCGGCGAGCTGGGGTTCGGGTGGGACGTGAACGGGACGGCCGTAGGCTTCGCTAAACATCCGCACGAGGCACGGGTTGTGCGCCGCGACGCCGCCGGTCATCACAAGATCGCCATGCGCCGTGTCCATCTCTTGCAGCCGTTTCACGACGGAATGAAACGCGCCCTTGACGATGTCCTGCACTTTCTCGCCGGCGCGAATCTTCGAGAGAATCTCCGTGGCGGCAAAGACGGTGCAGAAGCTGCCGAGTGTGACTTCCTTCTTCGATTGCGCGGCGAGTTTGTCGAGTTCGCCGACGTCCAGCGCAAGCCGCAGCGCAATTTCCTCCAAAAACGCCCCGGTGCCGGCGGCGCACTTGCGGTTCATCTTGAAGCCAACGCGCTTTCCGTGCGCATCGAGATGGATGACCTTGCTGTCCTGCGCGCCGATGTCGATGACGGTGATCTTCCGTTGGAAGTGGTGCCATGCGCCCTTCGCGTGGCACGTGATTTCCGTCATCGTCTCATGGGCCCACGGCACATTGTCGCGGCCATAACCGGTCGCAACGGAACGCACGATGTCCTCACGGCGAATCTTCGCAGCCGTCAACGCATCATTGAGAACCTGCTCGGAAACGGCGGCGTAGTCCACGCCGGAACGGCGCAGGCCGCGGCCGACAACCTTGCCGCTCTCGTCAATGATGACGAGCTTCGCCGTGGAAGCACCGATGTCTATGCCGCAGAAGTAGTGCATTGAACGTGCACCGCCTTACCGCTGTGCGAACCCCTCCACGAACGCCTGGATATTCGTCTTGGCCTGCTCTTCGGAGTAAAGGCGCATGTCGTTGAGATCGCCGTGGATCACGAGATGCGGAATGCCAAGCTTGGCGTCCAGACGCTCCGGCATTTGATAACGGTTGTTGGAGTTGTTCGGGCAGGTCTTCGAGTCGTGGTAGATGATGCCGTTGACCTTGTACTTGCGGGCCATCTGCTCCATATACGCTTCCTTGGCGTCCTCGCTGCGGCAGATGACGAGCCGGCAGTACGCCCGCGCCATGCTGTGGAAGGGATCATTGGGGTCGAGATCCTCAAATATCCAACTGTTGCAATAGGTCGAGGCGACAACGG
>CAZGGF010000394.1:0-3027 GCA_964524715.1 uncultured Verrucomicrobiota bacterium | reverse complement strand
GCGCGCAAAGGCCATCGCACCGCCCTGCTCGATCTGGATTTCACCGGCGCCTCAGACTACATCATCCTTGGCATCAAGGACGCCCACTATACCGAGGAGACGGGCATCAATCCGCCACTGGCACACGGCATTACGTTCATGTCCATGTCGTTCTTTTCACAAGGCCGCGCCGTGCCACTGCGAGGCAACGATGTCTCACAGGCAGCGCTGGAGTTGCTGGCGGTGACACAGTGGGGCAAGCAGGATTTCCTGGTGGTGGACATGCCGCCGGGCATTGGCGACGCCTCGTTGGATATGGCTCGCTGGATCAAACGCGCGGAACTGCTGGCGGTGACCACGCCGGCGGTGCTGGCCGTGGAAACGTTGCGAAGGTCGCTGGCGCTGTTTGAACGGCTTAACGTGCCTCTGCTGGGTATCGTCGAAAACTTGAGCGCAGGTACCCCCAGTTCCTTCAGCAACCACGCAAAGTTCCTCGGTTCCATCCGGGCCGATGCCGGTCTGGAGGCCGCCACTGGCGATCCCGAGAAAATCGTAAAAACCCGTTTTGCAGAAGATCTGGGGAAAGTCACCGCCGCAATCTAATGCAATGCTTGAGGACGGCCGCATTCTCCGATACACTGGCGACATGTAAAAATGGCGTCCCGGGGATACGCGTCCAGCAGATTGTTTGCGTTTCGGAATCCCTTGAAACAACAGTTTGAATAGGATGTTGTATAATCGTCTAATGAGTGTCAGGAATCCGGTCGCCCGGATATCAGGCATCTCACGGGGCACGGGTTTTTGCGGCGGTGTGGGCGAAAGGAAGTCATGGCCAAGAATCGAGTGATGAGCAAAATCATTTGGACGCTGGTCCTTCTGCTGCTTGTCGGGGGCGCGGGATACGGCTCGTGGTATTGGTGGCTGCGTGCTGATAACACTCCACAGTATCAAACTACAACGATCACTCGCGGCGAGCTAACGCAGACAGTAACCGCAACGGGCCAGCTCAATCCCGTCGTCAATGTCCAAGTCGGTTGCCAGATCTCAGGCATGATCGCAAAACTGCTTGTGGACTACAACTCGGTCGTCAAGGAGGGACAGATCGTTGCACAACTCGATCCTGCCACGTATGAAGCCGCCGTCCATCAGTCGGAAGGCGACCTGGCGAATGCAAGAGCCACACTGGAGCTGGCGCAAGTGCAGGCGACGCGCCAGCAGGGCTTGCGCGCCAAAGACCTCATTCCACAAGCAGATCTGGATACAGCCTTGGCAACGCTTCATCAAGCCGAGGCGAGCGTGAAGCAGAAACAAGCCTCGCTGGAGCGAACAAAGGTGGACCTCGCTCGCTGCACAATCTACTCGCCAGTGGACGGAATCGTCATCTCGCGCAACGTGGATGTCGGCCAGACCGTAGCCGCAAGCCTGAACGCGCCAACTTTGTTTGTCATCGCAAACGACCTGACGAAGATGCAGATCGACGCCAACGTCGCCGAGGCCGACATCGGCAACGTTGAGGTTGGCCAGGACGTGAATTTCACCGTGGACGCGTTCCCATACCGCACGTTCCGTGGCAAGGTGACACAGATCCGCAACTCGCCGATCACCGTCCAGAACGTCGTCAGCTATGACACTGTAATTGCGGTGAACAACAGCGACATGAAACTGCGTCCTGGCATGACAGCCAATGTCTCGATCATTATCGCCCAGCGCGACAACGTGCTGAAGGTTCCCAACGCTGCGTTGCGCTTCCGGCTCATCACCACCACGACGGACGCAGCTTCAAAGAACGGCGGTTCTGCGGCCGCTCGCAGTGAGGGTGAAAAATCGCGCAGCGGCGGCGGGTCGGGCCGTCGCAAAGGCGAACGTTCAATGACACGAACGGTTTACACTCTCTCTTCCAGCGCGGCGAACGACAGCCCGCAGCCGGCACAGATCAAGATCGGCATCAGCGACGGTGTGAACACCGAGGTGCTCGAAGGTTTGAAGGAAGGCGACAACGTGATCACGGCACACGCGGTTTCACAACGAGGTGCGACATCGGCATCCAGTCCGTTTGGTGGAATGCGGCGATTCTAGGTAAGTTGAATGAACGCGGTCATCAAACTGGATAACATTCGCAAGACCTACCACACCGGCGAGGTGGATGTGCAGGCGGTGCGCGGCGTTTCGCTGGAGATTCATCCGGGCGAGTTCGTCGCCATCATGGGCGCGAGCGGGTCCGGCAAGTCCACCCTGATGAACATCCTCGGCTGCCTCGACCGGCCCACGAGCGGACACTATCTGCTCGACGGCATCGACGTATCGCAGCTCAACACCAATGAGCTGGCCGACATCCGGAACCAGAAACTCGGCTTCGTGTTCCAAGGGTTCAACCTCCTCTCGCGCACGTCGGCGCTGGAGAACGTCGAACTGCCCATGCTCTATGCCCGGCAGCACATGCGCAGCCACGAGTTGCGCGAGAAGGCCTTGCACGCGCTCGGCATCGTCAGCCTCTCCGACCGCGCCGGCCATCATCCGAGCCAGCTCTCCGGCGGCCAGCAACAACGCGTGGCCATCGCCCGCGCGCTGGTGAACCAGCCTGCGCTTGTGCTCGCCGACGAGCCAACGGGCAACCTCGACAGCCGCACCAGCATCGAGATCATGGACGTGTTCCAGCAACTCAATAACCGCGGCATCACCATCGTCATGGTCACACACGAGCCGGACATCGCCCACTACACCAAACGCAACATCGTCATGAGCGACGGCCACGTGGTATCCGACGCGCCCGTCACGGATCGACTCTTTGCTGAAACGGAATTGAAACGGCTGCAAGCGACGCTCGACCCAGCGCTGCAAACGCCATGAGAATCCTCGTCACCATCAAAACCGCGTTGAGGGCGCTGCGGCGCAACAAGATGCGCTCGGTGCTCACCGCGCTCGGCATTATCATCGGCGTCGGCGCGGTCATCACGATGGTCGGCATCGGCAACGGCGCCAAGTCACAGATCGAGGCGCAGATCGCGAGCCTCGGCCAGAACGTGATCCTTATCTTCTCCGGCAGTATCA
>CAZGGF010000393.1:0-5078 GCA_964524715.1 uncultured Verrucomicrobiota bacterium | reverse complement strand
CGTTTCCCGTAATGAAATCACCGAATGAAGGACCATTTCTCTACCCGCTTCTCTGTCTGCCAAGCTGTAGATTCAGGACAAACAAGAAGAAAAGGGGCTCGATCAAGGGAAAGCAGATTGCTGCTTGTCGTGGTGGCACATCACTTACCGCGCCACCGCTTCTGTAGAAGCGTGACCCAACGCTCAATCAGAAACGCTGCAGCGAACAGAAATACGATGGACGCAATCCCTGTGCAGTCGTCAGCTCTCCGCAGTGATGTGGCGGGCAGATCTGACTGCCTCATTTCTTCAGGCGCACAAGTACTTTCAGTTGTCTGACCACGTACTGGGAGGCGTTGTGATTGAACGTCCAATCCAGCGTGTGCGCCGCGCTCGCGCGAGGGTCACTATTGCCAATGCCGAGATCAGCGCCAGAGCCCGCCTTCCAGTTGTTGAAGGCGAACAAAGTCTGTTTGGCGTTGAAGTTGTGAACCTGCATACAGCCGTAGCCGTCTTCAGGGCTTGAGAACTCGTCACCGAAGTCCCAGACGCCATCGGAGGCATTGGGAATGCCAGCCGCATTGCGCGGTCCGTAGTTACTCGAACAGAACTCGATATTGCCGGTAATGTCGTCACCAGCAGTGATCCTGGGATCACTGGAGAGGATGTTCATGCGGTTCACCTTGGTCTGGAATTTTGCCTTGGAAGCGACCGTGGGAACTCCCAGCTTGGACAGATCCGTGGTGAACGCGTCCATTGAAACAAAGACCCATTGTGTCGGCTCACCCTGTTTGCGCAATTCCAGGAAATAGGCAACCCGGTCAATCGGCTTGGCAATCTGGGCGCGACGATCCACGCCGTAGGCGATTTGCCCTCCCATCTTGGATATATCGAGGGCGTAAAGCAGCTCGTAATCCTTCGCTTCCGGGACTTTCAACGAGAGGATGTCCATCTGGGGTTCCTTGCCGGCCCGGAATGCGGACGCGGGCAAACCTTCTTTGTTCATGAGATTTGGAACAGCGGACTTGTCCCACGCGAAGCGCATCGCCACCGGCGCGGTGACTTTTGCGGACGATAGCACTACCGAATCGCCTTCGATGACAGCGTCAGCCTTGGTCCAGTCGGTTTCCTTGCCGATGATCTCGAACCAATTCAGCGGTTTGCCGTCGCGCGAAACCAAGCCACCGCCGACGTTGTCAAAACGGATGCGCATCTTGTCGCCTTCGACGGCCATCGCCTTGAAAGTCGGGCCGGAACAGACCAAGTCACCCTGGCCGTAAAGGTTCTTCAGCGCAAGAAGCGCAAGGCGCCGCCCAACCTCTTGTTTGTTCTTGGGATGGATATCCTTGTAGTCGCCGATGTCACTGATCACCACCATGCCAGTATTGGGAATCTCGAGGGCAGCAGCTTGCGCCTCCCAGAACTCACCCAGCACCGCCGGGTTCTCATTGCCGTAAACGAAGGGCGCAATTTGCACATAGTAGAATGGAAGCTCGCAGTTCCAGAGCTGACGCCAGCTTTTGACGAGCGCCTTCATCTTCTCGGTATAGAGCTTGCCCTCCACGTGGTTGGATTCGCCCTGATACCAGATCGCGCCGCGAATTGCGAACGGCACCAGAGGCTGGATCATGGCGTTGTAGAGCGTCGTGGGCTGACCGTGGGGTGAAGTCCGCGCGCCGAGCGGAATGAACTCTTGCGGGAACTCGGGCATGGTCGTGATGAGCTTCTCCTGCGCGATGGATTGCCGCGTCGCCTTCGCCCACGCCTCCACATTGTCGAGGTATTTACCCAGACCCTCCTTGAATTCCGGCGCTCGAGGATCAGCCTTGGCAATCTTCTGCTGAATCTCAGACAGTGCGGGCACCTGCGCGAACCCCACCGGGGCCGTCCACGGTTCAATGCGTGTGCCACCCCAGGACGAATTGATGAGACCGATGGGAACGTTCAGCTTCTTCTGAAGCTCGCGCGCCATGAAAAACCCGCACGCCGTGAACGCACCCGCAGTCTCCGGGCTGCAAACCTTCCATTCGCCCGGAAAATCCCTGGCCGGAACACTGGCAGTCAGCTTGGGAACCTTGATGGTGCGGATCTTGGGATAATTGGCTCCGGCGATTTCCTGCTGAGCGTTGAGGCAACTGCCAACAGCCATCTCCATGTTCGACTGCCCGGAGCACAGCCACACCTCGCCAACCAGCACATCATCCCGCGTGATGGTGTTCTTGCCCGTGATCTTCACGGTAAACGGCCCGCCCGCACCCATTTTCGGCATCGTTACACGCCATTCACCATCTTTGCTGGCGGTGGTGGTCACGGCCGGCTGGTCGCCGATCTGCACAGACACCTTCTCGTCGGGGTCGGCCCATCCCCAGACCGGCAACGCCTGGTCGCGCTGCAGCACCATGTGGTTTCCGAAGACGTGTGGCAACGTGACGTTGGCCGAAGCGGGTGTTGCCACCGTGAGAACAGCCGCCAACAACGCGGCCTGTGCGAGTAACAAGATGTGTTTCATGAGCAATTTTTCCTGAGTACCACCAGACCAGCAGAAGCGAGCCGAACCTTCAAGCTTTCATTCACATCCGCGGAGCCGCGCTTGACTCGACCGGGACGTGACTTATGATGAGGCATCATGCTCGACATCAAACTTATACGCGACAATCCGGATGCGGTCAGGAAGCGGCTCGCCGACCGCGGGCGTGGCGATGAGGCTGCCGTGGACAAAATCGCCGCGCTGGACCAGCGCCGGCGCAAGTTGGTGTCCGATTCGGACGCCCTCAAGGCCCAACGGAACACCGTCAGCAAAGAGATCGGCGCGTTGAAATCCAAGGGTCAGGACGCCACGGAAAAGGTGGCGGCCATGAAAAAAGTCGGCGACGACATCGCCGCGCTGGACAAGGAAATCACCGCGACAGACGAAGAACTGCGCGGAATTCTGCTCACCATTCCCAATATCCCTCATCCCAGCGTTCCAGCCGGCAAAGACTCGGCCGACAATCCCGAAATCCGTCTTTGGGGACAGAAGCCGGAGTACACGTTCAAGCCCAAGCCGCACTGGGAAATCGGAGAGGCACTGGACATTCTTGATTTTCCCCGCGCAACGAAGATCAGCGGCAGCGGGTTTATCCTCTACAAAGGCGCGGGCGCGAGGCTCGAACGCGGGCTGATCAATTTCCTGCTCGACCTGCACACGCGAGAACACGGTTACACCGAGATGTTCCCGCCGTTTCTCATCAACCGCGCCTCGATGATCGGCACAGGACAGTTGCCGAAATTCGAGGAGGATATGTATCGCCTGCGCGATGACGAGCTTTACCTCGCACCGACGGCTGAAGTGCCGGTCAGCAACATTCACCGCGACGAAATCCTCCGCCACGATCAGTTGCCCCTCTACTATTGCGCCTATACGCCGTGTTTCCGGCGCGAGGCGGGCGCTGCCGGCAAGGAGACGCGCGGCATGATCCGCGTCCACCAATTCGACAAGGTGGAAATGGTGAAATTCGCCCATCCCGACAGCAGCTACGACGAGCTGGAGAAGATGCTCGCCAACGCAGAAAAGGTATTGCAGTTGCTGGGGTTGCACTATCGCGTGATCCTGCTTTGCACTGGGGACATGGGCTTCGCCTCCGCCAAGACCTACGACATCGAGGTGTGGGCTCCCGGCCAAAACACCTATCTCGAAGTGTCCAGTTGCTCCAATTGCGAGGACTTCCAGAGCCGCCGCGCCAATATTCGATTCAAGGACAAGGACGGCAAGAACCGTTTCGTGCACCTGTTGAACGGCAGCGGCACGGCGTTGGCCCGCCTCTACGTCGCTCTCTTGGAGACCTATCAGCAGCCTGACGGTTCCCTGCTGCTACCTGAGATACTCGCGCCTTATTGTGCCGGTGTTCGAGAAATCCGTCGGAAATAACGGGAGAATCCCGGTGATGATGGGAAAAGACACACTCTTCCCTGTTGTATAGGGAAAAGTGGTCGGGGCGGCGGGATTTGAACCCGCGACCTCTTGGTCCCGAACCAAGCGCGCTAGCCAAGCTGCGCTACGCCCCGGCCGAACTGCGCGGCATGAGGTCTACCTGACCGCATTTGCCTGACGCAGAGGAGCCGTGTTGGTAACACAAACATCCCGCGCTGTCCACGCAAACTTCGCGTTCGGCACGCTTTTTTTAGTCTTTCCAGCCAAACATCCCGCGTAATGGCACAAAAACACACCCGCCAAGGTCCTGCTCGCGGTACGTTCCTTCCGCTGTGCGCTCAATATGCAGCAAATGTTGATGGTACAACGATCCCACCGGCGCCAATAGTCGTCCGCCAACAGTCAGTTGACTTCGAACCTGATGTGGAACCTCCGGCGCAGCCGCTGCATAAAGAATCACGTCAAACGGCGCGTGCTCCAACCAGCCGCCACTGCCGTCTCCCCCATGCAATGTCACGTTTTCCACGCTGAGCCGCGCCAACCGTGCCCGTGCTGCATTCAGCAATTCCGGGATTCGTTCAACACTGAACACATGTGACACCAGTCGCGCCAACAACGCCGTCTGGTACCCCGAGCCTGTGCCGATCTCCAACACACGATCCTCACCGCGCAATCGCGCAGATTCCAGCGTCCACGCCACCATGTAAGGTTGCGAAATCGTCTGGTCACATCCAATCCCCACCGGATGATCCGCATAGGCCTCCGCGAGGCTGACATCGGGACAGAAGATGTGGCGCGGCACTCTCGTGAAAGCCGCCAACACACGCTCATCCCGGATTTTCCGGTTGCGCAGTTGTTCTGCAACCATCTTCAACCGCCAGTAGTCCGGCGTGTCGGGTTGCTCGATGCGGTGGCAGTTGTCAGCGTCCATGGCAATAGCGCAAAAGCAGCCGGATCGTTCTGAGCGTATCGTTCAGGGGCCGGATGTGACTCTGTTCATCCGCATAGATCGTCGCGACAGGAATACTGACGATGCGATACCCGGCGCGAGAGACAAGGATCAGCATCTCGCTATCCACCTCATAGCGATCCGCCGTCAGCTTCAGCGCATCCAGCAGGCTGCGGTGCAATACCCGGAAGCCGCACTGGCTGTCTGGCAACGGTTGCCGGCATAGGCGGCTCAGCGCCC
>CAZGGF010000392.1:0-2154 GCA_964524715.1 uncultured Verrucomicrobiota bacterium | reverse complement strand
GTCCAGCTTCACGCGCGGTGGACTGGCGGTTTTATCGAACTGAATGCCAATCCTCGCCCTGCCCATCGGCCAATAGGGTGAGATGCGGTGCGCAGCAAAGCTCTGCATGTATTTGTCCCACACCACCGCCAGTTCCTCATCAGTGGTGAGGTTGTGATACGCCTTCACTGCCTCCACGCTGACACCGAGCGCCGTTTTCAAGCGTGTTTCCTTCGGCAGCGAGAAATTCCAGACATGCACGCGCAACGGCACCTTCGCCTTCCACGCCGAGCGGTCGAACTTTGACCGTGGTTTTTCTTTCAGCTCGATCACTCCTTGATAGTCGCCCGCCGGTACGCCGTCGGGAACGAACACCGTGAACCACAGCGGCGTGTTGCGACCCACGTCCGCCGTGAACTCCTCGCCCTGCGCCAGCGGCGGCAAGGGGTCGGGCCACGTTTCGGCCGCACCCGTTTCGTCGGTCGGCGTGTCCACGCGCACGTAGCCGACGCGATGGACGGCGACGTTCTCGCTCGGGATTTTTGCGCCGCGCGGCCCGCGAAGATCGCTGACGCTGACGCTGACCTTTGGCACCGTCTTCAGCGGGTTGATTGCGAGCTGGAAGCTCTCCCGCTCGTTCCGCGCGGCGCTGATGCGGATCAGCGACTGCGGGTTGCCCTTCGGCACGGGCCGCTCCCGGCTGATCTTCCGCGCTGATTCGCACCACCAGAGGCCAACATTGGCTTTCTCCTCACTGAGCCGCCAGCCGTAGCCGGACGCGAACAACATCGGCACGCTCAGGGACACACGCGCCGCGAACAACTCCCACTGGCTCCGCAGGTCACGCTCGACGAACCGCAATTCGTACTCACCGGCGTCATGCACATCGTAACGCAGTTCGACCACCTCCGAGTGGCCGGGGTAAAGCGTGACACCCCTGCTGGATGCCGAGACGCGCTGGTCGCCACGCCACACTTCCAGCGTGGCGAGCACCTTGGCTTGCTCGTCCGAATCGTTCCGCAACCGCCACATCGAGTTGTGGTCGCCGCCGGGCAGAGGGTCGCCGAGCGTTTCACAAACGGCATTCAACCGCTTGTCCGATTGCTGGATCTCGACGAAATCCGTCCGCCCGCGACCGTCGGTAGTCCGCCCGGCCAACTGCGCCTCGTAGGTGTAGCTGCTGACTTGAAACGACGCGGATTTCGGCTTCTCTTTCTCTGTTCCACTCTCGGCGCGCAGCCGCACATAAACCACGACCGCCGGGAACATCCGCGCTGGCAGTTCCACCGTGTGCTCTCCCAAGCCAGCGGTTTCGCCCACCGATGTCCACGTCAGCCGGTCGAAACTCATCTCGATCATGCACCGCCCTCCCTGGTAATGGCAGATGTTGATCGTCACCTTGCCGTTCCGCTGCGTGTGGCTGCCGACCTGATGCTTGTAAACGACGTAGCCGCCGGGGCCGAACGTCCAGCGGTTGCTGTTGAACCCCGCCATGTGCGCGTCAAGCGGATGCGAGTAGTTGCCGCCATCACCTCCCAACTGCGTGTGGAACCGGTAGAGGCTGTCGCTCACCGTCTCGCCCTGGCCGAGTTCGACGCCGGCGATGCGCGCGTGGACTGCCTGCACCGGCCTCAGTTCCACGTCGTCGAACATCGCTGTGCCTTTCATATGCCAGTGACCGAGCCGCAGGCAGGCGCCCGGCGACACGACTGTCGGCACTGTGAACACAAACGATTTTCGATCCCACGAGTCGCTCACCGGCAGGTCGCGATTGGCGAACGACGGCCCGCTGATGAGGCTGCCCGTCGTTCCCGGCGCGCAACGCGCATAAAATGAGAACCGGTAGAGGCGCGACGGCTCGAACTTCACCCCGTCGCATCGCCAGAAGTTCGAGTCCTCGCCCGAACCCGTCACGGCGACGCAGTGCGCGCCGGTGGGGCCTTGTGCGCTCCACTCGCCCGGCGGCGCCGAGAGTTTCCAGCCGTCGGGAGCGTTGCCGCCGCCCTGTTCAAACGATGGATTGGGAACCTGCGCGCCCGCCGTCCACGCGACCGCAAGCACCGATAGCAACCAGAACCGTTTCATGGGCGGCAGCATAGTTGCGCGCCGCCGGTGTTTCAACGCCGGGCTGAAACCCGAATTGTTACATTTTGGGTGCGTTGACTTTCCCTCCCG
>CAZGGF010000391.1:0-15376 GCA_964524715.1 uncultured Verrucomicrobiota bacterium | reverse complement strand
GGATTGTCGTGCGCCTTGGCAACGACATGAATTGGTGGGTTGAGAAGGCCAGCGAAGACATTTACTGGCCCGCCGGTGGATTGAGCGTGCTTGATCCAGGCCAGTTTCGGGATATCGCGGAACGGCTGGAAGCCTATGGCGATGTGGGTTTCGAGCGCGCCACTTTGGCGAAGGCGTTCGCACTGTTTGCTCCGGAGTCCGAGATGGAGGAGGGCCGGTTACGGTTGAAAATCGCGCTGCAGCCGGACGAGGACGCGGGCGGGAAGTTGTTTGCGCTCCCGTTGTTCAAGGATGACGAGCAGAGCAGCTTCCGCGATCTTGTGGACAATCTTATCGAGCTGCGAGTGAAATTCCTGAACAAGACACATCACTACGCTCATGCGGTGGATGAGATGGATCTCGAGGAGGAGTTGTTGGCGAAACTCAACGACCGCTATTTCAACGGTGGCAACCTGCATTGCTACGACGAGATCAACGAAATCCTCTCGTGGTCGCCCGCGGATTGGGACGGCAGTGAGGAAACTGACGCCGGGGTGCGGACTCGCCAGGAAGAGGACGACGAAGAAGAGCAGAACTAGCGGGCAACAATGACCTCGACCCGCTGCTTTTGCAGCATGGCGATCTGATCGCGCGGGGTGTCCTTGTCAGTGATGACAGTGTGGATCTTGTCCAGCGGCGCGGCGAAGGAGAGGGCACGCCGGCCAAACTTGGTATGATCCAGACAGAGGACGACGCGGCTGGCAGCAGTCATCATCTTCTGTTGTACCGCCACGATCAGGTTGTTGGAATTGGTAATGCCTTCGGTCGTGAGGCCGCCGGCGCTCATGATGGCGACGTCAGCATGGAGCTTTGAAAAAGCCTCTTCGGCTGTGGGGCCGAGCAATACACCGATGCGCGGGAAGATGAACCCGCCACACATGATGGTTTCCACCATGCTGGAGTTGCTGAACAGGTTGGCAACAGGCAGGGAGTTGGTGATAATCTGGATGCGTTTGTTGCCGAGGTGCTTGGCAACATGGTAGGTGGTGGTGCCACCGTCAATGATCACCGACATGCCGTTTTCCACCAAAGCGGCCGCTGCGCGGCCGATCGTGTCCTTCTCTTCGGCCTGACGGGTATCACGAACGACGAAATTCAGCTCATCCGTCTTGTGCTCCACAGCCATGGCTCCGCCATGGGTGCGGGTAAGGATGCCCTTGGCGGCCAGTTGATCGAGGTCGCGCCGGATGGTGGATTCTGACGCCTGTAGATCACGGGCGAGGGTAGCAAGGTCGAGAAACTCGTGTTGGCCGAGCAGTTCTGCAATGCGGCGGAATCGTTCGGGCGCTTTCACGGGGTAAATTTGGCATTTGGCGAAAATAATTGCAAGAAGTTGTTGACAGATTCTGGAAAAATCGGTATTTATCGTGACAGTTTTTGGAAGATATTGATTGAATCTGGAAACGTCATGAGTGCATCTCAGGTCCAGCGGTCAACTGTGGAACAAATCGTGCGCGAGGCGGTTTACGCACGGTTTCGTCCAATGTCGCCGGCGGGCAGGACCCCGCCGAATCCGCTTGTCGTCAATGTCAGCGCGCGCCATTGCCACCTGACCCAAGAGGCGGTGGAGGCTTTGTTTGGCCCGGGGCAGCAGCTCAAGCCGATGAAGATGCTCTACCAAGAGGGGCAATATGCGGCGGAGCAGATGGTGACGCTGATTGGACCGCGGAGCCGCATCATTTCCAACCTGCGCATTCTCGGGCCTTGTCGCACGTTGAATCAGGTGGAACTGGCGTTCACGGATTCCATTATGCTCGGTTTTGATATTCCGGTGCGGATGAGTGGCAACGTCAAAGGCACGCCGGGATGCATGTTGATGGGGCCGAAGGGATTTTTTGAAATAGAAGAAGGCGTGATCCGGGCGTTGCGGCACGTGCATATGAACCTTGATGACGCGGCATTCTACGGCGTCAAGCAGGGCGACAAGATGAAACTGCGTGTTGGCGGCGAATGCGGAGCGGTGTTCGAAGACTTGGTGGTCCGCGTGGACAAGTCGTTCAAACTCGAGGTGCATATCGACACCGACGAAGGGAACGCCTGTGGCCTGCGGCCGGACAGCAGAGTTGAGTTGTTGAAGTGAGGACGGCCCTGTTGGCCGCCCGAAAAACGATAGGAGAAAAATGAACGAAGGTATCGGCATCATAGAAACGAAAGGTTACGTCGGCGCCGTTGAGGCCAGCGACGCGGCGGTGAAAGCCGCCAATGTCTCGCTGATCAAGACGGTGCAGATCGGCGGCGGCTTCGTCACCGTCCTGCTCAAGGGCGATGTCGGCAGCGTGAAGGCCGCTGTGGACGCGGGTTCGTCGGCGGCGGGCAAGGTTGGCGAGTTGGTTGCCAGCCACGTCATTCCGCGCCCCAGCCCGGAACTGTTGAAGTCATTTATTGGTTAAGGAGAAACGCATATGGCACTGCAAGCAATTGGCATGATCGAAACGAAGGGCCTCACGGCGTTGCTCGAAGGAAGCGACGCGGCGCTGAAGGCCGCCAGTGTCCAACTCACCGGCTGGGAAAAGGTCGGTTCGGGTTTGGTCGCGGCATTCTTCAAGGGCGACGTGGCAGCGGTGAAGGCCGCTGTGGACGCCGGCGCGGCTGCGGCAGCCCAGGTGGGCGAGGTCGTCAGCGTGCACGTCATTCCGCGCCCGCACGAAGAGTTGCCCGGTCTCGGCAAGTGGATTGGCGCGTAAACGCGGCGTTTTGCGCTGCGGATAACGTGCGATGAATCGCGGTTCACCGTGAAAATCCTTATTGCCAATATAGGCTCGACCTCCTTCAAGTATCGTCTGCTCGACATGACGACGGAGGCGACGCTGGCCAAGGGCGGCTTCGAGCGTGTCACCGACTACGGCGACGCGATCGAGAAGTCGCTTGCTGAAATGAAGGCCAGCGGCGCATTGCCGCGCTTGGAGGAACTGACGGCAGTCGGCTTCAAAACCGTGCTGGCAAAGAACGTCCTCGGTTGCGCAGAGCTGACAGAGGACGTGTTGAAGGCGATGGAGGCAATGAACGAGGTGGCCCCATCGCACAACCCTCCCTACATCGCCGGAATCCGGAAGTTTCGCGAGAAGCTGCCGCATACGCCGATGGTGGGCCTGTTCGAGACGGCATGGTGGATGAACGCGCCGAAAGCGGCGATGCGTTACGCCGTGCCGGAGCAATGGGCCGAGTGGGGTGTGCGCCGTTACGGGTTCCATGGCGCGAGCCATCGTTACATCGCCGAGCGAGTGGCAAGTCTGCTCGGTGGCACCAACCTCCGCGTGATCTCGTGTCACCTGGGTGGCAGCAACAGCATCGGTGCAACGCTTGGCAACCGCGGCATGGGTAACTCGCTTGGCATGAGCCCGCAGTCGGGCCTGCCGCATAACAACCGCGTGGGCGATCTGGACTCGTTTGCAATTCCGTTCCTGATGAAGACGCACGGGTTGACGATCGACCAGGTCGTGCGTTCCATGAACAAGGACGGCGGTTTGCTGGGCATCAGCGGGGTGTCAAACGATGTTCGTGACATCGTGGCGGCCGCCAAGCAGGGCAATGCGAGGGCGAAGCTGGCACTGGAAGTGTTTGCGCACGAGATCAGGCATTGGATAGGCGCTTATCTCGTTCAGCTCAACGGTGCGGACGCGATCGTGTTTACGGCCGGCATTGGCGAAAACAATGCGCAGTTGCGGGAAATGGTGTGCGCCAACCTCGATTGGTTCGGCATTCGGTTGGATCCGGCGAAGAACGCGGCCTATCAGCGTGGGCAGGAGTCGATCATCAGCGCGAACGATTCGCGCACGAAGATCATGGTGTTGCCAACGAACGAGGAAATCGTCGTGGCGCGTGAAGTGAAGAAACTTTTAGAGAACAGGAAGTAGCTCAGAGAAGCAGAACAGGAGAACGAACATGGCAGATGCAATTGGAATGATTGAGACAAAGGGCTTGGTGGCGCTCGTCGAGGCGACGGATGCGATGCTCAAGGCCGCCAACGTCAAACTCGTTGGTATGGAAAAGGTCGGCAGCGGCCTCGTGACCGCCGTGGTGGTGGGCGATGTTGCCGCCGTCAAGGCAGCGACCGACGCCGGCGCCCAGGCGGCAAAGGCCATTGGCCAGGTTGTCAGCGTTCACGTCATCGCTCGTCCGCACGAGGAAACCAGCGTCGTGCTGCCGAAGATTGCGACGCCGTCCAAGAAGTAAGCCGTGATGCGTGACCGGTCGCGCGCGAGGAGGACCTTGCGCATGGCGTGTTACGTATTAACCCGGAGGCCCTATGTTTCTAGCCAAAGTTGAAGGCTCGGTTGTTGCCACGAAGAAGGACCCGAAGATGGTCGGCCGCAAGCTGCTCATCATCCGGCCCATGCTCGTGGACGACAAGGACCACACGAAACTCAAGGCCGGCGTGAATACCATCATTGCTGTGGACAGCGTCGGCGCGGGCGAAGGTGAAATGGTGATGTTTTGCCAGGGCAGTTCCGCCCGGCTGGCGAACGGCCTCAAGGACGCGCCCGTGGACGCAGTCGTCGTCGGCATCGTGGATGCCGTGGACGTTGAGGGCAAGGTTATCTTCAAGACTGGCAAGTAAGTGAGAGAATATGAGCGCACCTGCGATTAATGAACAACTGATCCGCAACCTCGTCGAGGACGTTATGGCGCGGCTGAAGCAACAGGCGCCGGCCCCGGCGTCACACGGCCCGTCGGCCCGGAAGGCCAGTGCGCCGAATCGTTTCGGCATTTTTGCCGACGCGAACGAAGCTTGCGAAGCCGCCGCGCATGCGCAGAAGCAACTGGCGAAAGCCGGCGTCGAAGGCCGCCGCAAGGTGGAGGAGATCGTCAAGACGCTCTGCGAAAAGAACGCGGAGTCCTGGGGCCGGATTGAGCTGGAAGAGACGAAGATTGGCCGGCTCGACCACAAGATCGAGAAGCTGAAGGTTCTGAAGAACGTCCCTGGCGTGGATTTCCTGCAACGCCTTGCGATCACGGGCGATAAGGGCGCGACGATCGACGAATGCACGCCATTTGGCGTTATCGGAGCGATCACGCCGTCGACGCATTCGATTCCGACACTGGGCTGCAATGCCATCAGCATGGTTGCTGCTGGCAACTCGGTCGTGTTCAACACGCATCCCGCGGCCAGCAAGTGCGCGGCAATGGCGGTGCGCGCGTTCAACGAAGCGATCAACAACGCGATTGGCATCGAGAACCTTCTTTGCACGGCTGAGCCGCCGACGATGGAGAGTTTCAAGGCGATTTGCAGCAATGGACACATCGCTCTCTTGTGCGTCACCGGTGGCCCGGCGGTCGTGAAGGCTGCGATGGCTTCGGGAAAGCGCGCGATTTGTGCCGGTCCTGGCAACCCACCCGTTGTGGTGGATGAGACGGCTGATTTTGACAACGCCGCGCGCAGCATCATTACGGGCGGCGGTTATGACAACAACCTGCTGTGCATCGGTGAAAAGGAAATCTTCATTACCGCCAAGGCGTGGGACAGCTTCATCGCAGCGTTCAAGAAGGCTGGCGCGTTCGAGTTGAACGCCCGGCAGATCGAGGCGCTGACGAAGGATGCGTTCACTTTCGAAAAGGGACAGGGCGCGGGTTGTCCACATCCGGTGCTGAACAAGAAACTGGTCGGCAAGGATGTGAGCGTGCTGGCACAGTCAGCCGGGGCGAATGTGCCGGCGGGTTGCGACCTGCTCTTTGGCGAAACCGACGCGGACCACGCATTCGTCGAGGAAGAGCAGATGATGCCTTTCGTGCCGGTTGTGCGGGTGCGCGACGCGGCCGAAGCGATTGAGCGATCGAAGCACGCGGAGCACAACTACCGGCACACGGCGATCATTCACTCGCGCAATCTGGAGACGATTACCGAGATGGCGCGCGTGATGAACACGACGATTTTCGTCGCGAACGGTCCCAGCACCGCCGGCATGGGCAATGGTGGCGAAGGCTACTCGAGCTACTCCATTGCCACGCCAACGGGCGAGGGCATCACAACACCGCGCACTTACACCCGGTTCCGCAGGCTGGCGATAGCCGGTTCACTGAGGATTTACTAGACCATGATCCTCTGTCGCGTAGATGGCAATGTCACGGCCACGGTGAAGCACGCGAGTGCGACCGGCTGGCGATTTGTGATTTGCCAGCCGATCAGCGCGGATGGCGCAGAGCTTGGTTCGCCGACAGTGGCGATTGACCCGCTGGGCGCAGGGCTGCACTCGCGCGTCATGGTGAGTACGGACGGAAAGCACGCGACGGAGCTGGTGAACTGCCGGAAGACACCGGTTCGCAACAGCATCATAGGAATCATCGATACATGAGGCTCGGCAAGGTTATCGGCAAAGTGACGTTGTCACGGCAGGTGGATTCGTTCACCGGCGGCCGATGGCTTGTTGTGCAGCCGTTGAACCGGGAAGCCTTGGCAGGGAAGGGGCAGCCAGCCGAATCGTCGGTGGTCTGCTACGACAACCTCGGCGCGGGGGTTGGCAATATTATCGGCTATGTCGAGGGCCGTGAAGCCGCGCAACCTTTTGATCAAGACACCCCGATTGACGCTTACAACGCGCTCATCGTGGACACGATCAATTACATGCCGCCAAAGAAAACATGAAACAAGTCATCTCACTCAAAGACGTTACAGGACTCAAGGCCAGCGGAACGAAGACGTTCAGCGTGCCGGCCGATGCCATTGTCACGCCTTCGGCGAAGGATTTCCTCCGCAGCATTGGTGTCACGATTCAATTCGACGGCGCTTCTGCGCCAGCCGGAGATACTCGCGTCGCCCCCGCCGCGCCTGCGGCGCCGACGTGGAAGCCGGAGCACGTCAAGCTGTTCAACTCGCCGGAAGCCCAACGCATCAAGGAGCAGATCGTCAGCGTTTCGCACCGGCTCTGGAAGCGCGAGTACGTGGACGGCAACGGCGGCAACGTCAGCTATCGCATTGGCCCGAACGAGGTCCTTTGCACGCCGACGATGGTGAGCAAGGGCCTGATGCGAGTGGAGGACATCTGCATGGTGGACCTCGACGGCAACCAGATCGCAGGCACGGCCAAGCGCACCAGCGAGATTTACCTGCACCTCGAAGCAATGAAGGCGCAGCCAAAAGCACGCTCTTGCGTACACGCACACCCGCCGCACGCGACGGCGTTTGCCATCACGGGCGCCGAGGTTCCGCGTTGCATGATCCCGGAGATGGAGGTGCTCGTCGGCACGGTCGCCAAGGCGCAATACGAGACGCCGGGCACGAAGGCTTTTGCTGAGACGGTCCTGCCATATTGCAAGGACCACAATTGCATCCTGCTCCAAAACCACGGCGTCCTCACCTGGAATGAGGAATTGGAGAAAGCCTACTGGTTCATGGAGATCGTGGACGCGTATTGCCGGACGGTGGTCATTGCGTCGCACCTCGGTGCGGCGTTCACGCAGATTCCGAGCAGCAAGATCGGCGACCTGCTGAAGATCAAGAAGACGCTGGGTCTGCCCGACGAGCGCACTGGTTTGAAGGAAGCCGATTACTGTGCATGTGAGTTCCGGCCTGGCGTGGTTTGTTCCAACCCGAACGAATCAACAGCGTCAGCCCCGGATTTGGAAGCGGTCGTGAAAATCGTGACCGAAGAAGTGATGAAGGCGTTGAGCAAATGAAAGGATCGCGGCCCGTGATCCGTAATTTGTGATTCTAGTGGTGGCGGTTGTTTAGGACCAGAGTCACGAATTGCGGACCACGGGCCGCGGTTGCCGATGAATAAATCCCTCGACATCAAACTGGCGGAAATTCGCCGCAATCCACAGACCCGGACGTTCATCATCGCCGACGCGAAAGACCCCGATATGGCGCGGGGCATCGAGTCTTTCGGACGGCTCAGTCCGTCCGACCCGCGTATTCGCGCGCTCAAATCACCAGAGGCCTTCCGGCCCGACGAGGCGAAGTACCGGACGGTGGAGGATTTTTGCGAACTGATTCGCGAGGTGACGCGGCAGGGGCTGATCGACATCATGTTGATGTCCGCCTCGACCAATGAGCGGCTGACCATCAAGGAGCGTCTGTTCGACAACAGCCACATCACGCCCGCGGCGCGCGCCAACGACACCACCGACATCTGGGTTGTGCGCGGCAACCGTTACGCCAGTGAGGCCTCGCGGCCGTTTCGAAGTGCGACGATTGACCACATCCAATGTGGCAAGGTCGAGTGTGAGCCGAAGGAACGCGTCCTCGGCGCGAACCTGGGTCTCTATTCAGTTACCTTCGTCAACTGCCTGCACCGTGATATGCAGACGCTGAGCGAGTTCAAGGAGTTTCGTGAGGAAGCGGAGCGGAAAGGCTTCCGTTACTTCCTGGAAATTTTCGATCCGAACGTGGATAGCGGCCTTGCGCCCGAGAAGATGGGTGCGTTCGTCAACGACAACATCGTGCGCTCGTTGGCGGGAGTCACGGAACGCGGCCGGCCGTTGTTCCTGAAAATGGTTTATCACGGACCGAAGTTCACAGAGGAACTGGCTGCCTACGACCCGAGCCTGCCCGTGGGCATTCTCGGCGGCAGCGCCGGCACCACCTACGACGCCTTCAAGCTCATCGCTGAGGCGCAAAAATACGGTGCGCGCGTTGCGCTCTTCGGACGGAAGATAAACAACGCCGAGCATCAGCTTGCGTTCATTGAGATGCTGCGGCGGATTGTGGACGGCCAGGTGCAGCCTGAGGAAGCCGTGCGCGCCTACCACGGCGTGTTGCAGGGCTTGGGCATCAAGCCGCAGCGTTCGTTGGAGGAGGACCTGCAAGTCACCGATACCTCCATGAGCTATGCCGGCTCCACGACGGTAACAGTCTCGAAGAAGCCTGTTGCGGGCCGTTCGGCAGCGAAGGAAACGGCCGGCGGTCAGAGACCGCCGCTACAGCAGAGCGCAACGAAGTCTGTGTCTTACACTCCACCGGCTGCGATCACCTCGTGGCCGACATTCCCAGATGGGGCGCCAGATTTCAGTCGCATGAGTAACGCGGAACGTGTCGCCTACTTCAAAGCGCGGTTGAATAACAAGCTTGGCATGACGAGGTAAGGGCGACGGTCTGCACCGTTGCTTCTCAACAGGGATTTGGACATCGCAGTGCGGTGTGCCTGGCTTGTATGCTTTCACACCAATTCTCTCCGGCTTGCAGGACGAGATCTTTCTCAGGGAAATCATGGATTGATGACTTCCCTGGGAAGGACATTTGAAAGCTGACAGCTACTTCTCGCTCAACATCGTCTGCAATGTCGCGAGCACTACTTCCACTGGCAATGCGTTCATTGTGCCGCCGGCGTTGACGACGCGTGTTCGGGGACCGAGCGGCCCCCAGACATCAGGCGAGGTTGGTCCGAAGAGGGCGAGTGTTGGGATGCCGACAGCGGCAGCGAGATGAGTAATGCCACTGTCGTGGCCGGCAAAGAGCGCACAACGTTCAAGAACGGCGGCAAGTTGGGGCAGGGGAAGGCTCCACGCAGCAGGAAGATTGAACGGCGCCAGAGTGCGGCGCGCGATGTCATCGGCCTCACCACCGATGAGCAAGATGTTGCAACCGGCTTCTTCTCGCAGTTTGTGTATGACGGCGGCCCAGCGGTCGGCGGGCCAGACTTTGTGTTCGCCGCCGCTGCCGGGGTGGATGGCGACTAACGAGTGAAGAGTTGAGAGTGAAAAGTTAAGAGTTAAGAACTGCTCGGCGAAGGCGCGGTCGGCGGCGTTGGGAAAGAGGCGCGGGTGCGCTGGGTCGGCGTGGAGGCCGAGTTCGGCAAGCGGGCGGGCGAAGTGGGCGGCGGCGTGTTCGCGGTCGGGTTTGGCAGAGGCGCGCAGCAGGCGGGTGACGCCGGCTCGGCCGAGATTGGCGCTGAAGATATCGTCGGGGTCGTAGAGATAGGAGAGAACGATGTCAAAGCTGGCGAAGTAGTCGCTGAGCGACGGGTCCAGGTCTGCTTCCGGCACGAAGAAACGTGCCATGGCAGCGGCATCGATGGAGCGGACAGCATCCGCGTAGTAGCGGCCGTCGGCAAGCGCGGCAATGCGCGGATAGCCGAGGATTTCGAGACGGGCCGACGGCCAGCGTTGGCGAAGCGCGCCGATGGCCGGGAGTGTGAGGATGAAATCACCGATGGCACCCCCGCGAATCACCAGGATGCGGGGGGTGTCGGGGAGGTGCATCTTGGATTCGCGTGCAACCGAGGACTTCACGAGATGCGACTGTTTCAATACACAAACAGGCCCAAGGCGATGAGCGCCAGGCCGAACAAGCATCCGACAACGGAGAGTGTGCGGGTGCGGCTTTCGGTGTCGGTGGCCCATTCGATCAGGTCTCGCAGTCGGTAGGGTGAAACTGTGAACCACATGCCTGCAATGGCCCAGACATAGGCCAGAACGGTCATCACAAGCCGCCATGGAGTTTCCAGCTGGTTGGCAGAGTCGACGACGATTTTCGCGACCATTAGCAGCAGGATGGCCAGGCCGCGGACAGCAAGGAAGTCGAACTTCAACGCGATAAGTCCGATGTAAATACCGACGAGGAAAAGATAGACAGCGTTCTTGGGCACGGCCATGCCATCTTCGCGGGCTCCGTTGACGATGATCAGACACCAGACCAGCGCGATGCTCAGGAAAACGATGCCGGGCACGACGGCGCGCGGGAACTTGCGCAGCCAGTCGCGATAGGCCTGTGGTTTTAACACGCCGGGCAGGCGTGCAGCGACAATAGCGGTGCCGACGGCAATGGCGACGGTCTTAAGAGGGATGAAACAGTACATGGGATGGTAATCAGTGCTGAGTATTCAATAGTTCGCCGTAAAGTGTGTGAGATTTGGCCCGGGTGATGTGAATGTCAAGCAATTGGCCTCGATGACAGCCGGCGCCGGGAAAGTAGACCAGCCGGTTGCAACGCGTGCGGCCAAAGAGGCGACCCTCGACCTTCTTGCTTTCCGGCTCGCCCTCGACCAGCACTTGGGCGGGATGGCCGATGAGGCGGGCATTACGCTGGGCTGCGTGCGTCTCCGTCAGTTTCCAGAGATGATGATGGCGGCGGACGATCTCCTCTTGCGGGACCTGGCCCGGCATTGCCGCAGCAGGCGTGCCGGATCGATTCGAGTACTTGAAGAGGTAAACGTTATCGAATTTCATCTCCTCGCAAAGCTGCACGGACGCGGCGAAATCCGCATCGGTTTCGCCGGGGAAGCCAACGATGATGTCTGTGGAAAGCGCGATATCCGGCACACGGGCGCGGAGTTTTTCAACAATGCGCCGGTACTTGTCCACGGTGTAGGTGCGGCACATGGCTTTGAGAAGACGATCACTGCCGCTTTGGAGGGGCAGATGAACGTACTCGCAGAGCTTCTCCAGTCGCCCAAAACACTCGATGAGGTCGTTGCGGAATCCCTGTGGATGCGGCGACGTGAAGCGAATGCGCTCCAAGCCCGGCACGACGTTCACAGCCTCAAGCAGTTGGACGAAGGGCGACTTGCCATCAAGGATCGGAATTACACCGCGGCCGTAGCTGGTGACGATCTGACCGAGGAGTGTGATTTCCTTGACGCCGCAAGCAACGAGCGCCCGGATTTCTGTGAGGATCTCCTCAATGGGGCGGCTGCGTTCGGTTCCACGCGTGGTTGGAACGATGCAGAAACTGCACTGCATATCGCAGCCTTGCATGATGGAGACGAATGCCGTGGATCGTGCGCCAGGCGTGGCGTGGTCGCGAATCGCATTCTGGCTGCCGGTTTCTTCCGCGGTGTCGAGGATCGGGTGGTGGCCGTTGTTGAGAAAGTGATCGAGGTGATCCGGGATACGGTGGAGTTTCTGTGTGCCAATGACGAGGTCCACCTTGGGCAGACGGTCGAACAATTGCGGGCCGAGTCGCTGGGCCATGCAACCCATGAAGCCCAGAACGAGATTGCTGCGGCGTCTTTTAAGGCGCGTGAGGAGGCCCATCTTGCCGATCGCTTTCTGCTCTGCCATATCGCGGACGGAGCAGGTGTTCAGCAGGACGACATCGGCATCGCGTTCGGTCTTGGCAAGGGAGTAACCGCGGTCAAGCAGCATGGCCATCACGGCGTCGCTGTCACGTTCGTTCATCTGACAGCCGTAGGTTTTGATGAAGACCTTTTTCACGAAACGCAGTAGCGGCTGTGTGGAGGGTGACACCGCTAGGGCGTAGTCGGACGGCCGTAGATCAGCGACATGATTTCCGTCCGGGTGGTAATACGCTTGCGGAAGTCACCGCGCATGGCGCTGGTAACAACGGAGGTGCCAGGTTTCTTGACGCCCCGCATCGTCATGCAGGTGTGAATGGCTTCGATGATGACGGCGACGCCATTGGGGTGGAGCAGCTCGTTAATCAGGTCGGCGATCTGGCTGGTCATCCGCTCCTGTACCTGCGGACGGCGGGCATAGGCCTCAACGACGCGTGCGAGCTTGGAAATACCGACAATCTTTCCCTTGGGGATATAGGCGACGTGCGCCTTGCCGAAGAACGGCATGAAGTGGTGCTCGCACATCGAGTAAAAAGGGATGTCCTTCACGAGCACGACCTCGTGATGGTCTTCCGTAAATGTCGCGGACAACGCCTTGCGGGGATCTTCTTCACCGTGGCTGAAGATTTCGGCATACATCCGCGCAACGCGGGCGGGCGTCTCACGCAGGCCTTCGCGGTTTGGATCCTCGCCGACGGCTTTGAGAATCTGCCGCATGGCAGCTTCGATTTTCTTTTGGTCCACCTGACGAATCATGAATACTCCATTATTAACAGCGCGGCAGCATAGACGAGACGCCGCCACGGGTCAACTGATGGGTCGGCGCGTCTGTCGAGGCGGTAGGGTGCCCGCAAAGCAGGGCTGAAGCCACAGAAGCCAATGTCAATACTTGGGCAGGTCGCATCCGCACTTGGGGCATTTTTCGAGCGGATTCTTCAGGTTGAGGGGGTAGGGGGCGTCGCACTTTATACAATGCGTAAGAACAAAAGCGCTGCGGCCGCCGCATTTCTCGCACTTAACCGGATAGTCTTTGAATTTAACCGGCAAGCGGGCCTTGAATTGGTGGCCGCAGTCGGCATTTCCACACATCAGGAGTTTTTCCTGCTTCGGCGTAGAAAGAACGTTGATGCCTCCGGTTATCAACCAGACGGCTGCGAGCACGACGGCGACTATGCTAAGGGTGAGAAGCGTCCGAGACTTCATGACAGGTTTGCGACTAACGTTTGGGTTTCGTTGCAACGTCGTGGAAGAAAGACTCGAAAGCGAGACTGGCTTGCTCTGTCGTCAGCAATTGAACGTGACCATCCACGAAAATCACGTTGTCCTTGCCTCCCAAGAGCGTAAATGGATCAGCGTTGTGGTAGGAACCGGGCTGTTCGCGATGGGGGTCTTCGTGGGCAAAGTAGCCATCGTTGATGAAGGTGCGCCCGTCTTCGGGCGGAAAACCGGGAGGGTTCTCTTCCGTCAGCAACATGGTCTGCGACGGCCGCTCGGCCTCAATGAACCTCTGCGCGCGGGCATGGGTATTACGGTCGAACGCCGGCAGAATCTTGGTCTTCGCGTCGTCGGCGCCACTGAAGTAACTGGCCATCGAATAGCTGCGGACATAGTCCTTGTTAGGGCGGGAAGGACAGCGATAGACGCGAACATCGTTCACGTAGCGCCAGAGACTTCCTTGCGACATGGAGAGGACGCCGTTGCTGCCGGTTAGCGCGAAGCCGAAAATCCAGTTCGGTTTGTTGGCAACGCCAAACAGCGTCCCAGAACCGTCAGGTTCGTTCAGCGGACAGCGGCCTTCATTTTCCGTGGCATAGGACATCAAGGCGTTGTGGAGCTGTTTGAGATTGCCGGTGCAAATCACGACGTTGGCTTTCTCCTTGATGCCGGTGACCGCAGGAAAGACAAGGCCAATCACAATGGAAATGATGACCATGACAACCAGCAACTCCACGAGTGTAAACGCCGTGCATCGGCGACGAAATGCCCCTTGGGAAGTAAATATGAACGATGTAATCACTTTCATTGCCCGTGCTGTCTTTAGCATTTGCATTGCACACTACACCCGCCATGCACCCGAGGTCAATCTCCTGCCGTGCGGATTGTGTTCCAGGTTGCGTTGATGCGGTGGGGCGGCTAAACATGTGACATAGCTCATGATCAGACAGCTTGATCTTGCGGCATTCTACAGGCAGCTGGCGACGATGTTGAACGCCGGCGTGTCCATGGACCGCGCGCTGAAATCGCTTGAACGTGCTGCAGCGGGGCGTGCGTTGCGCGGGGTGAGTGCTGCAATCGGCAACCGTATCCGAAGTGGCAGTGATCTGGCCGGGGCGATGGACGAGCACGAAGGGGTGTTTCCAGCCCTCCACCGTGAATTGATCCGGGTCGGTGAACGGACCGGCTCGATGGATCGCGTGCTGGGGCAGTTGGCCGGGATGGTGGAGCAAATGGCGGCAATCCGGAAAGAGATCTGGGTGCAGATGATCTATCCGTTCTTGTTGCTGCATTTGTCGCTGGTTTTAGCGCCACTGCCACAGTTGGTTTTCACACGGGACTATGGGGCCTACGGATGGGCGATCCTGTCAGCGCTGGCGGTTCTCTATGTGGCAGCGGCGATGGTCTGGTGGATGGTCCGGCAGATTTCGCGTGATCGGTCCCGGCTTGCGCTGGCAGACCGGTTTGTGCTGGCGATACCGGTATTGGGGAAGATTCACCGCGATCTCTCACTGACGCGACTGTTCTCCGCGCTGAAGGCGCTGTTAAACAGCGGCATCGGCATCCTTGAAGCCATGCCAAGGGCGGGAGCGGCGTCCGGCAGTGCGTTACTGGCTGCGGCAGCGAGCGCGGCGGTTCCAGAGTTGAAGCGCGGCGAATCGTTGGTGACTGCGCTGGCGGATGTGATGCCTGCCGACGCGTTGGGATTGATCGCGACAGGCCAGGAAAGCGGCAAGCTCGACGACATGCTGGATCATCTGGAGCGGCATTTCATGGACGAAAGCCGGCGCCGGTTGCGGACACTTGCGGAATGGCTGCCGAAATTGATCTACATCGGTGTCGTGTTTTGGGTTGGCTGGCAGATCCTGCAAATGGGGCGTGGCTATGGCCGGATGCTCTCCGGCGTTCTCGGCGGGTGAATGATCACGACGCAGGTGACCTGTTGTGCCACGCGCTTGCGCGCCACAAATCATGCAACTCGTTTGGCTCCAGCCAGCGTTACGACTGGGCGAATATCGTTACTTCTGCACTCGCTCGTAGTGGACGAGATCGGTCAACAGACGCCGCTCACGCGGCTTGGCTGATTCCGCAGGGTGCCCGATTGCCAACAGAGCCACTGGATACCAAGAAGGCGGTGCTCCCACCAACTCGCTCACTGCCTGTTGTCCGTAGGC
>CAZGGF010000390.1:0-3014 GCA_964524715.1 uncultured Verrucomicrobiota bacterium | reverse complement strand
GCTCCATCGACACAACTGCCGGCATGCACGCAGAGCGTCGCCGGCTTCAATGGTTGATCACTGTTTTTCACGATGGCGGTGACGGTAACGGAAGCCGCCTCGTCTGCGCAAGCGTCTTGCCGTGGGCGAACCGGCCAGACTCAGGTGTTCCAGCCGGTCTTCAACGCCCCGCAGGCGTTGCCACTGTGTGCCGGGCGTAAAACTCAATGACGCCACGCGCGACCGCATCGGCATATTCGCGGAAGATGGAGCGGAGGCGCTGGCCGTCGAACGCGCGATCGCCCCCGTAATCGCCGGCCAGAAGCCGCTCGTAGGTTATTGGGTTGTTCTGGTAATACGGCTCCAAATAGACCACCGGGCCATGGTAGAGCCGGTTTGCAATGACGTTGCGCGCGCAAAGGTAAGGGTTGTTGCCGGCAGCGACGGAATTCGGGCTAAATCTGGCAGGCTCGGGTGGCAGTTTCATGTCGGCACCCATTACGCGGCTGATGGCGTCGGCGGCGGCCAGCTCGGTCGGGTGGGAGTCTTCCAGCAGTTTCCAGAGCATCTCAAACTTCCGTTGCGGTGTATCCACACTGTCAGGTGTGTAGCAGCCGTGGATCATCACCATGAGACGGTTGTCCGGTGCGGGCCGGTCGCCGTCACCGGTCGCATTGAAGTGAATGCAGAGTGTCAGATCCGGACGCAATCGTTCGTTGACGAGCGCCGCGCGGGCGCGGAGCTCGGCATTGCGGTAGAACTCCAGTTCCATTCGCTTGCGAGTCGCGTCGAGCAGGAACGCCTCCCGCGCCAATTCACCTAACGCACGCACCTCGGGCCGCGTTGCGATGTTCTCGCGGACATACTTGCCGGCCAACTCGCGGAACTGCTCCGGAGTCGTGTCAGTGACCGGTTTGAAGTCGTTCTTGGTGAACAGAACGGTCGCGCCCGCGCGCTGGAGCCGCGCCGCCAGCAAACGCGCAACGATGAGATTCTGCACGGCTTCCTGCTCGGCCGGACCGTGGTTCATCTTGAAGAACCGTTCCTCCATCCGCGCGAACTCGCCGCCGATGTGGCCGGGGTCGAGCACGATGCGCAGTCCGCGCAACGGCTGGTCCGGCGGGTTTTTCAAAGCCGCCAAGTCCTCCAACGACTTGAAAGTCCGTTTTACGATGCGGTTCGTGCCGATCGCAAATTCGAGGCGGTAAAGCCGTTGCTGATGTTGCTCGTCATCGAAAACGGCAACTCCGTCGCCGTCTTGGACCAAAAACTTCTGAAAGGCGCCGCCGGGCGAGAAGACGCGGTCGAGGCGCGACTGAAACTCCGCGCGCGTCATGGTGCGTTGGAACGGATCGAGCAGGCTCCAATTCGGTGCGTCACTGGCAAACAAAACGGCGGAAAAAACAAAGGTGAGAATGCAAAGGCCGGCGCGGGCAACAAAGCCTGCGCCCCGTCGGCCGGCGAGGGACATCCGGGGTCCGTTCTTCATATCCATTTCCTTCGTCATTACGGCGAGGCGATGACGACGATGAGCTTGTCCGGCGCAGGCAGGTATTTGCGGGCGGCGGCGAGCACGTCATCAGGGGTGGTCTTCCAAAGGGCCTCAACGGAGCGCGCAATCCATTCCTGCCCGAGACCGTAGAGTTCGAGGTCGCAAAACATGCTGGCTATACCGCTGTTGGTTTCCATCGCCAGCAACATGCCACCGACGAGCGTCGCGCGGGCTTGGTTGAGTTCGTCATCCGTAGGCGGGGCCGTGCGAATCCGTTCCAGTTCAGTGCGCACGCCGCGAACGGCAATATCCACGTCTTTTGGCGCGTTCTGCATGACAAGCGTCCATGGCCGTTCGCTGCGGCTGCTGCGGAACTCGCTTGAGACGTTGTAGGTGAGGCCCTGTTTCTCGCGCAGCGAGGCGAGCAACCGGCTGTTGAGCAATTCGCCGCCGCCCAGGATGTGGTTGGCGGTGATCGCGGCGAAGTAATCCGGCGCGGTGATGTTCACGCCGCGCGCGCTCATTACAACAATCGCCTCGGCCTTGTCGGCAATCGGCACGCGCAGCGGATGGCCGGTGACTTCGCTCCGAAGCGACGGGATCAGCGACAACTGGAGTGTTGGGCGCGGTCCAGTCGACTGCCACGAACCGAAAAGCGACTGGAGTTGCATGGCGACCCGAGTGGCGTCGAAATCGCCGACGACGGCGAGGGCAGTGGTGTCGGGCCGGTAGTGCTGGCGATAAAACGCGAACAGTTCGGAACGCGTGATGCCCTTGAGATCCGCCTCGCTGCCGCGCAAGTAGTGGCGCTCGGGATGGTTCTGGGGGAAGAGCGCCTCCCGAACTTGCTGCAAGGAAAGGAGATAAGGGTTGTCTGCCTCTTCCCTTAGCGAGGTGAGTTGTTCGGCGCGGAGCCGCGACAACTCGGTCCGCGCAAACGCGGGCCGGCACAGCGCATCGCTGATCAGTTCCAGGAACTTCGGCAGATCCGCGCTGAGACAGCGGCCACCGGCGCTCGCCCCATCCATCGTTGCGGCAAAATCCAGTTCCGCGCCGAGTTTGTCGAGTTCCTCGTGGAACTTCCCCGCGGAACGCGCGGCGGTGCCACGGTTGAGCATCGCAGCAGTGAAAACAGCCAGACCGGGACGTTTCGGTGGATCGAACACAGCGCCGGCATCCACGATAACGGACACGGCAGCGGTCGGATTGGCATGATTCTCCTGCAACAACAACACCATGCCATTGGGCAGCACGGTGCGCTTGACCCGTGGCGCAAGCGCAGCCAGTGGCAACGAAAGCGAACCGTTGGCGCGTTGTCGGGACTGCAGTTTCTTTCCCAACACTCCATCGACGTGGCCCTCCGCCGCTGTAATTCCACCACCGATCCGGCGCTGAATCGGGCCAGGCTTCGGCCGGGGCGGTATGGGAAGCTCCTTGGAGATTTTCGACGGCATAAACCAACCGATGGTGCGATTGCTGGCAACCAGATACTTCCGTGCGACGTCGCGCACTTCTTCGGCGGTAACGCGTTCGGTGCGCTGGT
>CAZGGF010000389.1:0-2183 GCA_964524715.1 uncultured Verrucomicrobiota bacterium | reverse complement strand
CGAAGAACAACTCGCCAAACTCAATGAGGAATTGGAACAACGCGTCAGGCAGCGCACCGCCGAACTGGCCGCCTCCAACAAGGAACTGGAAGCGTTTTGCTACTCCGTCTCCCACGACCTGCGCGCGCCGTTGCGCTCGATCGACGGGTTCAGCGCGCTCGTGGTGGAACGATGCCAGAACCATCTCGATGCCACCTCCATGGACTACCTGCAGCGCGCGCGGGGGGCGGCCCAACAGATGGGAGAACTGATCAATGACCTGCTGCAACTGTCGCGGGTGACCCGCTGTGAATTGCATCCTGTGGCGGTGGACATGAGCGAACTCGCCGCCGCCGTCACACAGGAACTGAAAGACTCGCAACCCCAACGGCAAGTGGAAGTTGTGCTTCAGCCGAAACTCAGGGCCTTTGGCGATCCGCGGTTGCTGCGGATTGTGCTGGAAAACCTGCTCGGCAATGCATGGAAATTCACCGGCCAGCAAGCGCAGGCGCGAATCCAGTTTGGCGCCGCCCACGAAAACGGCTTGACGACCTACTATGTGCGGGATAACGGTGCAGGCTTCGATATGGCGTATATTCACAAGTTGTTTGTGCCGTTTCAACGGCTCCACTCGGTCATGGAGTTTCCAGGCACGGGTGTCGGCCTTGCGAGCGTTCAGCGCATCATCCACCGCCACGCTGGCCGTGTATGGGCGGACGCCACTGTTGGCAACGGCGCAACCTTCTACTTCACGCTGCCAACCGAAAGTTCCCCTGCATGAACGACAAAACCATCCTGTTGGTGGAAGACAACCCCAACGACGCAACCCTCACGCTTGAAGCCCTGAAAAAATACAAGCTCGCCAATGAAGTGGTCCTGGCGCGCGATGGTGTGGAGGCTGTGGAGTATCTTTTTGCCCGCGGCGCCTATGCAAATCGCAATGCCTCCCAGGTGCCTGCCCTTGTGCTGCTGGACATCAAGCTGCCCAAAATGGATGGTTTCGAAGTGCTCAGGGAAATCCGCGCAAACAAGGCGACTGCGCTGATACCCGTGGTCATGCTGACTTCTTCGCGGGAGGAGCAGGACCTCCTCGAAAGCTATCGCCTCCGCTGTAACAGCTACATTTGCAAGCCGGTGGATTTCATCCAGTTCGTCCGCGCAGTGGAGCAACTCGAGCTTTACTGGCTTGTAACCAACGAGCCGCCCCCAGCCATACGACCCTCGTGAACCCGTGTCCTTGACCGTCGCGGCCAGCGCCACCCCACTGCGCACGCCTGCGCAGTTCTGCGGCGCAGCCATGGATCAATCCAAGCCCGGCATTAATCTCATCGCACGACATTGCAGCACGAAGGCACAACATCTCATCCCAGGAATCCCATGCGTCACCATCATCTCAAAAACGTTCTCGCAGGTCTTGCTGTAATACTCTCAACCGCGGGCGCTTGGGCCGACGTGCGGCTGCCCGCCATCCTGTCCGATAACATGGTCCTGCAAAAGGGCGTGCCGGTTCCAATCCGCGGCTGGGCGGAGCCGGGCGAGAAGGTCGTCGTCGAGTTCGCCGGTCAACGCAAGGAGACCATGGCGGACAAAGCGGGAAATTGGACCGTCACGCTTGCTGCCATGGAGAAATCCATGGCACCGGCTGAGTTGCGGGTGGCCGGGAAGAACACTCTCACCATCCGGAACGTGCTGGTGGGCGATGTCTGGCTTGCGTCGGGCCAGTCCAACATGGCGATGCCGGTCAAACAGGTGGGCAATGCCGCCGGGGAAATGGCGGGCGCAAACTACCCCGAGATCCGGTTCTTCATGGTCGAACGCGACCTGGCATCGTCACCCCGCGATAATGGCGCGGGAAAGTGGGTCATCTGCACGCCCAATGATGTCGGCGCATTCTCCGCAGCCGCATATTTCTTTGCGCGCGAACTCCATACCAAGTATCGCATCCCGACCGGCGTCATCGACAGTTCGGTTGGCGCGAGCTCGTGCCAGGCATGGACCCCGGCGGAGGTGCTCACGTCCGATCTGAGACTGCCGCAGTTGGCCGCGCTGGCCCCGGAGAACTATCGCGATAGAAAGGCCTACGAGACATTCCGCAGAGAGACCTACGAAAAGTACTCCTGCAAAGACCCCGGAGTGACACCCCAATACCTCGCATGGGCGCAACCGGACCTCGACGTGTCGGACTGGAAGGATTTCAAGGCGCC
>CAZGGF010000388.1:0-2232 GCA_964524715.1 uncultured Verrucomicrobiota bacterium | reverse complement strand
ACGGGCGGCTCTGGATGCTCATCCGCACGTATCAAGGATGTGTCACGGAAGCGTTCTCGACGGACGCAGGCCTGACTTGGAGCGACATCAAACCGGGGCCGATCGCGGCAAGCGGTTCGCCGGGGCAATTGCAGCGGCTCCAAAGCGGGCGGCTGGTGTTGTTCTGGAACCGTTTCATAGATGCGGCGAAGAAGACCGGCAGGCGCGAGCAGCTTTCCATGGCGTTCTCCGAGGACGACGGCCGCTCGTGGACGGAGCCGGTGGTGGTGGCCTATGACCCGCGATTCTTCACTGATACGTTTCGTGTGTATCATCTGTCCTATTGCGAGGGCCATCGAGAGAATCGACAAGCACCGCCCGGCAAAATTGCAGGCCATAATGTCTTGGCCGAATAGCCGACTCGTGAAATCTCCCGTCATCGGGTGAAAGTGGTGACCTGCGTAAATAAACCAGCAAGACCATGCCCAGAAGCCAGCCAACAGGCTTAGAAGACCCAGTTGCTTTTTTCTAATCCAAATACGACACGCATCACCGTTCATAAGCGCGAACTGTTGGGCTAGTTGATTACGCTTTCGTACAGACTCCTTTCCACTTCCACACTGTTTATACCGCCAGCGTCACGGCGGGGCAAGGCGGCTCTCGGTTCTCGTGCGTTCCACCCGCCGACCACTTCCACAGCGCGAAGGCACACGGCCTACGCTGATCGCTTGAACTCGCCGATGACTTCGCAGTGAGCGGTCTGGGGAAAGAGATCCACCGGCTGGATGCCGACGAGGCTGTATCCATGGCTCAGGAGGAACTTGGTATCGCGGGCGAAAGTTCCAAAGTCGCACGAGACGTAAACGATGTGCGGCAGACTGGCGGTGGCTACGCTTGCCAGCACGGCGTCGCTGAGGCCGGCGCGAGGCGGGTCAACGAGCAGGGTGGTTTTGTCACGGGGGAGAAGCTCCAGCGCGGCACGCATCTGGGCCTCGACGGGGCCTTCGAAAAACCGCAGGTGGCGGTGGCCGAGGCGGCGGGCGTTCTTGCGTGCCCAGACGGTGGCGTGTTTGTCGAACTCGATGCCGACGGCGGCGTCGAGCTGGTTGGCGAGAGCGATGCTGAAGAGGCCAACTCCGCAGTAGGCGTCGAGCAGGTGGCGGTGACCAGTGGCGGTGACGCGTTGGCGGACTTGGGCAACGAGTTCACCCGTGAGGGTGCTGTTGACTTGGAAAAACCCATTGGCGGGCACCTGTAACATGACGTCCCCGATGGTTTCTTCGAGCACCTGGCTGGCAGTGCCGACGATGCCACGGGTGTCAACCCGCAGCAGCAGGGTGTAGGGCCGTTCGGCGGGCGGCGGCGCGGCGCGATAGGTGGTGAGGGTCTGGTTGATCGGCTCGGCAAGGATGGCACAGCGCTCGATGTCCAGCGGAGTGCGGTGGTCCACGGCATGGAACCCGATGAACTGCCGGCGTGGGTCCACCTGCATGGTGGTTTTGTTGCGATAACCGTATGGCTTGGGCGAAGGAATCGGGTCGCTCACGGGCGGTTCGACGAGGCCGCCGATGCGTTGGAGCGTGGCGATAATCTGCCGTTTTTTGATGGCAAGTTGTTCCGTGTAGGAGATGTGCTGATATTGGCAGCCGCCGCAGGGCATGGTGGCCCCGGTTGCGGTCGGCCGCGGCCCGTAGTAAGGGCAGGGCGGTTGAACGCGGTGCGGCGAGGCCTCGATGATTTCAACCGGCTCGGCGACGACGAAGTTCTTGCGCTTCGAGGTCACGCGGACGCGGATGCGTTCGCCGGTGATGGCATAGGGGATAAAAACGACTTCGCCTTCGTGTCGCGCCACGCCGCCACTGGCCGCGACATCATGGATGGTGACTTCAATCAAATCGCCGATGTTCATACGGGTAGGTTGGCACACATTTGAATAAGTTTGCATCATTTGTATTTTCAAATTTGACAGCGAGGCGAGAGATTCCTACTCTTTCGCGCTCACGGTGCCAGGGTAGCTCAGAGGTAGAGCAGGGGACTCATAAGCCCTTGGTCGGGGGTTCAATTCCCTCCCCTGGCACCATTTTCCATTTTTTGCGGCCGCGTTGCAGTGCGGTCCACAGGCCCCGGGGGTGGGTCGCATGGGGTGAACGCTGAATTTTGCCGTCGTGGTGAACGCTACGGTAATCTCGTCTTGCGCCGGCCACGCCCGGCGACTAGACTCGCGCTTGCTATGAAAATGAAAAAGGCCGTTGC
>CAZGGF010000387.1:0-1622 GCA_964524715.1 uncultured Verrucomicrobiota bacterium | reverse complement strand
CAGGACGGCGCCGAACAGCGCAGCAACCCGTGCTCGCAGACAATGGCACAGTTCCTCCACGAGGGCGGGCTCGGCGAGGTCTATATGGCCAAGGGCATGTGCTACAAGTGGCGCAAGACCATCGGCCACTTCGAGGACGAGCCGGTGCCGAAGGGTGTGCACTACGATCTCTGGCAGGGTCCCGCGCCGGCGCGGCCATTCAACAAAAACCGCTTCCACTACGAGTGGCATTGGAACTGGGACTACGGCAACGGCGACATGGGCAACCAGGGCGTGCATGAGATGGACATCGCCCGCTGGGGCCTCGGCGTGAAACTGCCGACAAAGATCAGCGCGATAGGCGGCCACGTGATGTTCAGCGACGATCAGCAGACGCCCAATGTGTTAATGGCGATGTACGAGTTCCCCAATCCCGATGGCGGCGGCGACAAGAAGAAGATACTCCAGTTCGAAGTGCGCCACTGGATCAGCAACAGCGAAGACGCGTTGTGGATGAAGAACGCCGGCACGGACGGCTACAAGGCCACCAGCGCCGGCAACACCTGCGGAAACCTGTTCTTCGGTTCCAAAGGCTACATGGCCAAGAACGTCAGCGAGTGGCGCACGTTCCTCGGCGAGAAACGCGAGGCCGGTCCGACCGGCAAGGGCGCGGGCAATCATTACGAGGTCTTCGTCAATGCCATCCGCGACCCGAAACCGGAGACGTTCAATCAGAGCATCCAGGAAGGCTTCTATTCCTGCGCGCTGATTCATCTCGGCAACATCTCATATCGGCTGGGCCGCAGCCTGGAGTTCGACCCGGCGACGATGACTTTCCCGCGCGACAAGGAAGCCAACGCGATGCTTACGCGCGAATACCGCGCTCCATTCGTGGTGCCGGACAAGGTCTAGAGACTGCTTTTGCAGCCGCCGACGTGAGAAGGCGGAGGCGTGGCGACAAGCCATGCGTCCGCCGCCTTCCGGCGGCGGCTGCGACAACACCATGACACCGCGTGAACGCCTTCTAACCACCCTCCGCGGCAAGATCGCCGACCGCGTGCCGGTCGCGCCGTTCGTGCAGGAGGAATATCTCTCCTTCTATTATCCACAGAAGCCGAAGCTCGACCGGGTCATTGACGCCACGGAACTGGCCAATGAACTCGACTTTGACTTGATGGCGAAGCATCGCGCATTGGAAGCGCCGCATTTCTTCCGGCGCAGTCATCCAAACTGGGAACTCCGCCGCACCGAGACGCGCAGCGACGGTATGATCCAGCGGCGTCTGGAAATCGTCACGCCAACGCGGACACTCGTGCAGGAGGAGACCGGTCCCGACAGCGGCGCGGCCACCACCGGCGTGCGGTTTCACGTCACGCGGACTCTCCTGCAAGATGCGGACGATACGGAGGCGTTCCTGAAATGGCTGCCAGCGCTCGATAACGAGGACCGCTGCTTCATGCGCGAAACCGCCGACACCTGGCGGCGCATCCTCGGCGACCGCGGCGTGCTCGCGCCGTGGGGATTCGCGGGCGTTTTCAACTTCTGCGCCGACCTGTGCGGCATGGACAACTTCTACATCGCGCCCTACATGGACGAGGCATCCTATCGCGCGCTGATGAGCGGCGTGGCCGATGCAATGTGCG
>CAZGGF010000386.1:0-29478 GCA_964524715.1 uncultured Verrucomicrobiota bacterium | reverse complement strand
TTTCCAGGTGCGCGAGCGCGGCAGCACCGTCCGGCGGGAATGTCTGGCGGGCACGACGACGTTCCTGACGATGGCTTACATCCTGTTCGTCCAGCCGATCGTGCTGTCCAAAACCGGCATGGATCATGATGCTGTGCTGATCGCGACAGCGGTGGGCAGCGCGTTCGCCACGCTGGTGATGGCGTTCTGCGCGAACTACCCCATCGCGCTGGCGCCGGCCATGGGCCACAACTTCTTCTTCGCCTACACCGTCTGCCTGGCGATGAAAATCCCCTGGGAGGTGGCGCTCGGCGCGAACTTCATTTCCAGCGTGCTGTTCGTGGCGCTGGCGACGGTCAAGTTCCGCGAGCGGATCATGGACGCGATTCCTGCCAGCCTCAAACACGCCATCGCCGCGGGCATCGGGTTGTTCATCGCGTTCATCGGGCTGGAATGGGCGGGCATCGTCGTGGCAAAGCCGGGCACGCTCGTCGGCCTCGGCGCGCTCAAGTTGCCGACGGCGCTGCTGTCGCTGACCGGGCTGGCGATTCCCGCTGTGCTGTTTGCGCGCAAGGTGCGCAGCGCCATCCTGCTCGGCATTCTCGCGACGCTGGGCCTGGGCTTGGCGTGCGGCATGGTCAAATTCCACGGCATCATCGGTGTGCCGCATCCGCAACACTCGGCCCTCCTCCAGCTCGATCCGATCGGCGCTCTGAAGCTCGGCGTCGGCAGCGTCGTGTTTACCTTCTTCCTGCTGGCCGTGTTCGACACCGTGGGCACGTTGATTGGCGTGTCGCAGCAGGCGGGCTTCATGCGCAACGGCCAGCTCCCCAACGCCGGCCGCGCGCTGCTGTCCGACGCTGTCGGCACAGTCGCGGGCACGTTGCTCGGCACCTCGACCATCTCCGCGTATATCGAGAGCGCCGCGGGCGTATCGGCCGGCGCGCGCACCGGGCTGGCGAACATCGTCACTGCCGCGTTGTTCCTGCTGGCACTGGCGTTCGCGCCGCTGATCGCGATGGTCGGCGCAGGCGTTACGGTCGGCGAGGGCACGCTCTATCCGGTGACGGCGCCGGCATTGATCGTCGTCGGGTTCCTGATGACGAAGAATATTCTCTACATCCCGTGGCGCGATCCAACCGAGGCGCTGCCGGCATTCTTGACACTGATCGGTATTCCGCTGGCGTTCAGCATCGTGGATGGCATCGCGCTCGGCTTCATCGGTTATGTGGTGATGAAGTTCTTCACCGGCAAGCGCAGTGAAATCTCATGGGTTTCGCTGGCCATTGCCGCGGCGTTCGTCATCCACTTCGCGCTGTAAAGAAACGTCACGGCCCGACGCCAACGGCGTTCAGTTCCACTTCGGGGGCGTTGCCGATGCGCAGGGTGCCTTCGATTTGGGCGGAGGCCTGCGGCATTGCAGGAACAGGACCGGCAGCGGTGCCGGCGGGAAGGACAAGCTGGCCGCTCTTGGAAGGGACGGCATTGCTGTCCAAGGCGGCGCGTGCGCTGGGCGCTGCTGCAACTGCCATCTTGCCGTCGGGTATGGAGTCGAATGTCATCCGCCTGCCGCCGCCGGCAGCAGGGTCATGGACAAGCGTCCCGTCTGCGGGCGATGACAACACACCGTTGACCACAACACGCTGGTTGACGCTGCGGTTTGTGCCGGTCGCGGTGAAGAAAAGCTGCTGTCCCGTCGAGCCGGATTCGAGGCGCCTGCTGACAGTTGCATCTCTTTCTCTCCAAACAAACTCTCCCGCCTGAGTCATGACCTGTCTCGGCACGGCGGCTCGCGTCGGCGCCCGGCGGCTGCGCGAAGTCCTCCGCTCCAACGCCATCTGTTGTTGCGACGCGGAGGCCAGCTGGATTCGGCCTTCGTAGACCGAACCGTCGGCATCCATGATGACGACGCGATCACCAATTTGTTCCAGCTGGAACGAGGCCAGCACGGCAGGCTGTTGCGGTTGCGGCTGCGGCTGCGGCTCGCTCGGCCGCTTGGCCGGCTCCATCTCTTGATCGCTCACGATTTGCGCGAACCGCAACCGCTGTGAAAGCGGTGCCATGTTGGAGGCGGCAGCAACCACCACTCGCGAGGCTTCAACGCGCTCGGCCTTGCTGACATCGGTGGGTGCGGGCATCGGAGCAGGCGCGGCAGGCGCGGCTCCCGGTTTCTCATCGACAGCCTTGGTCCGCGTGACCGCCAGTCCACGATTGTCAGCGAGCTCCATTCCGGTCCTTCTGGCGAAATCCGTCTCCATAGGTGCCGGAGCGGCTGACGGCTTCGCAGCCAAAGCAGGCAGGGCCGTGACTGCAACCTGTTGCTTGATCTCGACCGGCGCAGCTTTTGCCGCCTTTGCCTTTGCCAGGCTCCCGAACATTTGCAGCTTATCGTTCTCTTTCAGTCTCTCCTCAGAAACCTGCCCGGCTTTGCCCGCAGCGCCGCTCTGGGCGAGCAAAGATCCGCGATTGTCAGCGAGCTTGGTTTCAGCCTGTATGGCAGAGTCCATTGCCATGCCGCTGCGATCAGGATACGTGACTGATTGGGCTTGTGGCTCAGCCTTCGCAAGCTCCATCGATGGTCTGGCTTTCTTGCTGATGTCTATCAGCACCACCATCGCGATGGCAGCCGCCGTCATCGCCGCCGCGCCGACGGCCAAACGTGGCCACAATGCGACGAGCCGTTCCTGCCACCGTTGCGGCGCCGGCTGCGCGCCCGCCGCTCGCTGGGCAATCTCACGTTGGAGCACTGCGCGTGTATGCGACGGCATGCCGAGAGGCTCGCCGGCGGCGGCCCGACGCTGCTTCGCGTAGGCCTTCAGCGCGTTCTCGATTTTGTTGTGCGACTCGTCCGGCATATTCAGTTAGACGGCAATCGGGGCTATTTTCTCCCGTCCGAACACATCGCGCACGATGGTTTCGAGCCGGTCGAGACATTTGCTCAAGCGCGAGCTGACCGTTTTGACGTTGAGCTTCAGCGATGCAGCGATCTCCTCGTAGCTGAGGTCGGCAAAATAGCGTAGTTCAATCACCTCGCGGCACGGTTCACCGAGTTGGTCGAGCGCCTCACCGACAAGCGCAGCCTGTTGCGCACCGATCAACACGGCGTCGGGGCCGGGCGCAGTGCCCGGCGGGTCGGGGACAAGGCCGGTCTCCGGGTCCTCGGCTTGGAGCGAAACAGGCGCCTGCCCGCCCCCGCGTTTGGCGGCGCGCTGGCGCTCGCGGTAATCACGCGCCTTGTTGGCCGCAATGCGAAAAAGCCACGTCTGAAACTGGCTTTCACCATGGAAAGAATCGAGGTGCTTGACGACGGAGAGAAACGCCTCCTGGCAGATCTCCTCCACGTCATCGCGGGTGAAATCGGAGCCGAGATGAAAGACAAAACGAGCAGCAGCGGCGTAGTGGGTGTCGAAAAGCTCGTTCCATGCCTGCGCGTTGCCCGCACGGCAACGACTCAACAACTCGGTTTCGGCAGTCGGTTCCATTTCGTATAATCTGCAGAAGCTTTTTCCCGGGTATCCCGTCTAATGAAATACGGACAATACAACTTGCGAATTATACCATGAAAAGATGTGTCAGGGTCAATTCCCTTGAAGTTTTGCTGGAAGAGACGACGATAAGGAGGGCTCGGCAGGAGATTGGAACCATGAACACGAACCAAAGACTTCGATGGGCGGCAGGCGTGGCGACGGCAGCGGCGGTTTTCAGCAGCGGGGCTGCTTCCGGCAGGGTCGTGCCCGCGGTGCCGCAATCGCAATGTGAGGGTAACACGGCATTCGCCTGCGAGCTGTACGGCAAACTCAAGAGCGCGGCGGGCGACGGTAATGTCTTCTTCTCTCCTTACAGCATCTCGATGGCGCTCGCGATGACCAGCGCGGGTGCGAGGGGCGAGACCGATGCGCAGATGGTCAAGGCGCTCCATTTCGAGCCGGACCCAGCCAGGCGACACGCGGCCTTTGGCGCGATGGAAGCGAACCTGAACGCGGTGCAGAAGAAAGGCCAGGTCAAGCTCAGCGTGGCCAACTCGCTCTGGCCGCAACAGGACTACAAGTTGCTGAAGAGTTTTTTGAGTCTCGTCAGGGAGCATTACGGCGCGTCGGTCACACCGCTGGATTTTCGCGCGTCAGAGACCGCGCGCAAAACGATCAATACCTGGGTCGAAGGCAAGACGAACCAGAAGATCAAGGACCTGATTCCCGGCGGCGCGCTCAACGCCACGACACGGCTGGTGTTGGTCAATGCCATTTACTTCAAAGGGAACTGGACCTCGCCATTCAAGGCGGAAGAAACGCAAGAGCAGCCGTTCCGGTTGCAGTCGGGCCAGACCGTGCGGGCGCCGCTGATGTTCCAGCAGAAACATTTCAACTATGCCGAAGACGACGAAGTGCAGGCACTGGAACTGCCCTATGCCGGTGATGACTTGTCCATGATCGTGTTGTTGCCGAGGAAAGAGGATGGCCTGGCATCGCTTGAGAATTCTTTCTCCCCCGCGAAACTTGCAAAGTGGACGCAGGCCATGTGGTCACCCGATGTGAAGGTGTACCTGCCGAAGTTCAAGATGACGTGCCGGTTCAGCCTGAACGATACGCTGAAGGCGATGGGCATGAGCAACGCGTTCGATCAGGCGCAGGCCGATTTTTCCGGCATGGACGGCAGCCGCAGCCTCTTCATCTCGGCGGCCGTGCACAAGGCTTTCGTCGAGGTGAACGAGCAAGGCACCGAAGCTGCTGCCGCAACAGGCATCTCAATGGCCCTAGCCGCCCTGCCGAGACCGCCGATCGAGTTCCGCGCGGATCATCCATTCATCTTCCTCATCCGCGAGCGGAGCACGGGCAGCATTCTCTTCATCGGCCGCGTCACCCAGCCGACGATCGCGGGCGAATAGTACCGCAGGGTCCGTTTGCAACAGGCTGCGAATGATACCCGCCCGCGGTCACACCGGGCGAGATGGCAGAATCACACTGAAGACGGAGCCTTTGCCGGTCTCGCTGCGAACTTCAATCCGGCAACCCATGAGGTGGCAGAGCGCTTTGGCCAGGGTCAGGCCAAGACCCACACCACCGTACTTGCGCGTCATGCCGACGTCGGCTTGCTGGAAGGCTTCAAAAATCGCCGCGAGCCGGTCTTGAGGAATGCCAATGCCCGTGTCGGTCACGTCCACACGGACAGGCTGGCGAGTGGTTTCGTCCACGGCGACTCGCACGACAATGCTGCCGCGCTCCGTGAACTTCAGCGCGTTGCCAATGAGGATGTCGAGCACCTGCTTGAATTTCGCCGCATCCGTTTTCAGTGGCGCGATGCGATCAGGAAGCCCCGCTGAAAGCGTAATGGGACGGTCACGAAGCTGGGGCCCAAACCCGGCAATGACCTCCAAAATCAGGCGATCCAACGCGGCGGGTGCACTCTGCAATTGCACCCGATGTGTTTCGATGTCGGACAGTTCAAGCACCTGTCCGATCATGCCCAGCAGGTGTTTGCCGTTGGCCGCGATTCGCTCCAAGAAACCCAGGTCGTTGGCATCCAGCTTCCCTTCCTTGTTCTTCAACAGGATGTTAGTGAACCCGATGACGGCATTCAGCGGTGTCCGCAACTCGTGACTCATGTTGGCCAGAAAGAGAGTCTTGGCGCGGTTGGCGGCCTCCGCGGCGTCGCGCGCACGGCGCAGTTCTGCTTCGGCGTGTTTGCGTAGAGTGATGTCCTGCTCGATGGCAATGAAGTGCACGACCTGACCGTGCGCATCGCGCACAGGTGTGATGGTGATCTCCTGCGTGTAGAGACTGCCGTCCCTGCGCTTGTTGACGATTTCGCCGCGCCAGATTCTCCCCGACAGGATTCTTCTCCAAAGGTGCTGGTAAAACATCGCGTCGTGTTTGCCTGACTTCAGGATGCGCGGGTTTTGTCCAATGGCCTCTGCTACGGTGTACCCGGTCAACTCGGTAAACGCCGGGTTGCACCATTGGATGGTGCCTTGCCGGTCTGTGATCAGGATGGACGTGGCCGCAGCGTTCAACGCGGCGGCCTGCAGGCGCAGCTGTTGCGCCGAACGCCGGCGCGCCTCCAAATCGCGGCCCGCCACGGAGATCAGCGTGCCTGCGCCGAGAAAGCAGAACGCCACCGCGGTCGTGACGGCCATCGGGATCATGGATTCCCGGTAGAGCAACGGCGCCTGATACAGGTAGCCCAGGAAAAACACCACACCGATGAACATCACCACAACTGCCAGCACCTCAGACACCAACCGCCACCAACCGGACGCAATCAAGAACAGCGCGACAGTGACATAGAAAAGATTCAACCCCGTGATGAACGCCATTTTCCCCACCGGGATCCGCCCCAGGGACTCCGCCGGCACTTGGAAGATCCAGCCATCTACTCCCAAATCCACACCTGTGACCGATTCGCTGAGCCGCGCCAAGGCCGTCAGCCCAACCACCACGATCAGCACCTTGGCAACGACGAGCCCGCGCTTGCCACCGCGCTGCATCAGTGCCAATGCCGCCGCGAGCACCACAAACGCCACGGCCGTATTCGGCGTCATGGGAATCCAGTTCCGGCTCACGCCGGCCAGCTCGCGCAACCCCGTCACCCACCCGCCCAGCGCCAGTGCCGCGATGCTTGCCGTGGCCGCTCCGCACAGATACGTCGCGATTTCAAACCAGTCTGTCGGATGCGTTTGGGGCTTCATCGCCAGCCGGGTTCCACGTCATCACAACGTCCGCAGATGAAATCCTCCGTCCACATTGATAACCTCGCCGGTGGAGAAGGGCAGCAAGTCCTGCGCGACCGCCGCCACGGCATGTCCAATATCCTCCGGCTGGCCCCAACGTTTGATCGGCGTCAGCCCGCCGGCAATCATCGCGTCGTATTTCGCCTTGACCGGCCCGGTCATGTCGGTGGCGATGACGCCGGGACGGATTTCGAAAACCAGGATGCCGTGCTCGGCCAGCCGCGCTGCGTAAACCTTCGCCATCATCGCCACCCCCGCTTTTGATACGCAGTAATCACCGCGGTTCGACGACGCCGTGTAGGCCGAGATCGATGAGACGATGACAATCTTCGGCCGGTAGCCACTGCCCGCGGCCTTCGTCTGCTCCACCATCCAACGCGCCACGAGTTGCGTCAGGAAATACGGCCCCTTCAGGTTGATGTTGATCAGCCGGTCAAAACTCTCTTCGCCCGCCTCCAGGATGTCCGCGCGCACCGCAGGCGCCACGCCTGCGTTGTTCACCAGCAAATCCAGCCGTCCGAACGTCTGCTGCGCAAACTCCACCAACCGCCGCCGATCCGCCGCGATGGAGATATCGGCCTGGCAAACCTCCACGCGGATCTTGCTGGCGCCGAGTTTCAAGCATTCATCGCGCGTCTGTCTGGCCGCGTCAGCGTTACCGGCATAGTTGATGACGAGATCGTAGCCAATTTTCGCGAGTTCCATTGCGATCCCGCGGCCAATGCCGCGCGACGCGCCGGTGATGAGAGCGACGGGGTTCATAAGAATTTGGTCTCCGCGTGCCGTTTTGTGGCTGCTAATCAACGCCCGAATCAACCGATTCTCAAGCCTGAAAGCCTGATTGTCAGCCGTGGCGCCAGCTTCCGGCTGGCGCCACCTTGAATGTTCATTTGGCAAATTGAATGCGATAGCCGAATACTTTCCCGTCATGGGCAAGCTGGAGCATGTCGCCTTTCTGGCTGAATGGCTGTTCGCCAGACGATTTGCCATCCTTGTCGAGCACCATGACGCGCCCGATTTTCTTGCCCGCCGCGTCGAGGCGGTCGAGTCGCAGTGTCACTTGGAATGCCGGCGTGGATGGCAGCGGCGTCAATTCCATCTCAGCGCCGCCGTGGCGCAACCGGAACGCGCCGTTGGTGGCGACCGGGCCAAAGTCCACAACCTTGCCCGCGCTATTCACGCGCGTTTGCCGCGCCGTGAAATCTGGATCGACCGGCTCCGGCTGAAATGCAACGACAACGCGGCCGCCTTCGCGTTTGATTTCGATCCTGCCGCAGCGCGCCCGACCGGAACCGTCCACCGGGCCGCGCATGGTCAATCGCGGGCCGCCTTTGCCCGGATGATAGAAACCGCAGCGAACGCCAACCGTCGCCGGCAGTTTCACCGATTCCGGAACGCTGCTCTCGATGGTGGCGGCGCAGGTTCCCGGCGTCGCCAGTTTCGCCGCGTCCAGTTTCCAGTTCCCCTGGAACACGATGCCTTCGTGCGAACTGCGCTTCTCGTCGATGAAATGGACGAACGCCCGGTAGCCGTCGGGCACGCCCTGCGCCACGGAGCATTCCACGCGCAGCCGGAACCTGCCGTTGCCCAAATCCTCCCCGCCCAGCACGCGCGGCTCTACATGACCCGTGTTTTCCGAGGCCTCCGGTCGCGCGTCCGCAAACAGCTCGCCCGGTTTTCGCGCGAAGCCGGCGATGACGCCGTCGCGCCGCGTCACGCCTGCCTCGCGGTCGCCCGCGCGTACGATGAAGCCGTACCGTGGCAACGTCGCGCCATCCACCTGCCAGTCACTCATGCCGCGGTTGGAGTGAACCACCGCGTCGCCGGCAAACTTCACACTTTGCCGGTGAATGTCGTCGCCGGCGAACTCGTGCGACAACATCTCGCGCCGGGCCAGCACTTCGCAGACATCATGGAGCAGCCAGTAGGTCATCACCGCGCGCCGTGAGAACGGCCCGTCGCACATCGGATTACGACCACCGATCACCGTGTTGCTCAGGTAATCGTCACTGGCGTAGCCGTGGAGGAACTGGTCGGTCTCGCCGGAGTAGCGATGCCCCAGCCCGCCTGCCAGCAGCACGAATGCGCCGTGACTGGCCATGTCATGCCACGGCACGCGCTCGGCATCGCCCGCCTCCATGCGCCAGTTGAAATGCGTTTCCTGCCCCCGCATCCATCCGCTGTGGTCGCTCTGGCCGGCATCGAGATGGCCGATGAGGCCGTCGTGGCCCGCTTCGCTGATCTGCGGCGCGTGGCCGCCAAACACCGCGCGGATGCGGTCAAACGCCGCTCCCCACCGCTCGGCACTGACCATCTTCGGATAGAAACGGCCCGCACGGTCGTAGAAATCCACCGGCGGGATCGCCGTAAATACATCCACGAAACAGCTTGTGGGCGCAAACCCGCGCTTCATCAGCCGCAGATTGCGATCAAGCCACGGTTGGAACGCCGTTGGCAGCCAGCGATAACTCAGCGCGTCGCGCCCTTTGTTGAACCACGCCTTTTGCGGTGTGCCGTCCGCGTTGAAGATGATGTGATTGTAGGAGTAGCCCTCAGCGTCGGGATAGAAATCAATGTAGTTGTCGTGTGGACAGAACAGGATGCCGTTGCGCTTGCACGCCGCGACCATGGCCATGAAATCGTCCTGATTTCCCGCGGGTGGATAGATGTCCGGCAGCCGGTAATCGTAACCCCAGCGCTGCCAGACATGCTTCACGAACACCGCGTCGGTCAGCCCATAGCGCGCGGCTTCTTCAATGCCATTGGCGGCTTCACGATAATCGCCGCCCCACTGGTCGAGGCAGATGCGTCCCTGGATCTTCGCGACGCCGCCGGCCGGCTTGAAGTTGGCGATGGCGCGATACGCTCGCGCCGCAGCAAACGCGCCGCGCTGCGACGGCACCAGCGAGAACGTCGCGTCATGGTGCGTCACCAGCGAGCAACGCCGCGTCTCCGGGTCCACGCGGAAGAAGTCGGGAAAAATGTCCACTGCCTGCACCAGCGACAACCCGCCGGCAAAATCCACGCCGACATGCCGTGTTGAAAGGGTGAAGCCGCCCCCGCGCAAATCGAACTTGCCCGGGTCTTGAATCACGTTGCCGAAGCCGGCGTAAACGCGCCGGGCCTTCTCCGACGCGGGGCCGAGCATCAATTGGGTGAATCGCGGTTCGCCCCGCAAGTCGCGTTTCACGCCCGGCATCGAGAACATCACGCGCAGCGCTCCTTTCTCGGTCCAGAGTTTCGCCCGCGCACGCACCAGATGGTCGCCCTTGAGCAGATAATGATCGAGCACTCCCCGGCCATCGTCGAAACTGTTCTCGACGCGATCACAGATCAGGCCGGCACGGTCTGTCGCGATGGGCAGACCGTCAATCTCGAATGTGAAGCCGTCAAAGACCACTTCGCGCTTATCATCCACGAACGCGATAAATGCGTCCGCCAACCCGTTGGGGCCAGCCACAACGGCAGCGCCCACCGTGGCCGCTTCATTCGTCAGTTTCCACGCCCAATTAACGGTATCACCCGTCAGCACCGCACGAGCCGCGCGCACCGCCGCCTGCCGCCGGGCCGCGCGACGATCCTCCAGTTCCGTTGGGACTGGAGCGCCAACCCACACCGTTGGCTCGGCCCAGAAAGACGAGTCACACGATGTGTTGTGCGCCGGGCCGGGGCCGGTGAACAACCGGAGCGTGACCTCACGGCCTGCGTAATCGGAAAGGTCCACGCGCGCAGGCTCCCAGCGTTTGGCGGCGGAGAATTTCGCAAAAAGCTGTTTGAACTCCCCGCCGTCGCTGACCAACACACGGAAATCCACACCGTCGCTTGCACCCTCGCGTTTGGCGTCGCTGTCGCGGATGGCGGTTGCAAAGTCCAGGTGAATCGGTTTCTGTTTCGGCAGCGCGACGCGAAAATCCATCAACGCGTCCCCCCAACCGCCGCGATACGGCGGATGTACATTGAATGTATGCCGCGTTTCACCACGATCGGCGTTGGAGATTCCCACGCTGCAGCCGGTCGCCGCATCAGAGCCTTGCCAGCCTGCCGGCTTGACTACCGGTGGTTTGCCGTTCACGGCGATGGTTGTCTGGAAAGCCTTCACTGCGAGCAGATTCAACGGGCCGCGCTGCGGGGCGAGTGCCACCGCGGGCATTTCCGTCTTCTTCTCCGCCGCCAGTGCCTCGCGCGACACCGACAGGATCAGGATGGCGTGTGCAGTCTGTGGCTTGCCCTTTGCAGCGCGAAACTCAACCCGCGCATGAACGGGGTAGAGCGCCGCATACGTGCCTGCGCCGGCGACGACTGAGAACGGCAGTGTCTCCTTGGAATTCGGCGCGAGCGTGAACTTGCGCGTCCGCTCGTTCTCGACACGCCAGTCGTCCGTCACCGATACACGCACGACACCCGAGATCGGCGTGTCACCGGCGTTGGCAAGTGTCACCGGCACGGCAATGGACTTTTCCAAGGCCTTCACCTCGCCGGGGTCAGCGATGCTGACGGTGAGCGGTCCGGCCGTATCGCGCGGCGGCGTGAACGCCAGTGCCAGCGCAGAGGCGGCCAGAAAAGCGGTGATTCCAAATAGCGAGCGGCACGAGCAAAGTGTTTTCATGGCGGTTTTCCTGATGCCGAATCTTAGCGGCCCCGTTTCCATCAAGTCACGCCCGAATGCGCGGCCATGAGGCAGGTGATACAGCTCATCGAGCGTTTGTTTTTTTCCAGCGTCTCCGGTATCTTTTCAGTCCGTGGAACAAGGCATCAAAACCACAATGAAACGCCCGGAATGGGTGATGTGCATCTGCCTGATGGCAGTGCTGGCTTGCGGCTGTTCGGTACGCCGGATGGCGACGATGCAGGTCGCCAACGCGCTGGCGGCTTCGGGCAGCACGTTCTCATCGGACGACGATCCGGAATTGGTGCGCGAGGCGATTCCATTTGGACTGAAAACGATGGAGAGCCTGCTGGCAGACCTACCGGAGCATCGGGGCCTGCTGCTGGCGCTTGCTTCCGGTTTCACGGAGTATGCCTATGCGTTCGTGCAGATGGACGCCGATGAAATCGAATCGCAGAACCTGGCCAAGGCCACCGCGATGCGAACGCGCGCCCGCAAACTCTACCTGCGCGCGCGAGACTACGGTTTGCGCGGGCTGGAGGTGACGCATCGTGATTTCGGGCGGCTGGTGCGCGACAATCCGCAAAACGCCGTGAAAGCCGCCACGCGCGAGGATGTTCCGCTTCTCTACTGGACCGGCGCGGCATGGGCGGCTGCGATCGCGACGGCGAAGAGCGACTCGAAGCTGATGGCCGAGCTGCCCGCCGCGGCAGCCATGGCGCAACGCGCACTGGAGCTGGATGAGTCGTGGGACAACGGCTCGCTGCATGAGTTCTTCATCGCCTACGACGGCGGCCGGTCGGCGGCCATGGGTGGTTCGATTGAACGGGCGCGCAAGCATTTCGCGCGCGCGGTGGAGTTGAGCGGCGGGCAACGGTCATCGGCCTACGTCGGCCTGGCTGAAACCGTGTGCGTCGCCGAACAAAAGAAAGCCGAGTTCCACCAGCTGCTGGACAAGGCGCTGGCAGTGGACCCGGACAAGAAACCGGAGTGGCGTCTGTTAAATCTGGTAACGCAACGCCGGGCGCGCTGGTTGAAGGAACACACAGACGATTTGTTCCCGTGAACCGGCGTTAATAATCTGATTTTTCTAGCGAATGGCGCGTTATATTTGGCCAATGGCAGCGCCTTAATGCCTGTCAAAGCTGATTTTCGGAAAGAAACTCATGAGTCTCAATATCTTCGTTTCATCCGCGTTGCGACCGTTGCTCGCAGCCGTTGTGTTGCTGGCAGCGCTGCCCGCCGGACATGCGCAAAATGTCGTCATCAAGCTGGCCACACTCGCGCCGGAAGGTTCGTCGTGGCACCTCACCCTCAAGGAGATGGGCGAGGAGTGGAAGAAGGTCTCAAACGGGCGCGTAACGTTGAGGATTTATCCCGGCGGCGTCGTGGGCGACGAAGCGGAAATGATCAGCAAGATTCGTCTCGGCACCATCCACTCCGCGGCGGTGACGACGATGGGATTGAGCGAAATTGACCGCGGTGTGCAGGCATTGTGCATCCCCATGCTCTACCGGTCGGACGCGGAACTGGACTATGTCCGCGCGAAACTGGCGCCGAAACTTGAAGAACGGATGGCCGCCAAGGGGTTTGTCGTGCTGACGTGGGGAGAGGCCGGCTGGGTCCATTTCTTCACCAAGACACCCGTGACGCGGCCCGACGACCTGAAGAAGCTCAAGATGTTCTCGTGGGCCGGCGACAATACCACCCTTGATCTCTGGAAGAACGCCGGGTTTACCGTCGTGCCGCTGGCCAGTACCGATATCATGCCTGGGCTGCAAACCGGCATGATCACCGCTTTTGCCACAGCGCCGGTGGCTGCTCTCTCTTTCCAGTGGTATTCGCTCGCGCCCAACATGACCGACGTGCGCTGGGCGCCGTTGGTCGGCGCGACAATTCTCGACAAGCGCGCGTGGGAGCGCATCCCGGCCGACGCCCGCGAGGCCATCAAGGCTGCTGCGCGCAAGGCCGGAGAGAAGATCCAGGCCGACGTGCGCAAGGGCGCCCTTGAAGCCGTGAAGGCAATGAAGGAGCACAAGCTGAACGTCGTGCCCGTGCCGGCCGACGCGCTGGCCGCGTGGCGTTCTGCCGCCGAAGGTGTCTATCCGAAACTCGTCGGCCCATTCGTGCCCGCGGACATGTTCGACGAGGCGAAGAAGCTGGTCGAGGAATTCCGCGCCAAGGGCGGTGCCGGTGCAAACTGAATCATCCAACCTGATTCCTCACGGTCAAGCCGCGCCGGCGCGGCAAGGGCCGTTGCGCAGTTTTGAAAACTCGCTGGCCATTCTCGCACTCGCGGCGATGTCGTTGCTGCCACTGATTGAGATCGTCACGCGCAAGTTCTTCAACTGGGGTGTGCCCGGTTCTTCGGTCATCGTCCAGCACCTGACACTGGTCATCGCTTTTCTTGGCGCGGCTTTGGCGGCGCGTGAGGGGCGGTTGTTGAAACTCGCCACCGGCGAGGCGCTCGCGCATGGCCGTCTCCAGCACATCGTCAGCGCATTCGGCGCGGCGGTCGGCGCGTGTGTTACGGCGGCGCTCTGCTACGCGAGCCTGCAACTCGTACTCTCCGAGCGCGGCGCCGGGCTGGAAATCGTGCCCGGCGTGAAACGATGGGCTGTGGAAGCGGTGATGCCGCTGACGCTGGCGATGGTGACGTTGCGGCAAGTGTGGCGCGCGTCGGATCGCTGGCCGGGACGCGCCATCGCAGCACTGGGCGTTGTCGCAGCAGTGGTGTTCATGTTTCTGCCGGATAGCGCGGGCAGTTTCTTGTTCTGGCCGCTGATGATTCTGCTGATCGTCGGCACGGCGGTGGGCGCGCCGATCTTCGCGATGATCGGCGGCGCGGCACTATTACTGTTCTGGAGCGAGGCGACACCGGTGTCGTCCGTGGCGGTGGAAGCCTACCGGCTGACGGTGTCGCCGATGCTGCCGACGATCCCGCTGTTCACGTTGGCAGGCTACATCCTCGCCGAAGGCGGCACGAGCAAGCGGCTGGTGAGGCTGTTCAACGCATGGTGCGGATGGTTTCCTGGAGGCATGGCTGTGGTGGCGGCGCTGGTGTGCGCGTTTTTTACGACGTTCACTGGCGGCAGCGGCGTGACGATTCTTGCAGTGGGTGGGCTGCTGCTGCCAATGCTGCTGCAGGCAAAGTACTCGGACCGGTTTTCTGTCGGCTTGCTGACAACCGCGGGCTCGCTGGGACTGCTGTTTCCGCCGAGCCTGCCAGTGATCCTCTATGCAATCGTCGCCCAGCAACAACACGTGAACGTGGACATCAAGGACCTGTTCATCGCGGGCTTCGTGCCAGGCTGCCTGATGGTTGCCGCGTGCGCGGCTTGGGCGATGTATCAAGGCTCCAAGAGCGGCGCGGGCCGGACGAAATTCGAGTGGGCCGAGGCGCGGGCGGCGTTATGGGCGGCGAAATGGGAGGTTGTGCTGCCGATTGTGGTGATGGCGTTCATCTTCGGCGGGTTCGCGACGCTTGTGGAAGCAGCGGCGTTGACGGTGCTTTATGCGTTCTTCATCGAGTGCGTCATCCACCGGGACCTGAAGATCGGCCGTGACATGCCGCGAACGGTGACTGAATGCGCCACACTGCTCGGCGGTGTGATGATCATCCTTTGCGTGGCACTGGGTTTGACGAGTTACCTGGTGGACGCGGAGGTGCCGAAACAAATGGCGACCTGGGTCCGCAGCCATGTCGAATCGCAGTTCCTGTTCCTGCTGGGCTTGAACATCATGCTGATCTTCGTCGGCGGATTGATGGACATTTTCCCGGCAATCGTCGTGGTGGTGCCGTTGATCACGCCGATGGGCGCGGCGTTCGGCGTGGACCCGGTACATTTGGGCATCATCTTTTTGGCGAACATGGAATTCGGTTTCCTGGCGCCACCAGTGGGTTTGAACCTGCTGCTGGCGAGCTATCGTTTCAACCGCCCGCTGCCGCAGATTTACCGCAACGCACTACCCGGCATGTTGATCATGTTCGCCTGCGTGCTGATAATCACCTATCTGCCAATGATGACGACGGGTGTGCTGCGGCTGGTGGGGCGGTAGGGCAGGTTCCTTGCACACGCGGTTTTCGCGAATGATCATTTGGACAGGCGGGACGCCTGTCCTACGTTGAGTTGTGACACCCGCCGAAATTCGCTTCGCTGCCGACGGAATGCTGCAATCGCTGGCCACGTGGTTGCGCGCGCTCGGCTACGATTGTCTGGCAGGACGCGAGCAGTTCGGGCGACGGCTGCTGGAGCAGGCGGTGGCCGAAGAGCGCGTGTTCCTGACGCGCAACACACATCTGGCCAACGACTGGCCGCGCGTGCTCGTGGAGCAGGCGCAGGTTGTTTGTGTCAGCAGCGAGACACTGCCGAAACAACTGCGCGAAGTCGTTGAGAAATTCTCGCTCGACTGGGAACGATTCCTCTTCACGCGCTGCCTCCTATGTAACGATCCGTTGCGCGCCGTCAACAAATCCGAGGCGTTGTCACATCTGCCGCCACGGGTGGCCGCACGCGAAGACAGTTTCTGGCAATGCAGGCGATGTGGGCGTTTTTTCTGGCACGGCAGCCACGTGCAAAACAGCGTGGCACGATTGCGGCAATGGATGAAAGAGTAGGCAGCCCGGCCGCCGCCCGTCACGAACTTAGAAGTTCAACCCGAAGAACTTCTTGAAGAATCCTTGCGCAGGCGGCTCCTGGCCGGGTAACAACGGTGGCTGGTTCTGGTCTATCCAGAGGCTGAGCGCAGCGGCGACGCCTTCGGGTGAGAGATGGGTGCTGACGATGCGTTGCAGTCCCGGCTCAATCAAGAACCGCATCGGCGCGGTGTCCGCGCCGAACTGCTGGCAGACGGGACCCTTGTATCCCTGACCATCCCAGTAAACCGGCCACGGTAGCGGATGCTGCATCTGGAAGATGTCCATCGCTTCGCGGCTCTGGTCCACGCAGATGGTGTAGATCTCAAACCCTTTCGAGTGATAGCGGAGGTAGAGCTGGACCAGTTTCGCGGTTTCCTCCAGCACATTCTTGGACTTGGCCGACCAAAACTCGATGAGGAGCGTCTGGCCCTTGAGCGCCTCCGTGTTCATTTTTTCGCCGCGCAAACCGGTGAGTTTCAACGGCTCGCACGGGTTGTTCAACAGATCGCACTGCTTCATGAGCGCCCGCGCGTTGAAGGCAAAATCGCTTTCAGGGAATCGCTTGAGCAAGTCCTCGGCCGCTTGCTTGGCGGCGTGCAACATGCCCTGCCGGCGGCGGAACTGCGCGTGCATCAGCATCGCCGCAGCCGCTTCGCGACGGTGGGGAAAGTCCTTGAGAATGCGCTTGGCAACTGCGACGCCTTGTTCGGGGTGATCAGGCCACGTGGCGTTGAGCAAGAGGAACTCCGCGCGGATGGCGTCGTCTTCGTTCGGCTTGTGCGCAAGCACTTCGCGCGCTGCAGTTTCCGCGCGCGCCTGCTGGACATGGTCCTTGTTCATCTGGAACAAGATGAGCCGGCATCGCGCTTCATTGATGCGCACGAGGTTGACGTGGGAACTGTTCGGGTAATCCTTGATGAACTGTTGGCAACGATCCGCCACGTCTTGATACCAAACCATGGAGCCCTCGGTGCTGGCGGGTTTCTTGGTGGTGAAAAGCATTTCCAATTCTGACCACGAGATCAGTTCTTCCTCGGACTTGAGGATCCGCTTGGCCGCGTCCATCAGGGCGGCCTTGCGGTCGGCTTCCGAGATGTCCGGCATTGTTGCAAGACTCTCGGCGATATCGGTCTTGAGTTTTGCCTTTGCACTCGAAGAACCGGAACTGGGTCGCGCTTTGGGCGCTGCCTCACCGGCGGGCTTCTTGGAAGCAACGACAGTCGCCCGGCTTTGCTTTGCCGGCTTCTCGTCACCGGATTGCTTTGACGCGGGCGACGACTTCGCGGTGACATCAGCCGGCGGTTTGGCTGACTCGCTGGGAGCTGTCGTGTGTGGCCGGCTGATTTTTGCGGGTTTCTCCGCGCCAGCAAACGATTTCGCAGATGGCGATGGCGGCTTGGCGGCTGCAACCACAATCGGCGTTTTGGCTTCCGCATCTGGTTGGGCGGCCACCGCCGGGGGAGCATTGGTCGCCACGCTCACCGGCTTGGCGAAAAGCGTGCCACCAATTTCAATTTGCGCCGGTTGTGGCGCGGGTGGCATTGGCTGGGGCGCAGCCTCGCTCGCGGGTTTCGCGGCGGTAATATCGGCCGACGGTTGGGCCGGTTCACCGGGAACGGTCACTGCCGGCCGGCCAAGCTTCGAGGGTTTATCCACAGTGGCGAACGGTTTCGCGACCGGCGCCGATGGCTTGGCAACAGCAACCATGATCGGCGCTGTAACCTTCACTGCCGGCTTGGTGGAATCCACCGGAAGGGCATTGGTCGCCGTATTCAACGGTTTGGCATAGAGAACGCCGCCGATTTCAATGTGTGTCGGCTGCGGCGCCGGTGCCGACGGAGCGGACGGCATTGGCCGGGGCGTCGGCTCACTGTCGGGCTTTTTGGTGACAACGACATCCGGCCGGTCAAGCTTCGCCGGCTTCTCATCACCGGAACGCTTGGCCATGAGCGGCACAATCTTGGGCGTAGAAACATCGGCCGGCGGCTTGACCGGCTCACTGGGAGTGATCGTTGCCGGCCGGTTGAGTTTTGCAGCCTGGTCCCCGCCGACGAGAGGTTTCGCGGCCGGCGCCGATGGTTTGGCAACAGCAACCATGGCAGGCGCTGCAACCTTTTCAACAGGTTGAATTGTCTTGGCTGGGACAGCATTGGTCGCCTCACTTAGCGGCTTGGCGTAGAGAACGCCACCGATTTCAACGTGTGTCGGCTGCGGCGCAGCTGACGGCGGTGGTGGAGCCGGCATTGGCGATGACGGAACAGGCGCGACAGCCACCTGTTTCTTCGGAGGGGGAGTGGTCTGCTTCGACGAATGTCTTGCAGTGACGCTGTGCTTCTCCTCCACAGCGGGTTTGGGTGTTTCTCTCTTGCTGACGGCCAGCGATCTTCTTGAAGCGGTGCGAACAACCGGCTTGGCTGCCGGGACGGGCCTCACCGGCGGAACCCCTGACGACGCGAGCGCGCCGATGGACTGCCATCGCTTCATTAACGGTTCGATCTCCGTTGGATGGACGGCGACGCGCGCCACGAGGCCGAACGGATCCACCAGCAACCGCGTGGGCGCGATCATTGATGGGAAAACTTCCAAAAGTTTCGCGTTGGCCGGGTCATTGGCAAACACTTGCGGCCATGGTGTCGGACTTGCAGCGCAAGCCTTGTCGAACGCCGCCCGGTCGGTGTCAAAATTGACCCCAACAATGAGCAGGCCGCTGTCGTGGCGAACCTCGAACAACCGGCGCAGAACGTCCGTGTTCTCGCTCGCCGACAGCGTGGCAGTAGTCCAGAAATCCAGCACCAACGCCTGGCCTCGCAGATCATCGAGATCGATTGTCTTGCCATCCGTGGTGGTCACGGTCATCAGCGGCGCCGGTCGCGCCACGAGGCCCAGTTGGCGGAGTAAAGAGCGCGCCTGCACCGCTTGCGGAGAATTTGGAAACGCTCCAAAGAGTCCGATGGCCGCCTCGCGCACTGCGCGTTCGTCGCCTTTGCGCTGTTGCGCGCGCGCCTGCAGCCAGAACGCCTCCGCGGCAAAAGACTGGTCGGAGAAATCGCGGATGATCAATCGAGTCTGTTCGATAACCGTTGCCAAATCCTCCGGCCAAGCCGCACGGGCCAGCACGAGTCGCGCGCGCGCTGCGCCCGGGCCGCGGTCGTTCTTGGCGAGCGCCTGGCGGGCCAGCTTCAAGGCCCGGTCTCGCTCGGTCTGATCGCTGGTCAGGACGGACAATTCCATTCGGCATTGCGCGTTCAACGCACGCAGCTCGGCAATATGCGAACTGCGGGGTTGGTCAGTGAGGAATTGTTCGCAGCGAACCACGACCGTCACGAGCCAGTCGCGCAGGGCATCGCCGCTGTCATCGGACGGCCGCTTGGCCAGCATGTTCTGGATGCGGCGCAAGCCAAGGACCTCGGCCGCCGAGTCCTTGGAATTGGGCACGAACTCAACGCTGGCGGCGGATGCCGTCGCTTCACGCGATGGCGCGTTCGTGCTATCGGCGGCGCGAAGCTCCGCCCACGCAGTCAACGCCACCAACATGCACACCCATTGTTTCATGCAATCATCTGAGCCACCAGATCGCCCACTTGCGTCGTAGTATAACCCATCCTGCCGGCGGCAAGCGATTTCAATTTCGTGTTTACGACCTGAATGACGGAGTTTTCAATGGCTTTCGCGGCGGCACCCTCACCAAGGAAATCAAGCAACAATGCGCCCGCGTTGATGGCCGCCAGCGGATTGATGACATTCTGATTGGTGTATTTCGGGGCACTGCCACCCATCGGCTCGAACATCGAGCAGCCGTTGGGATTGATGTTGCCGCCTGCGGCAACGCCAAGGCCTCCCTGGATGATCGCAGCGAGGTCGGTGATGATGTCGCCGAACATGTTGTCGGTGACGATCACATCGAACCACTCCGGGTTCTTCACAAACCACATGCAGGTGGCATCCACGTGGGCGTAGTCGAGCTTGACGGTCGGGTAGCCCGCGCCCATCTCGTGGAATGCCCGCTCCCAGAGGTCAAAGGCATAGGTGAGTACGTTGGTCTTTCCGCAGAGCATGAGCTGCGCCGTCTTGCCGGCGGCGACGTCCTCGGGCTTCAAGCCCTTCCACGGTTTGCCCACGTGGCGCTTGGCGGCAAGATCAAACGCGTACTTGAGGCAGCGGTCAACGCCGCGCCGGGTGTTGACTGAGTCCTGAATGGCAACCTCGTTCGGCGTGCCTTTGAAAACAGAACCGCCGGTGCCGGTGTAGATGCCTTCGCAGTTCTCGCGGACGACGACGAAGTCCACGTGCTCCGGGCCTTTGTCCTTCAACGGACAGTCATCGGCGCGGAACAGTTTCACGGGGCGGAGATTGATGTATTGCTCCAGCTCGAAGCGCAGCCGCAGTAAGAGACCCTTCTCCAAGATACCGGGCTTCACCTTCGGATGGCCGACGGCGCCAAGGAAGATGGTCTTGTAGCGCCGGAATTCCTCGATGGCGCTGTCGGGCAACACCTCGCCCGTCTTCAGGTAGCGCTCGCCGCCAAAGTCGTAGGGATGCCAGTCGAGTTTGAAACCAAATTTCTTTGCGGCGACCTCAGCCACCTTGATGCCTTCGCGCACCACTTCAGGACCCGTGCCGTCACCGGGAAGAACTGCAATAGAATACGTTTTCATCAGGCTGCGAAGATAATAATGCCGCGCGAGCAAGGCAAGCCGTGTTTCGCGTCAACTACGACTCCGCGATGGTTTTCCTGACCAGGAAGCGTTCCATCGCCAGATACTGCACGTCACTGCCGAAAAAGACCGTCAGCGCGTCATCCGGCGAGCAGACAATCGGCTCGCCCTGGCGGTTGAACGATGTGTTCAGCAATACCGGCACCCCGGTTCGCGCGTAGAACTGACGCATGAGCTCGTAAAGCTGGGGCCGGGTCTGCTCACTGACAATCTGTGCCCGCGCAATGCCATTGGCCTGTATGACATCCCCGATGCGTTCCCGCCAGAGCGGCGTCACTTCCAGCGCAAGTGTCATCCACGGCGATGGATACGTCGACTGGAACACCTCCGGCGCAGCCCAGTCCAGCACCGACAGGCCGAACGGCTGCCATCGCTCGCGCCGCCCAATCTGCGCGTTGACCCGGCGGGCGATGCCGGGGATCACCGGGTTGCCAAGGACGCTGCGATTGCCGAGCGCACGCGGACCAAACTCCATCCGTCCTTGGAACCATGCCACCAGTTCACCCCGTGCCAACAGCCCGGCTGCTGCCTCAGTAATGGATGCCGGCTGTTCAAACGCAACACGTCGTGTTTCCAATGTGTTACGCACTTGTCCGTCGTCGTAACCCGGTCCGAGACAGGCGTGTTCCGGAGGCTTTACCTTGTCTCCAACGTTCCTGGCCGCAAGCATTGCCGCCCCGAGTGTCGCACCGCAAGCCCCGGCCCCGGGCGGGATGAACAGTTCTTGTGCGCCGGCTTCGCTCGCCAGACGGCGGTTGAGTTGCGCGTTGAATGCCACGCCGCCAGCGAAACAAAGCCGCTTCGTTTCCGCGATTTTTCCGGCCAGATGATGCTGCACCAGCGAGATTGCCGCTTCTTCCAACGCCCGCTGCGTTGACGCCGCAATGTGGATGTAGGGTTCCTCCGCGTCGTCGCTCGTCCGCGGTGGTCCCCACAGCTTCACCAACTCCGGCGAGAATGAACAGTCCCGGCCCTGCTCATCGTGGTAGCGCCGCGCGCCGACGACGTTTACCAGTTCGTTGTTGACGCGAAAATCACCCGTGCCCCAGCAAAGGCATCGTGAAATATCCCAACGGTTCGGGTTGCCGCACGCAGCCATTGCCATGACCTGCGCCTCGCCATCGAGCATCTCGAAACCGAGATACTCCGCAACGGCACCGTAAAAACCGCCGAGCGAGTCGGGCGCATACCATTCCTTGATCCGGTGCAAACCGTGCTCGTCACCGTAACCAAGCCATTCAGCGGCATACTCGCCGTTGCCGTGAAGACTCATGACCGCCGCGCGCTCGCAGCCCGACCCGTAGAACGCCGACGCCGCGTGGGCCAGATGATGCTGGAACTTCATGATGCGGACGTTCGACGGCTGAATGCCGATCTGAGGCAGCATCTCCTGTAAATTCTGGATATCCTGCCGGTAACGACGGTTGCCATCGAACACCGCCGCCAACGCTTCGGCCGGCGCATACCCGTGGCGCAACGCAAATTGCCAGCGTGCCGGGGAATTGAAGAGCGGGATTTTCGCAAACGGGCAGGCGACCACGTGCACTTTCGACGGTTCGATGCCGGCAGACTCCAGACACCATCGCGCCGCCATCCGCGGTTGGAGGTTCTTCGAGTGCTTGATCCGGTTGAATCTTTCCTCCTCGGCGGCTGCGACAACCTTGCCGTCCACCACGAGCACCGCACTGGGGTCGTGTCCACCGGCTCCGCTCAATCCAAGGATCACCATACGGCGCGCACTCTACCGGCACGCGGTCAAGACCGTCAAGCAAGGGGCGAGCAATCGGATGATGGATTTCCGGCGGAAAATTCGCGGCGCTTGACCCGCCGTGCCAGCGCGCTAGAGTGCATCCAGTCGGGCATTGGGAAATCGTGTCACAGATCGTTGTCGGACGAGAACCAGTTCATGGCCGTTGTTGATCCACAACCAAGGAAACGGAACCTGAAACAGGTTGTCGCCGTTACGTTGGCCGTCGTGTTTGCGGGTTTGCTGTGCTGGTGGCCGTGGCGCAAATCTTCTTCCACGAACTCCACCACTCCAACGCCCCAACACTCCGTTCCCTCTTCCACCTTGAGGCAGCCCGGCTCAATCTTCACCAACTCCACCGGCGCGGAAATGGTCTTCATCCCGGCAGGCGAGTTCATGATCGGCAGCACGCCGGAGGAGCGGGCACAAGCCAGGGCCATGGGTGCGACGGAAACACAAGTGGAGAACGAAGGCCAGCAGCCTCGTCGCTCGCAGATTCGCAACGGTTTCTGGATTGGCAGAACCGAGGTAACGGTGGACCAGTGGCGGCAGTTTGTCAGCGACTCCCACTACCAGTCGGATGCGGTCACGGGTTTGGCGGTGTTGGACTCCTATCCCGAAAAAAGGCCGGAAGATTGTCCGATGGCGTGGGTTACGTGGAGTGACACCGTGGTGTTCTGCGAATGGCTCACCAAGAAGGAGCAACGTACGAACCGTCTGCCAGAGCGCTGCATCTATCGTCTGCCGTCGGAAGCCGAGTGGGAATACGCCTGCCGGGCCCGACAGCAGGGGACGATGTTCTGGTGGGGTAATTCGCCAGCAGATGGCAGTGACCGGCTGAACTGGCGAGAAGTCAGCGGCGGCGCGAAATCAACGTCCCCGGTGGATGCTTTCGGCATGCGGGGCCGGAACAGTTTCGGCCTGGCCGATATGCTGGGCAATGTCCGCGAACTCTGCCTTGACGCGTGGGACGCCAGCGGCGCTGCAGCGGATTTTTGCGCGGACTACACCCGGAGCAAGGGCCGGGTGCTCAAGGGCGGCAGTTACAGAAGCCTCCCATTCGACGCGCGCTGCGCCCGGCGCTGGCCGTGCCTTTACTCATACGGCAGCGGGGACATTGGCTTTCGTGTGGTTTGCGGGGTCAATCTCTCCAACGAGACCACGCGGGCTCTCATGAAGCTGGTGACGCCCGGCGCAAAGTCCTCGCCGTCGGGAACGCCGCCTTCCAGGAAATCGCCGTGAGGTTGTTTCCTTGCCTTCTGCGCCAAATCCGCCAGATTCTCAGTAATCCATGACCGCCATAGACACCATCACTCTGACTGCGGCCGCCGCCATCGCGGGCGCGGTCAACGCCGTCGCGGGCGGAGGAACCATGCTGACGTTCCCGACGTTGCTGCTCGTCGGCACGCCGGCTACCGTTGCCAACGCCACCAGCACGCTGGCGCTGGTCATCGGCACCGCTGGCAGTCTGTTCGGCTACCGCCGGCAAATCGCAGCCGTGCGGCCATGGCTGCGACGGTTTGTGCCGGTGAGCCTGATCGGCGGTCTGCTCGGCGGTATTCTGCTCACCTGCACCGGGGAAAAGATTTTCGCGAACATGGTGCCGTTCCTGTTGCTGTTCGCGACGATCCTGTTTTTGGCACAGGGGCCGTTCCGCCGGTTCGCCGGCCTCTCCGACAAAGGCGGCCCCATCTCGCCGCACCATCACACCGTTTGGGCGGCGGTTCTGTTCCAGTTTTTCGTCGCGCTCTACGGCGGCTACTTCGGCGCGGGCATCGGCATCCTCATGCTTGCCTCGCTGGGCTTCCTCGGCCTGACCGACATCCACGAGATGAACGCGCTCAAGACCATCCTGGGTTCGCTCATCAACCTCGTCGCCGCCGCCTGGTTCATCTGGGCCGGCCTGATTGAGTGGCCGAAGGCGATCGTCATGACCGGCGGCGCGCTGGTCGGCTACTTCCTCGGCGCGCACTTCTCCCAACGCATTCCCCAATCCCGCGTCCGCCAGATCATCACCGCCATCGGTTTCATCATCTCCGCGGTGATGTTCTACAAACAATTTGTGCGGTAGAGACGGAGATGGGAGACTCGTTACGCAGCGGCTCAGGGCTGTATGCTATCGAGGCTCACGTGGATGGGGTTGCTGCTTGTTCCGGCGTCATACCACGACTTGCCACCATCCCACGAAATCTCCCAGCAAATGTCGAACATGTTGGTGAATCGCGTCCGCGCTGGGAACGGTCTGGCATCCGTTGAGGGATTGACCACCTCGATTTCGATTCCCGCATCGGTCGCCTTTGATAGCGCCTTGCTTTCGAGAATCTTGATGTTCTCGCTGATGTTTCCTCGCACCAAGAACGGCCCTTCCAGCTTCGCGCCTGATATCAGCCAGCTTGCCTTCGCGATACCAAAAGTCTGCCCGGCGCAGTAGAAATATGGATACCGGTGCCGAGGCTTATCCTGCCAGTGCGCCCTATCATGGAATCCGCCGCCGTCGTCCCTTGCACGAGTCGTACCGCCGCAATACGTGACACTTTTCAAGACGACTTTCGGCAGAATGTTCATAATCTTGCCCTTGCCCGTGATCTCGAGCACGTCAACGGAATGAAAGGCGGTTGTGGCGCGATCACTGACCAATCCCAGCGCCCGTTCGTTCGGGAGCTTCCATAGTTTCTGCCGGCCGGCGTCGTTGAAGTTGGTTTTCCACTCGTTCACCAATCGCCCGTCCAGGAATGCCCGCACACCGGTTTTGCGCACCTGCAGCACTGACGCATAAACGCGATTGTTCGCCAGACAATGCGGCGTCCAGACCGTCAGCGGATTGTTGTTTGCCGTTCGGTTCTTGACCATCTCGAAGCCGAAACAACTGTTGCACCAGTGCCCCATGACCCACAGAGCGGGCTTGTCATCCTGAGAGAACAACTGCCCGACCGGCTGCTCGCCTTCGATGCGTGTAAAGACGATGCGAAAATCATATTCCTCCGGCGGTTCGTAGGGAATTTGCAGTCGCGCCGCTTGCATCTCGTCCGCACAGACCAGCGCGCCATCGCGTATCTTCCATCGTCCCAGCACCGCATCCCGGGCCGGATCAATCAGCGGCAACAACCGCACCGCGCCGGGCCAAGCTGCTGCACTCGTCATGCGTGCCTCTACGGCACCCGGCTCAAACACCGACCCGGCCTCCACCAGACCGAGCGCACGCACTACCGTATCGCTCCGGCCAAAAACACCGACGACAGGCTTGCCCGTCGCCGCGAGCTTCACCGCGTTGCGTGCGTTGTTCTTGCCTCCCAGCCAGTCGCTCGTGTAACTGTGATGAACGTCCAGACCGCCGCCCTCCACCTTCATGAACTCCACCTCGAAGCCGTTGAGACACATGATCCCCGTCCCATTCAGTCCTCCGACTGCGTAGCCGGACCTGGCCTCCACTGTGCGTGTCGGCTCTTGTACTTCGCCCTGCTCTGCGCCAAGAAATCGTTTCATCCCCGCGCGGTAGATCGGTTGCAACGATTTCACCACCGTTTGATTGTTCTCCTTTCCGAAGCTGACCTTGAAGCCCATCAACATCGCTTGCGGCTTCGGTATTTCCAGAAACGGTGCGCCGATGTCGTGGCCGAGTGACGCAGGCAGTTTCAACATCGTGGATGACGGCTCCTGCGCAAATGCCGGAGCGGTCGATGGCACATCGCCAAGACCTGTCGTGAGTTTGTCAGACTCGCGTCCTGCTGCGGCAATCTCAGCGCGCGGCACCGCCCGGCCCTTCCCGGTGATTTCAAGCAGTTCGACACTGTAGAACTTCGTCGGGCTTTCGAAGCTGCCAACTCCAAGCAGCCGGTTGTCTATCAAGCTGAAGACTTTTTCCATGCTGACGTCTTTATAGTCGGTCTTCCACTGGGTGATCAGTTTGCCATCCAGATAGCCCGCGAAACCGTGGTTGCGAACAGTGACGACGGTCGTGTGGCGGCGATTGTTCTCCAGGGCGTTGGATACTCTCGTTATGGTTGGATTCTTCCCGTTGGGATTAAAAACGTGCAAGAACGCGAAAATGGTGTTGTGAAGTTTACCCAGTTGCCAGGTGAAAGCCTGCCCTGATTTTGAGAGAATCAGCGCTGCATGACGTTCTCCCTCCAGCCTGCTGAAGCTAACACGCATGTCGTATTCCTCCGGCGGCTGAAATGGGATCCGGACGCGGGCGCCCTTGGTCGCGTCCGAAACCAGAGTGCCATTCTCCCGAGTCCACTGTCCCTCCATGCAGTCTTGCTCCAGATCAATCAGCGGCATGAGATTGATCGCGTGCGACCATGCGGCGCCATTGGCCGGCAATTCCTTGGGAAAGGTCGTGCCCGCGGAGTCGGACGACCGCCACGGCCCCCAATATAACAGGCCCGCGAGCGCGACGACGGCAGCAATACACACAGTCAACAAAAGCACGTATCTTCGTGGAATCGTTGCTGCTGCGCTGGGTGCGGCGCTCGCGCCGCGGGATGATTGCGACGCTGTGACAGTCTCCACCATTGTCTTGACCTCGCTGACTTGCTGATAGCGACGCTCGGGTTCTTTCTCCAGCGCGCGCAAGACGATTTCATCCAATCGCACATCAATCTGCACTTTTCGCGACGGGGGTTCGATGGGTCGTCCGGGCAATTCGCCGGTCAGTAATTCGTAGAGCACCACGCCGAGCGAATAGATGTCCGCGCGATGATCCGTAACGCAGCGCGCCTTCTGCTCCGGGGCCATGTATTGCGGCGTGCCAACGGGCTGGCTGTCCGCGACACCGACATCCGAGTCCCCGGCATGAAGCATCTTGGCAATGCCGAAGTCGGCGATCTTCACACGGCCTTCCTTGTCGAGAAGCAGGTTCTCCGGTTTGATGTCGCGATGAACGATGCCGTGCTCGTGGGCGTATTGCAGCGCCTCGCATACAGGCGGCACGATGGCCAGTGCTTGTTCCGGCGTGAAACGGGCCGCCTTCATTGCCTGACGCAAGTTCACGCCGTCCACAAATTCCATCAGCAAGTAGTAGAAACCACCCGCCTGGCCAAAATCATAAACCGTGACGATGTTCGGGTGATTCAACGCCGCAAGCGCCCGCGCCTCGTGAGTGAACCGCTCGGCGAACTTCGGATCTCCCACACGTTCGGGGGCGAGCAACTTGAGCGCGACAAAACGGTTGAGGTTCTTCTGCCGCGCCTTGTAAACCACACCCATGCCTCCGCGCCCAAGGTATTCGAGAATCTCCAGTTGCGGGAAATGTGGTGCCAGCTCCAATGGCGAAAGTGGTTTCCGGGGCGCGGCAGCTCCCGCATCGGGCTTCGTAGGCGCCATCGCCTCCGCCATCAGGCAGCGAGGGCAAAGACCCGCCGTGGCCGCTACTGGCAACACCGCGCCGCACTTCGGGCACACGTTCGCAACTGAAGAGGGTTCGCTCATGCCGGTGTCCTGACGTGGAAACGAAGACTGGTTACAAAGTATTTTCAGCCTCCCAACGCGGCAAACAACACTTGCATCTCGGTTTCGACCTGACCGGGATCATCCAGCGTGCCCGCCACTTCTTCCTTCACCAACTGGCGAAACCGGTTCTTCATGCGATGCACCGCGACCTTCAGCGCGACGGGGTTCAATCCGCTGCTTGCCGCCAACGCTGTTTGGTCGCCATGCGCCGCATCCCCGGTAAGCCATGGTTTAACCTGCTCAAAGAAAGCCCCACGCCCCTCCTCGGCACATTCCAGCCGCAATGCCTCCAAGGCGCGCGCCAACACGGTCAGTGCCCATTGCCGGTCAAAAGCCGCGTCGGGAGCCAGCACCCTTGCGTCTGGCACCGACTGCGCCTCGGCGGCATCCTGATCATCCAGGGACACGCATCCCACTCCACCGCCGCGTTTGAGCCGCCGCGCAGCCTCCCGATGATGGGAGAGAAAGTGTTTCACTGCGCCCAGCATATACGAACGAAAACGTCCGCGCTCCCGATCGGCGCTGGCGATCGCGTTGCCGGCTAAAACGTGCGCAAAGAACTCATGTGTCATTTCCCGCGCTGCATCCGCATCGCGAAGCTCACATCGGAGAAACTCTGCCACAGGCTCGTAATACACGCTGCAAAGATCAGCAAGCGCCTTGCGTCCGTCCTCCGAATCCATCTTCGCCATGCCGACTTGCGTCCATCGCGTCGTTCGAAAAACGGCGCCTTGCGCCTCACGCGAGCGTGGAATCGGCGGCGGAGTTGATGAATCAGCAACCATCGCAGTCTACACATATCATGCCACTGATGCCTGACGTGTTGAAGAGGAAAGGTTACAGCCCATGACATCTCTTCGCAGCATCGTATCCGCCAGATCATCACCTTTCGACGCCGCCTGAGGGCAGGACACCAAGGGGGGGCCGATGGCGGAAGCTTCGCAGCCCGACGTACCGCAACGGCTTGATGTTCGGGGATGGGCGATTCAGTATCGTGGCGGATGCGATATATGAGAACAGATTGTGCACATCAAATCCGTACCGCAGTTTGGCTGGCGTTGGCTGTCGCGGTATTCCCGCTGACCGCAGGTGCGACGACGTTGTTGATCGAGGCAGAAAACCTGGAGACCATCGGCGGCTGGCAAAGTGTGCGCGAGACTCAGGGCGTGCGCGAGTTCCTCTGGTCGGGGGCCAAGGACCGGCCCGCGCCGGCGGCAGGCGCGATTGAGTTGCCGAAGGCGGGGCGCTGGCGGTTGTGGGTGCGCAGCAAGGATTTTCCGAATGATCGGCCCGGCATCCGCAACTTCTCCGTGCGGATCGGCGCGACGCGCTCGGCGAAGGTGTTCGGCAAGCACAAGCAGGAGGGTATCAACGGCTGGGAGTGGGAAGACGGCGGCACGTTCGAACTGCCCGCAGGAAGATCGGAAGAGCACACGTCTGGAACTCCAGTCACGATCAGATCTCGGATGCCGTCGTCTGCTTGAAAAAAAAAAACAAATACACGAGCGACCAGTTATCTGTAGCGAGCGGATTCCCGGAAAAAAAAATCACACGTGAAGGACATCACCTTGCCGGAAGGGTAGTTCTTATATATGTACCCAAATTGAAAAGAGTAAT
>CAZGGF010000385.1:0-3658 GCA_964524715.1 uncultured Verrucomicrobiota bacterium | reverse complement strand
CGTGATGCTTGGTGTGATGAAGGCGGCTGACGTGGAGCGTTTGCGGCGCGACGCGCAAAAAGGCGCGGCGATTCGCGAGGCACCGGTGGAAACAAAACTGGCGGCCAATGCCAAGCCGGGCGACCGCGCTTACGAAATCGTCTGGTCGGGCCGCAAGGAATCGCCACCGGCCCAGGTTGGATTTGAGGATTTGCACGGCTGGAAGGTGAATGTGCTGGGCGATGCGAAGGTGGCGCTGGCTACATCGGTGGAACACTTGCTCTGGCGCAAGCAGGTGGCGAAGCTCAACTATGCCGGGGGCGGCAGAAATTCCGTCATCGTGTTGCGTCCGCCACAGCCCGTGGTGATCCCCGAGAAATTTGACGCGGCGAATCTCTGGCTCTACGGCGCGTTCGACCGCTACAAGGATCGGCATCCGCGGTTTGTTGCACTGCTGGAAGATGCGGGCGGGCGCGAGTTCGAGTTGGACCTTGGCCCGCTCAACTCGTGTTACTGGAATCTGCTACACGGTGTGCTCGACTCAAAATCGGCCGCCCGCGCGCGGTTCCCAATGAAGCTCGTGGCGTTGACGATGGAGCACGACAACGCACCCGCGGAGCGAAGCGTTTATCTCGAATCGCTGACGTTTTATCAGCAAAACCGCAGGCCGTTCGCCAAACTCGACAAGTCCAAGCGGTCCGTCTTCCCGGCTTCTGACGACGGCATGCTGCCGACGCCGCCCAAGAATGTGAAGGTCAACGCGAAAGCGCTGGATGGTGGCGCGGAGTTTCTCTCGGAGGGGCAGGGCGGCACGCTGCGCTTCTGTGTGCGGCTTGCTGAGGGCTTTCTAAATGGAGTCACGGCGCAATGGGATAACGGCCCGCTGTTTCGTCCTCTGGACGGCGGCGGCATGTCGCTTGATTTTGGAGAAGGTGAGCGTCTGCCTACGCCCGGCGAGGCGAAGTTGGTGTCGTCGCAGTTGAAGGGCGGGAGACTGTCGGCGCGTTGGCGGATGCAGCACGGGACGAACTGCGTTGAATGGACGGCCAGTTACTCGCTTCGAGGGCGCAGTCTGATTGTGGACATGACGTGTGCCGGTGGCACTGCGGCTGGCGTCATGCTCGGCCATGTCGCCGGTCTGCCCAACCCCCGCGGCATCGAAGTGCCTTACCTCATGATGGGCCGCAAACCGGGGCCGTGGATCGCTTGCGCAGGTGGCTTGTTCGTCTCGGTTTTGCCGGACTGGTATCACAGCGATTTCTCCAGCGTAAACGCGACCGTGACGCCGCCGGCCAATGATCGGATCGGCTTGTTCAAGGGGACGGTCTATACGCCGCTTACCAACGGCCGCCGAAACGATTTGCGTGAACGCGTGCTGGTCACGGTCTCGCGGGAGTTCGCCGACACGCTGCCCAACGCGCGCAATCGTGTCTCGCCGAATCGGGAACGGCTCGCGCCATATGCGTTCTTCATGGGCCGCGCGTGGACGCAAAATTTCTACGCGACGCTGAAGCGCCACGGGATTGACCGCTTGATCGCCTGCGACTTCGCCGGTGTGTTGTGTGACGACTACTCGGAGGGTTTTGCAGGCCGTTGGCGGCCGCATCCGAAGTTTACGATTCCACAGGTGCAGGATTTTCGCCGCGCCATCAAGTCGCTGGGTTACCTGTTCGGTTTCTACATTGATTCGACCGATTATTGGCCCGGCAACGAGTGGTTCGATGAAAACAAGGTTTCGCTGACGGCGGAGGGCGATTTCCGCGATGCATGGTTTGGCAACTTCGCCGCGAAGCCCAACGCCATGCCGCTGCTCGTGAAGATGACGGGGCAGAAGGTCAGACAGCACTATCCGGCCGACTGCGTTTACCTCGACGTGCACACCAACCGCGACCTGACCGCGCTGGATTACGAGGCCGGCGTCGAAGGCGCGGGCATGGCGCGGCCACAGGTGATCGCGAACGGCGACTGCATCCTCGAAGCCCGCAAGTGGTATGGCTCGACCGTTAGCGAAGGCATCTCCCGATGGCTTTATGGCGGCGCATGCGACATGGACTACGCGACGTTGGTGGCATCTAAACCCGCGCCCGACCTGCCGCCGTTGGTGGATTTCGATCTGCTGAAGATTCATCCGTTCGAGCACGGCATGATGATGGGTTACGCGCCGAGTGCGTTCTTCGGCCAGAACGTTCGCACCGGTCTGCATACGGATGGCGGTCGTGGCGCCGCGCCGCTGGACTTCTACCGCTATGTCTCGGCGAGTCTCGCATATGGGCATATGCTCATTCTGGGCTACGGCTATGTGCCGCCGCTGTCGCGGTTCATCCACTACTACGCCGTCATGCAGGGCGTGCAGCGCGAGTATCTTGCCGACACAGTCGCGACCATTCATTATCACAATGGCGTCGGGTTCGTGCCGACGAGCCGCGCTCTCGCGGAAGACTCACAGAAGCTCGGTCGCGTCCGCGTGCGCTACTCGCACGGGCTGATGGTTCATGTGAACTACAACGCCGACAAACCGTGGAAGATCGAGTGCGATGGCTGCAGTTATGAACTGCCGCCGTTTGGCTGGCTCGCGATCAAACCGGGCGAGATTCTCGCCTACAGTGCGCTCGTCGGTGGCAAACGTGTGGATTTTGTGAAATGTCCCGACTACATCTACCTCAATGCCGGCGAAGCTCGCGCCAGCGAAGGACCGTTGGAGGTCGAGGGCGCGGTGTGGTTGAAACGCGAGGGCAACGCGTGGAGGCTGATTCCGTGTGGCTACCTGGGCTTCTGGAAGAACTTTAGCCCGCCGAATCTGCCGGCGAAATGCATGGATTCACAACTTGCCAACACACCCGGCGACCGCGGCTGCAAGCACATCGTGCTCGACACGCGGATGCTGCTCGGCAAACCAGCGGCGAATGTTCGCGTCACTGCGCGTGACGAAGCCGGCCGAGCGACGGCCGCGAGCAGCGAGCCACTTTCTGACCAACGATTGAAATTCCCTGCAACTTCGGCGGTGGACTACGTGTTACACTAGGCAAATGGCCTCTCGAATGGACTTTGGCAACGTTCATTGTGGAGGCGAAAAATGATTCCGCCGAAAGGAGTCCAAACCATGAAGTACTTGCTGGTCATTCTCTGCGCGCTGGGAGTTGTTTGCAGCCCGGTCTTTGGCGCGAGTGCGTCCACGAGCAAACCCAACGTTCTCATCATTCTGGCTGACGACCAGGGGTGGGGCGATCTCAGCGTCAATGGCAACTCCAACCTCGCCACGCCGCACATTGATTCGCTCGCGAGCGCCGGTGCAATGTTCGATCGTTTCTACGTCTGCCCGGTCTGTTCGCCGACGCGCGCGGAATTTTTGACAGGGCGCTATCACCCGCGCAGTGGCGTGTTTAACGTCTCTACCGGCGGCGAGCGGATGAACCTCGCCGAAAAAACCATTGCCGACTCGTTCAAGGCGGCTGGCTATGTGACCGGCGCGTTTGGCAAGTGGCACAATGGCATGCAGTATCCGTATCATCCGCGCGGCCGGGGTTTTGACGAGTTCTACGGGTTCTGCTCCGGGCATTGGGGTGACTACTTCGACGCGCCGCTGGAGCACAACGGCCGGCTCGTCACGGGCAAGGGCTACATCATTGACGACCTGACTGATCACGCGATGCGGTTCATGGAGCAACACCGGAAACAGCCG